>JAFTEX010000038.1 GCA_017453445.1 Bacteroidaceae bacterium
TACTCCGACATGTCGATGCGGGTCATCATCTGTTCGTCGTCGAACAGGTATTCGGCCAGTGCGCGGGCCAGTTCCGTCTTGCCGACACCCGTGGTGCCGAGGAAGATGAACGAACCGATGGGGCGCTTCGGGTCTTGCAGTCCGGCCCGGCTGCGGCGCACGGCATCTGATACGGCCTGTATGGCCTCGTCCTGTCCGATGACGCGCTTGTGCAACTCCTCTTCCAAGTGCAGGAGTTTGTCGCGTTCGCTCTGCATCATCTTCGAGACGGGGATGCCCGTCCAGCGGCTCACGACGTCGGCAATGTCGTCGGCGGTGACTTCCTCCTTCACCATGGCTTCGCCGCCCTGTGCTTGCTTGAGTTGCTCCTTGATGTGCTCGATTTCCTGCTCCAGTTGCTGAAGCTTGCCGTAGCGGATTTCGGCCACACGGGCATAGTCACCCGAGCGTTCGGCGCGTTCGGCTTCGAACTTCAGTTGCTCGATTTGTTGCTTGTTCTGCTGTATCTTGTTCAGCAGCTCCTTCTCGCCCTGCCACTTGCTGCGGAACTGTGTCTCCTGCTCCTGCAGGTCGGCAATCTCCTTGTTCAGCTGCTGCAGTTTCGGCTGGTCGTTCTCGCGCTTGATGGCCTCACGCTCAATCTCCAGTTGCTTCAGTTTGCGCGTGATTTCGTCCAGTTCCTCGGGCACCGAGTCGCGCTCCATACGGAGTTTGGCAGCAGCTTCGTCCATGAGGTCAATGGCCTTGTCGGGCAAGAAGCGGTCGGTGATGTAGCGGTGGCTGAGTTCCACGGCGGCGATGATGGCGTCGTCCTGGATACGCACCTTGTGGTGGTTCTCGTAGCGTTCCTTCAGTCCTCGCAGGATGGAGATGCTTGAGGGCACGTCCGGCTCGTCGACCATGACGCTCTGGAACCGGCGTTCCAGCGCTTTGTCCTTCTCGAAGTACTTCTGGTACTCGTCGAGCGTGGTGGCACCGATGGAGCGCAGTTCGCCACGCGCCAGGGCAGGCTTCAGGATGTTGGCAGCATCCATGGCCCCCTCGCTCTTGCCCGCACCGACCAGGGTGTGGATTTCGTCGATGAAGAGGATGATTTGCCCCTCGCTCTTGGTCACTTCATTGACCACCGATTTCAGTCGTTCCTCAAACTCGCCCTTGTACTTGGCACCGGCGATGAGCGCACCCATGTCGAGCGAATAGAGTTGTTTGTCTTTCAGGTTCTCTGGCACGTCGCCGCGCAGGATGCGGTGGGCCAGCCCCTCAACGATGGCCGTCTTACCCGTACCGGGTTCGCCGATGAGGATGGGGTTGTTCTTCGTGCGTCGGGAGAGGATTTGCAGGACGCGGCGGATTTCGTCGTCACGTCCGATGACGGGGTCGAGCCGTCCGGCGCGTGCTTCGTCCACAAGGTTCTTGGCATACTTCGACAGGCTCTGGTAGGTGTCCTCGCTCGACTGTGAGGTCACCTTCTGTCCGCCTCGGAGTTCCTTGATGGCTGCAGCAAGTTCGCGTTCCGACACGCCTGCGTCCTTCAGAATCTTCGAGGCCGTGCAGTTCACGGCCAGAATGGCTTGCAGCAGATGCTCGATGCTCACGAACTCGTCGCCCTGCTTCTGGGCCATGTCTTCGGCCTTGGTCAGCACGTCGTTGGCCTCACGGCTCAGGTACGGCTCGCCGCCGCTGACGCGAGGCAGACTGCCAATCTGTGCATCCGTGGCTTGCTGCACGAGGGTGGGGTTGACCCCCATCTTCCGGAAAACGAACTGTGTCACTTGCTCGCCCACCTTCAGGATGCCAGCCAGCAGGTGCTCGGGCTCGATGTTCTGTTGCCCCTGCAGCTGTACACGCTTGACGGCCTCTTGTACGGCCTCTTGCGCCTTGATGGTAAATTTGTTCAGGTTCATAGTGTTGTCTCCTTTCTTTTTGTTTGTTTTTATCCTTCAGGACACAAAAAAAGCGACAAACCACCCCGGACGGGGCAGAATGTCGCTTTTCGTGACAAGATGTCAAGTAGTTAGCCTCTCATTGCCATTTCTCGTGCCGTGGCGCGGTCGGGTTTCCCGGTCTCGGTGCGGGGCAGGGTGGGGGTGAGTATCACCTGCCGAGGCATCCAGTAGGGATGGCCGGAGAGTATGGAACGCAGCTTTTCTCGGTCGATGGGGCGTGTTGAAAGCAGTATCAGAGCCTGTCCGAATTTCTCATCGGGGCGATAGGTGGCCTGCACGGTGTCGCCCAAATGGTGGCACAGCAGACTCTCCACCTCTTCCAGTTGAATCTTCACGCCTCCCGAGGAAATCGTGTTGTCCGTGCGTCCCAATATGCGGAAGCGTCCCCCTGGGGCAAACTCCACGATGTCGTGGGTGCGGAGTGGTTGGGGATTCAGGGCCGGGGCATCGATGATGAGGCAGTGGGTCTCTTCGTCTTGTGAGAGACGGATGCCGGGCAAGGGGGCATACCACAGGCTGGCCTCTGGGCCTGATATGCGCCGGAGGGCGATGTGTGAGAGAGTCTCGGTCATGCCGTAGGTGCTCCACACGGCATTGGGGAAGTGACGAAGAGTCCCTTCCAACTCCGGGCTGATAGCTCCGCCGCCGATGATAAGGTGACGAATCCGTTTGAGCCTTTCCCTTTCCTCTGGCACTTGCAACGAGTTCCACACCTGCATGGGCACCATGGCTGCGAAGTCGATTGCCTCGCCGGTTTCTCGCAGGGGATGACCACCGGGGGGCGTGGCGATGAGTCTCAGCTTCCGCTCCAGTGCCCGAACGACCATCATCTGTCCGGCAATGTAGTCGAGCGACATGCACAGCAGGGCCGTCTGTCCAGTGCTTAGTCCCAGGAAGTCGCATGTCATGCGTGCCGACGCGCGCATACGTTCCTTTTCTATCTTTATTAGCTTAGGGCGCCCGGTCGAGCCGCTTGTTTGTACGGTCATAGTGGTGTCGCTATCTCGCCAGCGAGCAAGGAAGCGCTCAAGTTCGGGAGAGCCTTTAGGGGTTTCAAAGTCTTTAAGATCCTTAGGGTTCTTAAGGTCCTTAGGGTCTTTGAAAAAGATTTCCTCGCCTACGACTACGGTTTCGGCCTCTGTATTGTCCGTGTAGAGCAAACCTGTGCCCAAGCCCTGTGCCAGGGTGGGGCGGTATTGCGACACCCACTGGGCAATGGCACTCAGTCCGACGTTGCTTTCCAAGGCCGAGGTCGCCCACCAACCGATACCGCGCTCTTCGGCCAGCTGTACCCACTCTTCGCACCCCGTGAGGCCGCCGTGCAGGCTGGGTTTCAGAATGATGAACTGAGGCCGTATGGTGTCGAGCAGGCAGATTTTCTCCCTTGTGTCGTTGACCCCGATGAGTTCCTCGTCCAGTGCGATGGGCAGGGGGGATGTGGCACAGAGCTGCCCCATCGCCTCCCATTGTCCGGCACGGATGGGCTGCTCTATGCTGTGAATGCCCAGTTGGGCCAGTTCTTTCAGCCGTCGGGGGGCCTCTTCGGGCGAGAATGCTCCGTTGGCATCCACGCGCAGAGTGTCCCCCGCGTGTTGCAACTGGCGGCATTGCCGCAGCAAGTTCATCTCATCTTCCCAATCGATGGCACCGATTTTCACCTTGATGCAGTGGAAACCGGCGTTCGTCTTTTCTTTCAGTCTGCGCTGCATGGCTTCGCTCGTCCCCATCCATATCAGTCCGTTGATGGGCATCCCCGTTTCGCCTCGGGTGAAAGGGGTGTCGAAGAGAATGCGACTGCCCCGCCGAAGCATGCGCAGGGCACATTCCAAACCGAACAGAATGCTGGGGTAGGGACGCAGTGCTTCACGGTCGATTTCTCCCTTTTCGCACACCTGCTTGCAGAATCCGTGCAGCAACTCCTCGTAGTTGGGGAGGTCGTCACACGAAAGGCAGGGCAGAGGGGCACATTCTCCAGTGCCCTTTTGCCCTGCTTCGCTCAGTGTGACGAACCAGACTCGGCGTTCGGTGTACGTGCCCCGGCTGGTGCCGGCCGGTTCGTGGAAATGTAACGTCCGTGGTTTTATCTCATAGGTCATTTTGCAAAGTTAGTAAAAAATATCCAACTCCGCATATAGAGCGGGCGGATTTTTGCCAACATTTCGATTCCGAAGACGGGCCAGTAGGGCAACTTCCGGGTGTTGGTGCGCACGGCGGGGATGTCGAGCAGGAAGAAGGCGAGCATCGAGAACCCGCTGACCCAGACGACGATTCCATAGACTTGTTTCAGCGCGACGGCCATCATGGAGTGGAGGTAGTGCTGCTCCATGAACGATCCGAAATTGAAGTGCCCCATGTCGAGGTGCGTCAGCGTCAACTGGCTTCCGTAGCGCACCATGTCGTCGTTGAGGAAGTGCATGAAGAGTTTCGTGTAGGCGGCATAGCCTGCGGCCCCGGCCAGATACATGTGGAAGATGTTGAAGATGAAGAGGCCCATGAAGAAGTGTTCCAGATCGTGGACGGACTCGTCGAGCGACCACATGAGCGTGGCGGCCAGGATGGCATAGGCGCAACCGCGGAGCATGATGGCCGGGCGGTATTGCTCGATGTTCACTTGCATGTCGATGGTGAAGTACATGAGCAGGGCGTAGCCGAGGATGCAGCCGAAACCGATGCCGAAGAGTTTCCAGACCTTCCACTTCATCACCTTCAGCCAGAGAAGGTCGATGACGACGCCGATGTACACACCTGGCAAGGCCCATATCATCAGTTCCTCCTTCGTCAGTTCCTCCAGTCCGTGGACCTCGGCATAGAGAATCTCCTCCAGCGTGTGCTCACAGCCCAATAGGATTTCGCCGAGGGCGGTCACGACCAGTATGGGCAACACGTTGCGATAGCTGAACAGTCGCAGCGATACATAGGGATTGCTGACGTTGGCCAGACGGTGGAGCACGATGCCCAGGAGAAAAATGGACACGCCGAGGAGCAGGCGCAGGTTGCGATTGTCCATCCACATGCGATAGTCGCCATAGATGAGAATGTAACTGACGATGAGCATGAGCAGGCTGATGAGCAGACCGCTGAGGAAGTCGATGCCCTTCAAGGGAAGCCGTTGGGGCATGGGGCAGAAGGGGCGGCAGAGGGTGAGTTGCGTGAGCAGGATGAAGGACATGGTGCCCACTGTGAAGAGGTGCATCATCTGCCATGTGAAGTGGTGGGCAAACCAGGCGGCCAGGAAACCGCTGCCCTCGATGGCCGTCAGCAGCACGATGTGCAGGACGGGGAAGAAGACGGCAAAGTCGCGCCGCGGTGTTATCCATAACTGGATGTTCGACATGCACTCGAAGGTGCCTTGTATCTTGGCCATGCCGGCAATGAAGCAGACCACCAGCAGGAGGGGCATCGACGTCGAGTGCATCGTGATGAGGTTGCACACCCCGATGACGATGGCGGCTCCGCAGAGCAACTGCTGGTTGGTGAAGCGGAACTTCATGCGGAAGAGCAGGGGGAAGTAGATGGCCATGCCCGCCAGTCCGGCGTAGAGGAGCATCAGCAGGTCTTCGATCATGAAGTTCGTGGTGCCGCGGATGGCATCCAGTGCGCCCAGGTACATGCCGCTCGTGAACTGCACGCAGAACACCGTGACGACGTATATCCAGGGCTGGATGCGCTTAGGCACCCAGGGACGGAACATGGGCATCATGAAACCCATGCCCGCGGGTGGGGGAGGAGGGAGTGGGAGCATAACAGGGATTTCTTTCTTACCACAGATTACGCAGATTACACAGATTTATTTCTGCATTGTCAATCTACAGACCGATAGAAATGAAAATCTGTGTAATCTCTGTGGCCTAAATAGTTCATATTCTTAGTATTCAACCTCGCATTCCACGTTGTAGCCAGCGTGCAGGCGCTCCAGTTTTTCCTTCTCGTTCCCGTCGAGCGCGATGCGTACCGTCACGCGCTGCTCTACCTTCACAAAGTTGCCCGTGGCATTGTCGATGGGCAGCAGCGAGAAGGCCGACCCCGTGGCATCGGAGATGCGTTCCACGCGGCCCGTGTACTCCTCGTCGGGCACGGCATCCACCTTCATCTTGACCTTGGAGCCTACGGCGATGTGCGGCAACTGGCTCTCCTTGTAGTTGGCCTCCACCCACATTTCGCTGTTGTCCACGATGTTCACCATCGTCTGACCGGGTTGCACGAGTTGGCCCTCCTGTATGTCTTTGGTGCCAAGGGTGCCGTCGCACGTGGCGATGATGTAGCAGTAGGAAAGATTCAGCCGGGCCAGGTCGACGGCGGCGCGCGCCAGTTCCAGGGTGGCATTGGCCGCCGAGAGATGGTGGTGCTGCTCGGCTTTCACGAGGTTCTGTGCCGCACGCGACCGTTGCACCTGTTCGTACCGGGCCTTGGCCGAGAGGTAGGCGGTGTGCACGTTGTCGTACTGTTGTTGCGTGACGGCATCTTCGGCCAGCAGTTTCTCGAAGCGCTTGTCCTCGCGTTGGGCGTTCTCCATCTGGGCACGGGCCTCCTCGATGCCTGCTTCCGTCACGTGTATGTTCCCCTCGGTCGTCTGGATGCTGCTGCCCGTGGCCTTGCTGCCTTGTTCGGCTCGGGCCAGGTCGGCCTCGGCCTGCGCCAGTCGCAGACGGAACTCGGCATCCTCGATGATGACCAGTGTGTCGCCCTTCTTCACATCCTGAAACTCCTGGAAGCGAATCTCGCGGATGAAGCCCTGCACGCGGGTGTTCTGTGGGGTGATGTGCTGGCGCACACGGGCGTTGTCGGTGTACTCCACGTTTCCGAAGTGCACGAATTGCATGACTACGATGGCGGCACCGATGAGGAGGCACGCCACGATGACAATGTTGTAGATGATGCTTGTAAGTTTATGCTTTTCCATAATACGATTATTATTTTCCTTTTTCTTAACCACAGATTTCACAGATTACACAGAAACTCCATACCTTGCGGTCTGGCAATACTGAAATGAATCTGTGTAATCTGTGAAATCTGTGGTCTAAATGATTCATAGTGTTCCTGTGATGTATTTCAGATTATAGTATTTGTAGAGCACGTTGATGCGGCTGTTCACGAGGCGGAGTTGGGCATCCAGCCGTTGGTTGGCGGCATCCACCATGTCGGTCACCAGCGCCAGCCCGTTCTGGTAACGGTTCTGGATGATGTCGTAGTTCTGTTGCGCCAGTTCCACGCTTTTCCGGCTCGTCTCCAGTTCCGTGAACGAAGTCTGATAGTCGGTGTAGCCCGCCTGGACAGCGTTCTCGATGTGTTCCGTCAGTGCCGTGTGCTGGTCGCGTGCCGTCTCGGTGGCGAGTTGGGCCTGGCGCACCTTCTTGTTGTTCTTGTAGAGCGAACCGAAGCGATATTTCACGCCCACGCCGACGAAGAAGTAGTTCAGGTTCTTGTTCAGGTTGGGAATCTCCACGGTAATGGGGCCGTCCAGGTGTTCCTCTGCCACAACGGCCACGGTGGGCCGACGGGCGCTCTTCTCCAGTTTCACCTTCTCTTCGCTCATCTCAATGCCCAGTTGCGACCGTTGCAGGGCGGGGGCATTCATCGTGGCCTCGCTCTGCCAGAAGGCCTCAGGGCTTTTCGAATCCCCCGAAATGCCAAAGGCTTCTGTGGGCAGGATGTCAATCTCCTTGTCGACGCCCAGGGCGGTGAGCAGTTGGTGGTTGATGATTTTCGCTTGGTTCTGCACCTGTGTGCGTCCGAGTTTCAGGCTCTCCATCTGCAGTTCGTAGCGCGTGATGTCGTTCTTCAGCACCACCCCCTCGCTCTGTCGCTTCTGCGTGTGGGCGATGAGCGTTTCGGTCAGTGTGATGTTCTCGTCGAACACGCGCTCCTGGTTCCGAAGGTTGTGCAGTTGCAGGTAGTACCCCGTCAGCAGCATCCTGACACGTTCCCGGTTATCCGTATCGTTCAGTTTGGCCATTTCGGCAGCCAGTTTGCTGAGGTTGATGCCGCTCTGTATGGCACCGCCCGTGTAGACGGCCCATGAGGCTTGCAGGGCAAAGTTGTTGCCGTAGTGGGGGATGTGTACCCCAAATCCGTTCGTAAAGTCGCGGTCCGTGATGCGCCCGCCGCCCAGGTAGGAGAAGGATACCGACGCGTCGATGTCGGGCAGGCGTTCGGCCTTGGCCGCTTCGATGCCGGCCTCTGCCTCCCGGATGGCCGACTGGAAACTCTTGATGGAGGTGTTGTGCTCTTCGGCCGTGCGGAACAGTTCTTCGAGCGAAAGGGCCAGTTGCCCTTTTGCCTGCCCCGCTTCCGGCTCTTGCGCCGCAGCTCCACGTGGTGTGCCCATGACAACCGTCAACACAGTCGCCACGAGCAAATTTCTTTTGCTCAACATAGTGATATTTTAAGATTAGATGATGTTGCGATTTAATATACGATGAAAGATTCTATGGTTTGAGGATTCGGCAGCGGTCAGACCCATGCTTCCAATCCTTAAATCATAAAATCCTTCAATGCTTAAATCTGCTAATGCTGACAGCTACGCCCCCACTTATGAAAAGCATGAATGGGGTTAATCTGATGTATCTCCAGATTGTGGTAACGTAGTGCCATAAAAATTTCCTTTGCCTAAAATTCGTCTGCAAAGGTACGAATAAGCGAGCGAAAAAGCAAATCACATTTGATTTTTCCGAGCGGAAGTACCTAAAACTGCATAGTTAAAGGTGCGTAATCGGCTTGCCACTTGCGTAGTTTACTCAGCAAGAATAAGCGAGCGAAAATCCAAATTTTAAAAATCACTCATTTTCCTCGTCGTAGAATCCCGTTCCGCCCCAGTCTATCTCCCAGTCGTTGCGCCTCACGTCGAAGTCGCCCTTTCCACCGATGGGAACATCCTCGGCTGTGCCCACCATTATATGATGCCTGTGACGGAGGGGTATCACCTCCGTCACAGGCTTTCGGCGTGTCTGTGCCGTTTTCATCTTACAAGGTATTTGCGTCCGTTCCTGATATAAATGCCCTTTCGAGGGTATGCCGGCTGTCCGTTCCCGTTAATAATGCGCCGTCCCGTGAGATCGTAGACTGCATCGTCAGTAATCTTGTCTTCTTCTCTGATTTCTTCCACACCGTCGGCATCACCGTCGAACACCATGACTTTCACCTCGCCCAGCGACTTCGGGTTGCCGTCGCGGTCGGTGATGTTCATGTACCAGCGGAAACTTCCGAGATTGCTTTCCTCACTTGCTGTTTGAAGCAGTGTTCCGTTGCCCATGGCATAGTAGCCGTTGGCAATCATGTCTGCGCCGGAGATGCCCGTGTAGGTGCCCGTGAAGGTGAACAGCGTGGTCCACGATGATACGTCGAAGCTTCGTTCCTCAGCCTTGTGGAGCGTGACGTCGGTTAGGCTGATGGTCTTCGCCCCCGGTGAGAGGGTACGGATGAGGTAGGGAGTGTTGGCTATCGTGCTGCCTTTCTTCATTTTGAAAGTCTCCAGTACGGTACGGTCAGGCTCGCCGTCGCCATCGTCGTCATACTGGTGGACGTCGTTTAGTCTTGCCACCTCGAAGTCGTCTGCCCAGTCTTCATACGACATGGCAAACGGAACATATAGGGCTTGCCATTCTATGTTCGTGAAGGTGCGCTTGTATATCAGTTCCTCAATCAGGTACTCAATGTTGCCAGCATAGGTATTACCGTCCTGGAGCGTTTGGGAGGTAGGATTCTCGCTGGGGTCATCGCTGCCAATCTCCATGATTGTAGTAAACTCTTTCCAGTATTTGGCCTCTTTGTAGGCTTCCAAAGCACCTTTGGGCACATACAATATGGCATCGGGCTGTGTGCGCCCTTGGAAAACAAGCGCATCTATGTCCACTGGTATGGGGTTTAATGCAGTCACTCGAACCAAATCAAAGGTAAAGGCATTTGAACCTATAAACTCCAAGGTGCTTGGCAGGGTGATTCTCCACAATCCTTCTGGCATGGACATGGCTCCAATACTCTTAAGCCCTTCGGGAAGGGTCAGATCTTTCACATTGCCGCATCCTATAAAAGCTTGTTGATAGATGTATTTAACATTGTTGGGGATAGTCACGGTCTGCAAGGATGTACATCCAGAAAATGCAGATGCTGGGATATACTCCATCCCCTTAGGGATAGATATGGAAGTAATACCTTTGCAGTCATAAAATGCAGCTTCACCCATAGAGGTAAGCCCCTCAGGTAAGGGCATGGATGTGAGACTACTGCATCTGCCAAAAGCTTGATATGAAATAGACGTCACTCCTGTAGGTATGTTGATGGAAGACAGATTGGTACATCCAGTGAAACCGCAGTAACCAATCGTGGTCACGCCCTCGGGCAATACCACCGACTTCAGTCCCGTGCAGTTTTGGAAAGCATAGGAGGCAATGTTTGTGATGTTTGTGAAATACTGCAACTCATCAAAGGTCGTGATGGCAACATTATCCTTGAATGTGGTTCCTAGGTTGGTCACAGCTGCTGCTTCTGTATAGCTAAGTTCCCCGTCACCATTAGTGTCCCAGTTGGAAATGCAGGCAGTCTTCACGGCTTCATCCTTGAAATCGATGTATTCCACAATCTCGCCAAATTCTTTCCAGAAATCAGCCTTTGCATAGGCTGCCGACGTTCCTTTAGGCACATAAAGTGCAGCTGTGGAGCGGTATGGGAAAGTCGTGGACTCTATAGGTATGGGTTCAGCATACTTCACAAATACCATGCTTAGGTTGATTGCACCCTCAAAGGGATTTTCCATATCTGCTACACTGGCAGGTATCTTTACCTTTTTCAGTTTGTTACATTGGTTAAACACACCCAGCCCAATAGCTTGAAGGCCCTCTGGCAGGTCTACTTCTTCTAGTCCAGTGTTGGCAAAGGCCTGTGTGCCAAACGAGGAAAGGCTTTCGGGGAAAGCAACGCTCGTCATCCCTGTACACCCGTAGAAAGCCCTCTCGGCAATGGAAGTAACTCCTTCTGGGATATTCATTCCATGTAAACTGATACAACATGCAAATGCTTCTTCAGAGATTTCCTTAATCGTTGTGGGGAGAGTCACGGAAGCAAGGTGTTGACAGTTGGTGAAAGCACTCTTTCCGACCTTGGTCAGTCCCGTAAAGTATTGCAATTCATTGAAAGTGGTAATGTCGGTGTTTTCGCCGAAAACACTTCCTAAAGATGAAACGGCAGCAGCCTCGTCATAACTTAGTTCTTTATCGTTGTTGGTGTCCCAATTTTCCACACAGATGGCTTTCACAACATCATCTTCAAACTCTATGCTTGTCATCTCTTTGATTTCCTTGAAATCTTTCCAGTAGTTGGCCTCTGCGTATGCCTCCAAAGCACCCACAGGCACCCATAGTGTGGCATTGGCTCGGTTGGAGAATACCCCGGAAGTGATAACTAAGGGCGTGCTGTTCATCACTATGACGGAGTCCAGTTTGCTGCACTGGTAGAAAGCATAATCCCCAATGCTGGTCACGCTGGCAGGAATGGTGATGGACGTAATTCCGCCACAGTTGCGGAACATGTTTGAGTATATCCTTGTCACCTTGTCCCCAAAGGTCACGGACTTAATCTTCTGACGGTTGTAGAATGGAGAGTATTTATACTCCGAAGTAGTTGTAAAATCCAAATTTCTTCCTATATATATGCTTTCCAGTGGGGTGCCCCCTTTGGCAGGGTCCTCGGAACCAGCATAGCCAAATGTATTTGTTTCTTTCATAATCAAGTCCTCTGTCAGGGAAAGGGAAGTTTCAGTATCAGCGAACACAACTTTTTTTAAGCTTGTACATCCGTCAAATGCAAGCTCATTTATGCGTGTGATAGTGGCAGGAATCTCTATCTGTTCAAGACTGGTACAACAACCAAATGCACCTTCAGGTATGTTTTTTATATTCTCACTTATTTTTATAGAAGTAAGGCTGAAACAGTTAGAAAAAACACCGTATCCAATCCTTTCAACACTATTAGGGATTTCCACAGTGGTCAGACCGCTGCAACCATAGAATGCCAAATCAAATATCTTTTTTACGTTCTCACCTATCACAATAGAAGTGAGTTCTGGACAGTTATTAAAGGCTTTACTCCCTATTCCAGTTACGGGATAAGCGATTCCATTATAGGTCACTGTAGCCGGAATTACCACATCCCCTGAATAACCCGCCGAATTCTGGAATGGTTCAGATTCGGTTTGATAATGTACCCACACCCCATTATTGGCACGCTTATAATAAATCCCATCAACTTCAAAATCATAGGTTAAAGCCCAAATCGGGCTTGCTATCATGGCCAGCACCATTATGAACCATAAACAAAAGTATGTCCTTTTCATAGTCGTAAATATATATTGTTTATATACGTTATAAATGTAAGGGATATTTTTTGTAAATGAACTTAATTATTTTGATTAAAATATTGAAAAGTCTTGGTTTTTAAGATATATTTTCATAATCATAGGTTCTTAATGTGGCAAATATACGTTTTTTATATAATATGGCAAAAAAGCTTTCTTTTTTTTGCTCTGTACCTCGATAATTTATAACTTTGGCTTCGTAAATCATAGCAATTTGGCAATAATAAATGATATAAGTATGGAAACCACGGAAAGACTCAAACTGGATGTCAACGGAACCTATTCCGTAAGTAAGGCACTTGAAAGTGGACCGCAGAGGATTGCCACTTTCGACCTCATGTTGGGCGAAACCATAGAGATTAATGTCGTCACTACCATCAGCACATACTCAAAGTCTATTTATTTGTATTCGGCCGCTGGTGCCCAAATAGGGTATGCTTCTATCGCTAAAACTTCTACCTCTGGATGCATTACTTACACTGCTGCAAACCGAATGGATGGGGCATACTTTGTAATTAACAGCCTTGAAGGTTTAACCTATGACATCTCCATCACAAAGTCGCGCCACTTGATGAGCCGAATCGAGGATGTGGAGATGGCGGACTCCTTGGAAGAGTGGGCAAGGCAGTTCCCAGATGGTTTTGGAAGAAGTAGCGAGGAAGCCCCTGCCGTTGCTGTAGATCTTCCAATCCCTCTTTCCACAAGTCGATTGTACATAAAGGTGAGGAAACTTTCGGAATATGTGAGAATTAACTACCGCTTATCGTGCAATATCAATACAAGTTCTAATATGATAACCCTGCGTGCTCAGCAGTTTAATAATGGGGCATGGGCACCAGACGGCACACAGACGCTCGTGCTGGATGTAGCTGCGTTGCTTGCCAATTCAGTGCCAACGGGCAGCGAGGTGACAAACTTATATTTCCGCTTCATGCAGAACTCCTCAACGTTCTACGGAATGTTCACACTGGAAGAATGGCGCTATGTGACACTCGACAGCCTCTACCACGGAAAAGTGGATAAGGAGATAGGAAAGGGGCTCTCATCAGAGGACTTCACAACACTCCATCGGCAGAAACTCGACGGGCTGTCGAACTACGATGACACGGCCTTGTCCAACAGGGTTGCCGCGCTAGAGGAAAACGGTGTGGCTGCCACGGCCATACAGGCGGCTGTGGCCAATTATCTCTCTTCGCATACAGACTCTGTGGTGAACGTGACAGACGGTTCACTATCGTGGAATAAGTTCAGCGAAGACTGCCAGAAACAAATAAGAAACAATGTCATCAACGTACAAGACCGTGGAGCAATGGGGGACGGAACTAGTGACAACTATGAGATTCTAAAAGGAATCTTTAACAACCTGAACGAGGGGGATGTTGTATATTTCCCCCATGGCGAATACATCATTGACTTTCAAGGTAATATTGGGATAACTCAAACACCCCAACAAGCATCGGATTACGGAACAAATGGTATAACCCCAAAACGTTGCAAAAGTTGCATGGCAATTAGGGTTCCTAATGTCATGGTCATCGGAGACGGGAGTACTATTCGTGTGGCACAGACCATGTTCTGGGAGTATCAGGTGTTCACTATTACGCCTAATGGCACGAACTTCCTTATCAAAGACCTTAATCTGGTAGGAGACTATCGGGAACATGTGGACACAGAATTCTACTATAATAGTACTCAATATTATTCCCATGAGTTTGGATATGGTATATTCATACAAGGTAACGGACGTGTGGAGGACTGTCGAATCAGTTATATGACGGGCGATGCCATTGTCACGAAAAACTCATCGCCTTATGGCAATAGCACAGAGCATAGTGGTTCTGGGGGTGACATCATTATTGACCATTGTGAACTGTTCCGCTGCCGTCGTCAGGGAATCTCTGTGCTCGACAGCGATGATATCTGGGTACGCAATAGTTACATCCACGAAATAGGCGACGTGCCTTCGCTGAACCTTCAGGGCAAGTTCCCCAAGGGAGGCGTTGACATGGAACCTGGTTCAGGCTCACATCATATCCGTTCGTTCCACTTGCACAATTCCATCGTCCGCAACAACTTTGTCTCCCTCATAAATGGCCAAAATAATGTTGGTATTATAGACATTCTCAACTCTGAGTGTGGCCTTACGAATGTGAACAGCCCCGTGTTCGCAAGAAACAGCATGTTCTTCATCGATTCCGAAGGAAAATACATTGAGCCTTCAGGGCACGAGAGAAGAACCATCTTCTACATTACAGGGGAAAGCACCATGATAGGTTGCCATTTCGTTTGCGCTTTGAAGGATGGAGAGAGCAACAACCTAAAAATACCCCGTCTCTCACACACGGATATTATCAATGATGTTACCAATGCCACGCTGACTGTGGAATTTGAGAAGGAGCTGGTGGATTGTTATTTTCGTGGTATTACCATCTATCGTACCTGTAAAGGACAAGCCATCGGTACAACATTTGATTCCTGCGGTTTTGAACATGCATCTTCGGCAAGAATCATCATATTTAACGGGTGTATAATACAAAAAATGGTACCCCTTTCTTATCCATCACATGATGCAAATGGCAACCCAATAACACTATCTTTCATGTCAGACGGCCTTATCTATAATAAATGCCTTCTGATTGATTGCCTCACCAGTTTGTACCAGATTCAGAACTGCACAGATTGTACGTTTGTTCCTGCTTCATCGTAACAGCCTTGAAGCAGGGAACATTGAAGTTAAATATAAATAATAAATACAAGTAAGACGATGAAGAAATCAACCATTTCGCTGTTGCTGCTAATCATGGCAACAATGACACTGGACGCCCAGTCTGTCCTGATGGGCGATACGAACAACGACGGCCAACTGACCATTGCCGACGTGACCTCCACGGTCAACATGGTGCTTGGCAAGAGTCCGGCGCAGACGCTCAACCTCAATCCCTACGATGTTGATAACAGCATGGTGGTGGGCACGTGGTACTCCCCCGTCGGCACACCGCTCACGTTCGGTGCCGACGGCACGACGACCTATCCGGGCGGTGCCAGCTATGAATTCATGCCTTCGCAGGGACGCCTGCTGATATATGATGCCACGGGACAGCCCGTCAAGGGTGTTGCGGTGTGGAAGGCCACACCAGAGTATCTGCTGTTCATGGACTACGTCACAGGTGCGTTTACCCGCTACACAAACGCTGTGCTCGTGACAGGCATCACGCTCAACCACAACTCACTCCCCCTGAATATTGGCGATACGGCCCAACTGACAGCCACCGTCACCCCTTCCACTGCCTTTAACCAGAACGTGACATGGTCGAGCAGCAACACGGACGTGGCCACCGTGGATGCCGCTGGACTGGTAAGCGCCGTGGGCACCGGCTCGTGTTCAGTCACCTGTGCTGCCCTGGATGCCAGTGGCGTCTCGGCCACATGCATGGTGACAGTAGAGGCGGCCAACGAGACCCACGAATATGTGGACCTTGGACTTCCCTCCGGCACGCTATGGGCAACCTGCAACATTGGTGCCAATGCTCCCGAGGACTTTGGCGACTACTTTGCCTGGGGTGAGACCGTGGGCGGCAAAACGGATTTCAGTTGGGGCACGTACATTCTTTGTAACGGTTCATCTAACACACTGACCAAGTATTGTGCCAGTGACTCTCCTTATATGGGCTATAACGGCTTCATTGACAACTTGACCGAACTCTTGCCAGAGGACGACGCTGCATACGTGAACTGGGGTGCAGACTGGCGCATGCCGACAAAAGACCAGTTTGATGAACTCCTCAACACCAACTACACCACAGTAGAATATACGGGTCAGAACGGAATAGCCGGACTTAAAATTACAAGTATAAGGACGGGTTACACCGACAGAAGCATTTTTCTCCCCGGTGGAGGGTGTTACAACGGCTCGACACTTGAACACCCGAATCTCTTCGGTGAATACTGGTCGCGTACACTCCTCTACAATAATAAGGCGAATTGTTCGTCCAATTCCACTTGGGCGTGGTATTTGCACTTTGAGTGGGATTTTATAGATGTAAGTTACACTCTGCGCTATTTTGGATTCTCTATTCGTCCCGTGCGTGCTAAATCATCTAACGATTTATAATGTCGCTGGTATTATGATAATGATATAATTTTACGACTATGAAAAGGACATGTATTTGTATGGGTTTTGTAAATATGAACGCCCTACAATGAAGGTTTTGTACCTCCAGTCGCGTTTCCGTTTGATGGAGAGCAGTTACGTTTCCGTCGGTGGAACGGGTAACTTCGATGTGAAGTTCCATCGCTTTGAATGGAAAATTTAACAGGGACGGTACATTCGGAGGCCGTAAAGTGGAAAGTACTGTATCTTCGTTAAATCGATCTGAAGTATAAAGCCTTTGATTATAATACAGGGAGGGCATGTCTTTTAATATTCTGACATGCCCTCCCCGGTGGTGAAATATATGAGTCGGCTATTTCCGACTGAGAATGTTTTCGACGGCTTCTGCTATACGTCGGCGGTTGATAGTAAAATCCTCCGCGTGAATCGGACCATGTTCTGGAGATATCAGGTATTCAATATCACAGCTAACGGTACGAACTTTCTCATCAAAGACTTGAATCTGGAGGGAGACTATCGGGAACATGTGTATACAAATTTCTACAACTCTGAAAATCAGATTATTTCCCATGAGTTTGGATATGGTATTTTTATCCAAGGTAACGGACGTGTAGAGAACTGCCACATCAGTTATATGACGGGCGATGCTATCGTTATCAAAAATTCGTCGGCATATAATGGTCTTAATGGTAGCGGCTCTGGGGGGGGGCATCATTATTGACCATTGTGAACTGTTCCGCTGTCGCCGTCAGGGAATTTCTGTACTTGACAGCGATGACATTTGGGTTCGTAATAGTTATATTCATGATATTGGCGATATACATATTGACTCACAAATAGTGTTAGGCTGCTATCCAAGGGGTGGAGTTGATTTGGAGCCAGGTTCGGGGACGTTTCATATTCGTTCGTTCCATCTGCACAAATCAATAGTGAAGAATAATCCCGTATCCATCATCAACGGAGGTGCGAACGTGGGTCTCATTGACATTCTCAATTCAGAGTGTGGACTGACTTGCGTGAACAGCCCGCTGTCGGCAAGAAATACTTCATTTGTGGTAGATTCTGCAGAAAGGGTTTTCAATATTCCTTTGGGAAGTACCTTGACAGGCTGCCATTTCACCTGCACACTGGCATCCGGGGAACAAACAACGCTAAATCTCCCCCGATTGTATGCCACTGACATTGTCAACAATAGTGAGGCAACCTTGTTCCTTGACTATGGGGGCGGATTGGTGAACTGCTACCTTCATGGCGTGACCATCGGGCATTCCTGTGCAAAGGGTGACGCCATCGGTACAACCTTCGACCATTGCAGTTTGGAACATGCTTCTCAAGCAGAGCCCATTGTGTTCAATGGGTGTACGATAAAGTCAATGGCTCCGCTTGACTACTATACAGACAATGGAAATGGCGGAACAATTCCTCATCCATTTACATCCGCAGGGCTCTTTTTCAATAGGTGCTTGCTAATAGAGTGTGAACAAATTCTCTATTCAGATGCAATCTGTATGGACTGTACAATCGTTCAGGCCTCTCCCACTTCGTAAGTTAAATATTGATTCGAAATCTGGTAAGCAAACTTTACAAACGCTCTTCCTTTCCCTAAACGGCATTTTAGGCCGAAAACGGAAGATTACTATGCTTACGGGGATAAGATTACTAAGGTTATCCCCGTAAGCATAGTAATCTTATCCCCGTAAGCATAGTAAGGTTGTGTAGAGGGCAAGGTGACGAAAAATAAAGAATGTTTACAATGCGGTGCGTGGCGGGCCCTGCGTGATGGGGACGGGGCGGGCATCTTCTGCCTCGTCACATCAGGGGATGTAGGTGTCGCCCCAGTTCGGTTCGCGCTTCTCCAGAAAAGCCCGTCCGCCCTCTTGTGCCTCGTCGCTGAAGTAGTAGAGCATCGTGGCATCGCCGGCCAGTTCCTGTATGCCAGCCTGCCCGTCGAGTTCGGCGTTCAGCCCGGCCTTGATCATGCGCAGGGCGATGGGGGAGCGCTTCATCATGGTCTCGGCCCATTCCACCACCTCGTCTTCCAACCGGTCGTAGGGCACCACCTTGTTCACCAGCCCCATCTCCAGTGCCTCCTGGGCTGAATAGAGCCGGCAGAGGAACCATATCTCGCGGGCCTTCTTCTGGCCTACGATGCGGGCCAGGTAGCTGCTTCCGAATCCGGCATCGAATGACCCCACCTTCGGTCCCGTCTGTCCGAAACGGGCATTCTCCGAGGCTATCGTCAGGTCGCAGACTACATGCAGCACGTGGCCGCCGCCGACGGCAAAGCCGTTCACCATGGCGATGACGGGTTTCGGCAGGGAGCGAATCTGTTTCTGCACGTCCAGCACGTTCAGCCGGGGCACGCCGTCCTTGCCCACGTAGCCGCCGCGTCCCTTCACGTTCATGTCGCCGCCCGAGCAGAAGGCTTGGGTCTTGAGCCATTCCTCGTCCGTCTGTCCCTCCTTGCGGGGCGTTTCGGCCCCTGTCAGCACCACGACGCGCACACTCCGTGCTTCGCGGCAGTAGAGCAGTGCGTCACTGATTTCCCACGTCGTGCGGGGGGTGAACGCGTTGCGCACCTGAGGGCGATTGAGGGTGATGCGGGCTATGCCCTGCCACTCGTCGAACAGAATCTCTTCGTATTCCTTGATAGTCTTCCAGTTTCTCATATCGTTTTTATTTCTAATAAGGTGCATTGTTCGGATGCGACGAACTCGGCCATCTTTTCCGGACCGTTCAGATACCGAAGCCCATATTGCCGACAGGCAGCTTCGGCGCTGGCATGGTGGTGGCCACAGATGAAGTCGCGGCTGCGTGGTTCGTCGGGGATGGGGAGGGTCTCGAAGATTTTTCCGCCTCCGTTGTTCAGCAACAGGATGTGCAGGTTCTGTGGCAGGCGGGTGTTCCACAGAGCGTTCTGGTCGTAGAAAAACGACAGGTCGCCAATGACGGCGAAGTGCTGACGGTCGGGTCGGGCCGTTGCATACCCCACCGCTGTGCTGAGGCTGCCCTCGATGCCGTTCACCCCACGGTTGCACTGCACGAGGACCTCCTCTCTGACGGGGAACTTCTCGGCCAGCCGCACGGCGCTGCTGTTGGCCAGATGCAGCACAGCGTGCTTCGGCAGTCGCGACAGCAGCAGCCTTACTGCACTCTCCTCCTCGGTGAGTGGCTTCTTCCCCTCCTTCATGCGCACGTCTTCTGCGAGCTGTTCCCACATCTGTGTGTATGCTCGCGCCTCTTCGGCCTGAGGTTGGGGAACTTGTAGCTGTGTAGCAAGGCAAAAGTCCTCTCCCGTGCATGTCACGATGTCCGTCAGGCACTGGAACGTGTCCGTGACCTCACCCCTCGGGCTGATGTGGACATGGTGCTGGGGCGGATGGTTGCGCAGGAACTGCTTGAACCGCTTCGAGACGATGTGGCCGCCGATTGTGACGAGGAGATGGGGACGGAAGTCGTCTGACGCTTCCTCGGGCATGTTCGCGATGAGGGCATCCAGATTGCCCCGTATGCCTTCTTGCTGGTTGCCGATGTGCTCGCTCAGCACGGCGCACCCCTGCGGAAAATGCAGGGCCGTGGGATGCTGCCCCACGGCGATGAGGCATTTCTCGCGACGGAGCCACCACGCTTGCTTCAGAAGTTCGGGGAGTGTCTGGCGGCGAATGACTCTCACCGTTGGCAGGCACTCGGTGTGGAACTCGTAGAACGGCTCCGGGATGGGCACATTGATGTGTACGGGGCCGCCTCCGCCTTGGGTGGCCGAGAGCAGTGCCTCGTTGATGAGACGATTGGCGTACCAACGTTCCTCGTCCGTATGGATTTCGGGCAGTTGCACGCTGCACCGTACCAGTGAACCGAACACGCCGGGCTGGGGCAGTGTCTGGCCGTCCATTTGTCCGACCCACGCCTGAGGGCGGTCGGCACTGACGACGACAAGCGGCACCTGCTGATAGTAGGCCTCAGACACGGCCGGGTGCAGATTCAGCAAGGCCGACCCGCTCGTCACGCACACGGCTGCCGGCCGGCCCGTCGAGAGGGAAAGCCCCAGGGCATAGAATCCGGCGCTGCGCTCGTCCGTCAGGGCGTGGCATCGGAACTGGGCCGTTTGGCTCAGTGTGTGTGTGAGGGCCGCATTCCGGCTGCCTGGGCAAAGCACGACATCTTTTACGCCGTGAGCCAGCAACAGGGCCGCCAATTCCTGTATGCTTCGGTTGTCACTAATCATCGGCCAATTGTTTCAGTACATTTATTTTATGTAATATCTCTTGTTGTTCCTTCTCCAGTTCAGAGAATTGGTTCAGGCCTCCGCCACCGTAATATAGGGTCTTGTAGCGATGGATATTGGCGCATCGCAGGTTCACGTAGATGTGTGTCCCCTCTGGCATGTTGATGGGGCCTAAGTAGCCGCTGTAGTAGTTGCGCTCACATTTTTCCTTGCTCAGAATCAGTCGCAGGGCATTCTCTTGTGGCATTCCGCACACGGCAGGGGTGGGGTGGATGAGCCCGATCAGGTCGGACGTGTGATAGGCCGGAGTGGGGGACAGGCTGAATTCGGTGCACAGGTGGAACAGGTGGCCGGCCCTGCGGGTGTATCTCGTTCCTTTTGTAAATGGGATGCCCCCTTGCCGGAAGGTCTCTTCCAGGTATCTGACGACCGTCTGGTGCTCCATCTGGTTCTTCCGGTCCCATTCCGTTTCTTCGTCTTTTTTCGTACCCGCGAGGGCCATCGTGTGGAATTTTCCATTCCCGCTCTTCAGCAGCACTTCCGGGGTGATGCCCATCCAGCGTCCCGACTGGGGGGTGTACACCAGACTCACCATGGAGTTGGAGAATCCCTCGACAGCCTTGCAGAAGAGGGCTGCCTCCCGCCCTTTCAGGTGATACCTTCCGTGTTCCGTCTGTTTGTCGGCCGCCACGATTTTCTCAACCTCCTTCCTTTGGATGGCCTCTTTCGATTGCCGGAAGAACTCTTCGTATCGGCTTTCTGCATGTCGGACGTGTGGATTTGCCAGGCTGACCTTACGTTTTGGCAGTTGGCGTGTCGCCATGCCGATAGCCTCCCACCCCTGCGCCATGATTTGGGGCTCAATGAGCAAGGTGGGACATTGAGAGCATTCTTGGAAGGGAGCAAAGATGAATCCTCGGGGCTCTTTCTCTCCAGGGGACAGAAGTCTGGTTTCACCCTCTGTTTGCAGGATGAGATGTATGGTCGTTTCTTTCGGGAAACGGAAGAGTGCAAAACTGAGACCACTTTTTAGCAGCCTCTCGACACTCTTTTGGGGGGATTTTATCGTATTTGGGCATTTCATGTCGAGTGCAAAAGTACAAACTTTTTGCGACATTCGAGTTAATTCCATAGCCCTTTTTCCAACGAATTCGCGCGCGCATACCATAATTATATGTTACCATATGGTGCTGTTAAAAATATTTTAAAAAACTTCCGAAAATATTTTGCCAGTCCGAAAAGTTGTCGTACCTTTGCATCCGCAAATGAGAGGGACACCCTCTCGGAGCAAGAACAGAAGAGTTCATTGACATGATTCCATAGGCAAGAAAGTAGTACAGGATAAGGAATCGAACCGTCGGTTCCGGATACGAGAAGCCGGGTCA
>JAFTEX010000039.1 GCA_017453445.1 Bacteroidaceae bacterium
AAAATTAAATCTTAAAACTTCAATCTTCAATAACCAAAAAAAATGAACACAGGTGGATTTGCTACGCTTGACTGGATTGTCCTTGCAGTGGGCATCATAGGCGTAGTTTGGGCGGTTTATCGCGCCATCAAGAAAGACCAAGAGAAAATGAAGGGAGCCGACTCGCAGGACTATCTGTTCGGCAAGGGCGAGCCCTGGTATGTAATCGGCATGGCCATCTTTGCGGCCAACATCGGCTCGGAGCACCTCGTAGGCCTGGCCGGCACGGGCGCGAAGGACGGTGTGGGCATGGCCCACTGGGAGATGCAGGGCTGGATGATACTCATCCTCGGCTGGCTGTTCGTCCCCTTCTATCAGTTGATGATTAACAAGATGGGCAAGATTATCACCATGCCCGACTTCCTGAAGATGCGCTACACGCAGCGCACGGGTTCGTGGCTGTCCATCATCACCCTGATTGCCTATGTGCTGACGAAAGTCTCGGTGACTGCCTTCACGGGCGGTATCTTCTTCAAGTACCTGTTGGGCCTCAACTTCTGGGTGGGTGCCATAGGGCTGATTGCCGTGACGGCCGTGTTCACGGTCTTCGGCGGTATGAAGGGCGTGATGACGCTCTCCACCATTCAGACCCCCATCCTCATCATCGGTTCCTTCCTCGTCCTGTTCTTGGGCCTTGCAGCCCTGGGCGACGGCAGCATCGTGGCCGGTTGGGGACAGATGATGGACGTCTGCAACAAGGCTCACGACGGCTTCGGCACGACCCACATGTTCCACACCGACCCTGCCGACCCGATGTATCCCCAGTTCCCCGGCTACGTGGTGTTCCTCGGAGCCTCGATTATCGGCTTCTGGTACTGGTGTACCGACCAGCACATCGTGCAGCGTGTCCTTGGTCAGGTGCCCGGTGAGGACAATGCCAAGGTGATTCAGCGTGCCCGTCGCGGCACCATCGCCGCCGGCTTCTTCAAGATACTGCCCTGCTTCATGTTCCTCATCCCCGGCATGGTGGCCTATGCCCTGTCGCTGAAGGAAGGCAGCGGTATCGAGATGGACATCACCAACCACGAATCCACCGACGGGGCCTTCGCCATGATGGTGAAGAACATCCTGCCCGTGGGCATCAAGGGCATCGTGACCATCGGTTTCGTCTGCGCCCTGGTGGCTTCCCTGGCAGCCTTCTTCAACTCGTGCGCCACGCTCTTCACCGAGGACTTCTACAAGCCCATGAAGAAGGGCAAGACGGAGGAGCATTACGTGCTCGTCGGGCGCATCGCTACGGTCGTTGTGGTTATCCTCGGCCTGTTGTGGATGCCCATCATGATGAACATGGGCAACCTCTACAGCTATCTGCAGGACATCCAGTCGCTGATTGCTCCCGCCATGGTAGCCGTCTTCACGCTCGGTATCTTCTCCAAGAAGATTACCCCGAAGGCTGGCGAATGGGGCCTTATCGGTGGTTTCTGCATCGGTATGATTCGCCTCGTCACCAACGTGCTCACCGACTCAGGCAAGGCCGTGATGGACGGTGCCTTCTGGGAGAACACGACCTGGTTCTGGCAGACGAACTGGCTCATCTTCGAGTGCTGGCTGCTGGTGTTCATCATCGCCCTGATGGTGTGTGTCAGCTTCTTCACGCCCGCTCCCTCCAAGGCTCAGGTGGAGGCCATCACCTTCACCAGCGACTTCCGCAAGAGCATCCGTGAGAGCTGGGGCCTGTTCGACATCGTCGGCTCGCTGGTGGTCATTGGCCTCTGCGCCTGCTTCTATTGGTATTTCTGGTAAACACAACTAAAGTAAAAATTAAAAAGTAAAAAGTAAAATGCCCTTGCATACCGGCAATTTGGTCGCAGATAAGTCATACGATTTCGCCAATCGTATTGTTAAGGCCTATAGGTATCTGAAATACGAAAAGGGGGAAACTATCCTGTCTAAACAGTTAGTTCGTAGTGGAACTGCAATTCGGGCATTAATTGGAGAGGCTAAATTCGCACAGAGCAAAAAAGATTTTATCAATAAAAATTACATTGCACTTAAAGAAGCAAATGAATCTGTTTATTGGCTGCATCTATTATATGAAAACGATTATATAAATGAGAAAACATTTCAATCCATACAAAAGGATGCACAAGAACTTGTTGCCCTTTTAGTTACGATTGTAAAGAATGCCAAGCAGAACGCAGAAGCTCAACAATAAACTTTTACTTTTTAATTTTTACTTTTTAATTTAGCCATATTATGTTAGAAGAACTCAAACAAAAAGTATTCAAGGCCAACCTTGACCTCGTGAAGCAAGGATTGGTCATTTTCACCTGGGGCAACGTCTCGGGCATCGACCGCGAACGGGGGCTCGTTGTCATCAAGCCCTCGGGTGTCAGCTACGACGAGATGAAGGCCGAGGACATGGTGGTTGTTGACCTGGAGACTGGCAAGGTGGTCGAGGGCGACCTCAACCCATCCTCAGACACGCCCACGCACCTCGTGCTGTACAAGGCTTTCCCCAACATTCAGGGCGTCGTACACACCCACTCCACCTACGCCACCGCCTTCGCACAGGCAGGGCGCGACATCCCCAACATCGGCACCACACATGCCGACTACTTCTACAAGGACATCCCCTGCACGCGCGACATGACCGAGCAGGAGGTCAAGGGGCAGTACGAACTGGAGACGGGCAACGTCATCGTCGATGAAATCCTGAACATCCGCAAGATTAACCCCGACCACACGCCCGCCGTGCTGGTCAAGAACCACGGCCCTTTCTCATGGGGCACCTCTCCCGACAATGCCGTCTATAACGCAAAGGTCATGGAGCAGTGCGCCAAGATGGCCTTCGTGGCCCTGTCCGTGAATCCCGACCTGACCATGAATCCCCTGCTCGTCGAGAAGCACTACATGCGCAAGCATGGCCCCAATGCGTACTACGGCCAAAAGGGTCAAAAACACTGAAACATAAATGGACAATGGATAATGGACAATGGACAATGTTGTATGCACAATAATGTCATATTAGACAAGACCTTTGATTTCTCCGTCAGAATAGTCAACCTTAAGAAATACTTAACTAAGGAAAAGCAAGAAAATGTCATGGCGACCCAATTGCTACGTGCAGGAACGAGCATTGGAGCCAACGCTACCGAAGCCGACCAAGCCCAAAGTAAAGCTGACTTTATCTCAAAGATGGGCATCGCAAACAAAGAGGCCCACGAAACGAAGTACTGGCTGAGGTTGTTGCACAAAACTGGTTATATCGACGACAGAGAATTTTCAAGCATAATCAACGATTGTCAAGAGCTCATCAGAATCCTGCAATCCATCATAAAATCAGCAAAAGAGAACAATCATTAATAATTTAATTACTAACTACGACAATAGATGATTCACAAATAGGCACAAACGCCTCCGGGCATTGTCCATTGTCCATTGTCCATTGTCCATTTAAAATTTTAAAACCATGTTTGAAAATTTAGAGATTTGGTGGGTGACTGGTGCACAGTTGCTCTACGGAGGCGATGCAGTCATCGCAGTTGACGCACACTCGAAGGAGATGGTCGAAGGCCTGAACAAGAGCGGAAACATACCCGTGAAGATCGTTTACAAGGGCACAGCCAACTCCTCGAAGGAGGTGGAGCAGGTCATGCTCGCCGCCAACAACGACGAGAAGTGCGTGGGCATCATCACCTGGATGCACACCTTCTCCCCCGCCAAGATGTGGATCAAGGGCCTGCAGCAACTGCAGAAGCCCCTGCTGCACTTCCACACGCAGTACAACGCCGAAATCCCCTGGGGCGAGATTGACATGGACTTCATGAACCTCAACCAGTCGGCCCACGGCGACATCGAGTTCGGTCACATCTGCACTCGTATGCGCGTTCCCCGCAAGGTGGTCTGCGGCTACTGGAAGGACGAGAAAGCCCAGAAGCAGATTGCCGTTTGGGCACGCGTAGCTGCCGGCGTAGCCGATGCTCACAACGTGCGCTGCCTGATGTTCGGTATGAACATGAACAACGTGGCCGTGACCGACGGCGACCGCGTAGAGTTCGAGCAGCGTCTGGGTTACCACGTCGACTACTACCCCGTAAGCTCCCTGATGGAATACTTCAAGCAAGTGACCGACAAGGAGGCCGACGAACTCGTAGAAGAGTACAAGAAACTCTATGTCATCAAGATTGACGAGTCGGGCGAGAAGGTTTACTGGGAGAAGGTTCACAACGCAGCCAAGGCCGAAATTGCCCTGCGCCGTGTCCTGAAGGACGAGGGTGCCACAGCCTTCACCACCAACTTCGACGACCTGGGCGGCGCTGACATCGACGACCCCAACTTCCTCGGCTTCGACCAGATTCCCGGCCTTGCCTCTCAGCGCCTCATGGCCGAGGGCTACGGCTTCGGTGCCGAAGGCGACTGGAAGACCGCCTGCCTCTATCGCACGCTGTGGGTCATCCAGCAGGGTATGCCCACCGGCTGCTCCTTCCTGGAGGACTACACGCTGAACTTCGCCGGCGACCGCAGCTCTTGTCTGCAGAGCCACATGCTGGAGGTATGCCCCCTCATTGCCGTAGAGGAAAAGCCCAAGCTGGAGGTACACTTCCTGGGCATCGGCATCCGCAAGCAGCAGACCGCCCGCCTCGTCTTCACCAGCAAGGTAGGCCCCGGCCTCAAGGCCACCATCGTTGACCTCGGCAACCGCTTCCGCCTCATCTCGCAGGAGGTAGAGTGCATCGAGCCCAAGCCCATGCCCAAGCTGCCCGTGGCCTCAGCCCTGTGGGTGCCCCAGCCTTCGTTCGAAATCGGTGCCGGCGCATGGATTCTGGCCGGCGGCACGCACCACAGCGCCTTCTCCTACGACATCACCGAGGAGTACTGGGCCGACTTCGCTGAGATGACCGGCATCGAATACGTCCGCATCAACAAGCAGACGAACATCGCCGACTTCCAGCAGACCCTCCGCAACAACGAGGTTTACTACATGCTCAACAAGGCACTGAAGTAAACCGACTGACATCTTCAAAAAGGAGCACCCCCCTCTCTCTGACGTGGGATGCTCCTTTTTACATTCCCTCCCTTCCCTAAAACGCTCAACACCATGAAACACCAAAAGCTCAACATCCGCGAAGAGGCCATGCGATGCCTCCTGTGCAAGGAAGCACCCTGTTCGCAAGTGTGTCAAAACGGCGACCCCGCCCGCGCCATACGCGCCATACGCTTCGGCAACGAACGACTGGCCAGCCAGTGGGTGGCCAAGTGCACCACCGAAGAACTGGAGGCAGCCGAAGGGGCCTGTATCCACTATGACCGCCCCATACGCATCCGACAGCTAATGGAAGGGCTCCCAGCAGCCGATGCTCCGGCAGCCGACGTGGCAGGACAGCCCTCGCTGGGCATCACGTTCTGCGGCATTCCCTGCGAGAATCCCTTCTTCCTGGCCTCCTCAGCCGTGTGCACCAACTACGAGATGGTGGCGCGCGCCTTCGACATGGGTTGGGCAGGCGTGTTCTACAAGACCATCTGCCTGCAGGACATCCGTGAGGTGTCGCCCCGCTTCGATGCCGTGCACGACAACGGACAGTGCGGCTCGTTCTATGCCTTCCGCAACATGGAGCAGCTGAGCGAAAACCCCGTGGAGGTGGATTTCGACATTCTGCGACGCCTCAAGCACGACTACCCCTCGAAGGTGGTCGTGGCCAGCATCATGGGACAGACGGAGGAAGACTGGGTGCAACTGGCCAAGATGGCCGAGGAAGCCGGCTGTGATGCTGTGGAGCTCAACTTCTCATGTCCCCAGATGCGCATGACCGGCATGGGCAGCGACGTGGGGCAAGACCCTGAACTGGTCACCTTCTTCACGGCTTACGTCAAGCGAAATGTAAAGATTCCCGTCATCCCCAAGATGACGCCCAACATTGCCCACATCTGCGACCCTGCCATGGGAGCCTACTTTGCAGGGGCGGATGCCATATCGGCCATCAACACCATCAAGAGCGTCACCCTGGGCGAAGGTTCCGAAGTGAGCGGCTGCCAGACGGGTTCCGGCCTTTCGGGACGTGCCGTCAAGCCCATTGCCCTGCGCCACATCCTGGCCATGGTCAAGAACCCCATCATGAAGGGCGTGCAGTACAGTGGTATCGGCGGCATTGAGACGTGGCGCGATGCGCTGGAGTTCATCCAGTTGGGGTGCCATAACGTGCAGGTGTGCACCGCCGTCATGCAGTATGGCTACCGCATCATCGACGACATGATTCTCGGACTCCAGCACTACATGGCCCAAAGAGGCATCACCCGAGTGGAGGATCTGGTGGGCGAACTGCTGCCACAGTTCCTTCTGCCCTCCGACCTTGACCGCACGACCATCGTCTATCCGAAGATTGACCGCGACGTGTGCATCGGCTGCGGCCGTTGCTACACTTCCTGCCAGGACGGTGGCCATCAGGCCATCACCTTCGACGCCGTCACGCGTCAGCCCCACATCGTGGGCACCCGCTGCGTCGGTTGCCACCTGTGCCGCCTCGTCTGCCCCACGGGTGCCATCGGACTCACGAAGCGCATCAGGAAGAAAGTTGAAAGTTGAAAATTGAAAGTTGAAAAGGGGCAGCAAGTTTTTTAGCGACTTGCCGCCCCTTTGCTTGGTTTATATTGATTATGCTTTCGGTATCAGTCCTTTAATCTCCTTAAGGGTTTTGGATATGTTGGCAAAGACCTTCAAGGCTGCCCATGTAACCAAAGAAAACACGAAAGTTGTAACTGCTGCAGCAACTCCTATTATTTGCCCAGATGCGACACTGGCAAGGAGAAGAATTATACTTGCGAAAATACCTATAATAAGTTCTGCCTTGGCGATAAACAACAACGTGTTTTCAGCACCATTATCCACGTAAGTAGTGGGGGATTCCGTATCTTCATGGCTTTCAACTTTTATGTCTGCACCCTCTATCCTTTTACGCCATATCCCATCTGACGATTCCCCATTTTTGATATACGCAAGCCTCTCCTTTGCAAGTTTTAGGAAATCGTTATCGTAATTTTCTGCATTAATCACTTCCGAAAGTTCTTCTTCACTCATCGCTGCAATTTTGCGAAGCCAATCTTCGTAATAAGGATTTTTTTCCATAGTCCTGAATTTTAGTTAATATTGAATATTATTGGTGTCCGCTAAAAATCTTTTGCGTTTTCAGCAACTACCAATTTCTCGGACAGCCGATGTGTTGGACGTATAAGTAGCCATTTGGGTGGTATAAAGTGACAGAATGAGCCTCAAAACTGCTGATACAGCCATTCAT
>JAFTEX010000040.1 GCA_017453445.1 Bacteroidaceae bacterium
AATTTTTAATTATATTTTGTAACATTGTTCCGATTCAGGTGCACATAGCGGCGTGTTCTGGGCAGATGTCTGCATCGACCTAATTTGGTTGTTGGCCTGGTCCAGTTGTTTCTTCAGACTATTGAACGTAGGCCAATCTCCGGCACGTGCTGCTTCATCTTTTTTCTTGCGAAGCGTTTCGACTTTCGACTGCAGTTAGTCAAGTCTCTTTTTGGCTTCCTCGGTATTGAGGAAGATTCGGGTGGTATAGGTTTGAATGTTGTCGGCCATAAAAAACTATCTTTACGTTAACAACGCAAAGATAGACCACGAGGATGGGATATAAAAATACTATTTTCCCTTTGGTATTATTATCACCGCAATAAGCCAAAATAATAATAAAAGCCCGACTTCCATATTGTTTTTCCTTTCTTTTCGCAAATTTACAAACAAATTACGAAACGGCCAAGGAAATGCCCTTGAAAGTTCACAGGGGATTCCCCCGGCCCGGCAACATGCAACTGTTGTTAGTTTTTATGACAGCCGGTCGCGCTGCGCCGACTGGCAGCCTACGCCTACGTAGCCGTTGCAGCGTCCGACGCTCAGGTGGATGCACTTGTGGCGTGCATCCACACGGCTGATGTGGATGTAGCCCATGGAGAGGTCGGTGGGTGCCATAGCGTCGAGGTGTAAAAAATACACTAAGTAATAGTGGCAAGCCATGCGGCAAAGAGGGCAACTAAAGCAAAAAGCACAATGGCGAATATGCGTGCTCCCCATGTCATCGGACCTGCGAGTTCCCTAAACTTCTCCCAGTCAGCGTCTAATTCTTCCTGTGATTTGACAGTTATGTTGCGCCCAATGGACTTAAGAACAAGGACTAAAAACCAGACAAGAAGAGTCAACCCCAATAGGGTGGCGGCTTCGGGTGACAAGAAAAATATATTCATATTCTATTCTTTTTATTATTACAAATTTACATAGTTTCTCCTAACCGGCCAAGCGTGGAAGGTATGTTCTTCGGCATACCCTCCACGCTTGGAACTAATCTGCATTCTGCTCACTCTCGTTAATTAATCGCTTTTCCATAACTCTGTATTTTTTGACGTTAAAAACTGCGCTACGTGCTGTCAGGTCCATTTGAACTGAAAACCCCGGGGCATTTATAAAGGAAGCACCGCACTCCGAAAAGTGCGGTGCTTCTTGCTTATCTTCTTTGGGGAAGAATGCTACAATGCCTTGGATTCTTTCCGAGCCTGCTTACACTCGGAAAAACTGACGCAGGCATCGTTCTTCTCTCGCTAACTCACAGACTTGTACGTAAACTTAGGTTCCTTTACGGCCTTCACGTCGTCCATGCGGCGGACGGGGGTGTCGTGGGGGGCGGACTTCAGCAACTGCGGGTCGGCCTTGGCTTCCTCGGCGATGCGCTTCATCACGTCGATGAAGGCATCCAGCGTGTCCTTGCTCTCCGTTTCCGTCGGCTCAATCATCAGTGCCTCGTGGAAGAGCAGGGGGAAGTAGATGGTGGGGGCATGGAAACCGTAGTCAAGGAGGCGTTTAGCCACATCGAGCGTAGTCACGTGCTCGGGCGAATGGTGGTCGCCACCGTATTCCTCACGCAAACCGTCGAAGACAAACTCGTGTTTGCAGACGGTGTCGATGGGCAGCAGGTAGTGGCTGCGCAGCGACTCCTTGATGTAGTTGGCATTCAGCACACTCAGCTTGCCGGCCATGGGGATGTTTTCCTTGCCTAACGAAAGCAAGTAAGCATAGGCACGGATGATGATGCCGAAGTTGCCGAGGAAGAAGGAAACATAGAGACTCTCCCCCTGCCCCTCTCTGGTAGAGAGGGGAGTATATACTTCATATTCTTGAGCATCTATAGTGTCTGCTCCCTCCCTACAAGGGAGGGTGGGGGTGGGTCTTACTTGCGGGTTGGGCAAGAACTGCTCCAGTCCTTTCCTTACGCCCACGGGGCCACTGCCGGGACCTCCGCCGCCGTGCGGTGTGGAGAACGTCTTGTGCAGGTTGATGTGCATCACGTCGAAGCCCATGTCGCCCGGGCGGCATACGCCCAACATGGGGTTTAGGTTGGCTCCGTCGTAGTACATCAGACCGCCACACTCGTGCACGAGGCGGGCTATTTCCGGTATCTGTCGTTCGAAGAGGCCCAGTGTGTTGGGGTTAGTCATCATCATGCCAGCGATGTCGGGACCCAACAGAGGCTTCAGGGCCTCTACATCTACTGTGCCGTCGGCCAGCGACTTCACCTCCACGATTTGCAGACCGCAGACTGCGGCCGAGGCGGGGTTGGTGCCGTGTGCCGAGTCGGGCACGATAATCTTCGTGCGAGCTACGTCGCCGCGGCTCATGTGGTAGCTGCGAATGACCATCAGGCCCGTCAATTCACCGTGGGCACCCGCATAGGGATTCAGTGTGAAACGAGACAGGCCAGCTATTTCGGCCAGTGTCTTCTGCACTTCGTCGTACAGCTTCAGGCTTCCCTGTGCATACTTGGCAGGTGTCATGGGGTGGATGTTGAAACCGGGCAGTGCGGCCAGTTCTTCGTTCAGCTTGGGGTTGTACTTCATCGTACAAGACCCCAAGGGGTAGAAGCCCGTATCCACGCCAAAGTTGTTGTTCGACATGTTAGTGTAGTGGCGCACAACGGTCAATTCGTCGCACTCGGGCAGGAGCGGTTTAGTCTGGCGCAATGTCATTGTGCCCAACTGAAGAAGGTCATACCCCTCAAACTCATTCTTGGGCAGGGAGTAGCCCACGCGCCCAGGCTTTGAAAGTTCGAAAATCAACTTTCCGTAGTATTCTCTGTTCATAGGGCTACTTTCTTTATCAGTTCAACCATGTTGTCAATCTCTTTCTTCGAGCGTTGCTCGGTGCTGGCGATGGTCAGGCAGTCGTCGCAATAGAGCGTGGGCACGCCCAGCAGATAGCCCTCTTCAGCCAGTGCCATGCGCAGTGCCTTTGCGTCGCCCTTGTAGCGCAGCGTAAACTCGTTGAGATATGGAGCGCCAGGGAATACCTCCTCGAACTTGCCCGTCCCGAGCAGTGCATCGTGCAGGTAGTGAGCCGAAGCATAGCTCTGTTCGTTCACCTCCTTCATGCCTTTGGGGCCCATCAGACTCAGGTAGGCAGCCACATAGAGGCACATGAAGCCCTGTGCGGTACAAATGTTCGATGTGGCCTTCTCGCGTCGGATATGCTGCTCGCGGGCCTGCATGGTCAGTACGAAGGTACGTCTGCCATCGGCGTCCGTCGTAGCGCCCACCAATCGGCCAGGCATCTTGCGCACCAGTGCATCCTTTGTACACAGATAGCCGATGTATGGACCGCCGTAGCCCATGGGGATGCCCAGGCTCTGTGCATCGCCGCAGGCAATGTCGGCTCCCCATTCGCCCGGCGTCTTCAGTACGGCCAGGGCAGAGGCCATGGTGTTTACGGCCAGCAAGGCCTTGTGCTCGTGGCACAGGTTGGCCAGCCCCGTGAAGTCCTCGATGAGGCCATAGCGGTTGGGCTGGCAGACGATGAGGCCTGCCACGTCGTCGGCCTCGATAAGGCTGCGGGCAGCCTCCTTGTCCATCATGCCATCCTTCTCCTCCACCTCCACGAGGTCAACGCCGTGGAACTTGGCATAGGTCTTGCAGACAGCCATCACGGCGGGTTGGATGGTCTTCGATATGAGCACGCGGTTGCGCTTCTTGGCGGCAGCGGTCATCATCATCATGGCCTCAGCGGTGGCGGTGGTGCCGTCGTACATCGAGGCATTCGAGATGTCCATGCCTGTGAGGTCGGCCATCAAGGTCTGGTACTCGAAGATGTATTGCAGCGTGCCTTGGCTGATTTCGGCCTGATACGGTGTGTAACTGGTGCTGAACTCCGAGCGGCTGGCCAGGAAGGGCACCACGCTCGGTGTATAATGGTCATAACTGCCAGCTCCAGCAAAGCATACGAGCGGCTTGTTTTGTGCGGCCAGACTTTGGATGATGTTGCGTACCTCGATTTCCGACTTCTCGCTGGGAATGTTCAGTTCACCCTTGAACTTGATTTCCTCTGGAATCTCGGCATACAGGTCGTCTAAAGACCGCACACCGATGACATTGAGCATTTGCTGAATGTCATCGGCTGTATGGGGAAAGTATTTGAACATAGATAAAAGATAAAGATTAGAACTTATTTCCGCAATCTTTACACATGTAGTTGTTGGTGGATGACCTGAATGGGACAAAACATAGAACCGCAGCAATAAAACCGAGCAGCCCTTTTGATGTATGTTTAGGCTTATCAAGTTTTACAATGTTTTCACTGCCGCACGAGGGACACCATGGGAGGACTTCCTCTCCAGCCTTTAGCATCTCTTCATAAATTGCATTGGCTCGTTCCAAGTCTTCTTCATTGACCATGATGTCAATGGTAGGGTCAAGTATTCCTCGTGCAACTTTACTGTTTGTTTCGTCGTAAATAACACATTTTATACCTGCCTCTTCGAGCTTGGCACAGAGTGCTGAAGATTCAATCGCTGTCCGGCATGTGATGCGTTTGACCTCCATTCTATTAACCAACTTTCTATTTTACTTGCAGTGCTCCTCGTAAGCCTTGGCATCCATCAGGTTGTCCAGTTCGCTCTTGTCGGCGAGCTCAACCTTGATAATCCAGTTTGCGAAGGCGTCCTTGTTGATGAGTTCGGGCTCGTCCTCCAGGGCTTCGTTCACCTCAATGACGGTGCCGCTGACGGGGCTGAACAGGTCGCTGGCAGCCTTCACGCTCTCCACTGCACCAAACTCTTCGCCAGCCGTTACTTCGTCGTCCACTTCGGGCATGTCTACGTAGACCACGTTGCCCAGCTGGTCTTGAGCATAGTCGGTGATGCCGATGTAGCCATACTCGCCTTCCACTCTCACGTACTCGTGGCTCTCTGCATAGTAGAGCCCTTCAATTACTTTTGCCATAAATCGGACCCCCTCCTAACCTCCCCCTAAATGGGGAGGAACATATTGGGGTCAAGGATGTTTAGGTTAATATTGTAGAATCAAATGTGTTTATGCCCTCCCTACAAGGGAGGGGTAGGGTGGGTCTCTTACTTCTTATAATTCTTGTCGTAGAAACGTTTTTTAATCACGGTGCCGGGCTGCAGCTTCTTGTGGATGCGCACCTGCACTGGCGTGCCCAGTTTGGCGTGCTCTATGTCCACCAGTGCCATGCAGACGCTCTTGCCCGTCGAAATACTGTTGTAGCCAGTCGTCACCTCACCGATGACCTTGTCGTCGGCCACCACTTCGTAGCCGTGGCGCGGTATGGCACGGCCCTCCAGTTCGATGCCCACAATCTTGCGGGTCAGGCCCTCAGCCTTCTGTCGGGCTATGGCTTCCTTGCCTACGAACTCCTCCTTGTCCAGTTTCACAAAGATGCCCAGACCAGCCTCCAGAGGCGACAGGTCATCGGTCAATTCGTCGCCGTACAAGGGCAGTCCTACCTCGAAGCGCAGTGTGTCACGGCAACCCAATCCGCAGGGCTTGGCCTCGCCGCTCTCCATCAGTCGGTCCCACATTTGCTGGATGAGGCCGTGCGAGGCATAGATTTCGAATCCGTCCTCGCCCGTGTAGCCTGTGCGGCTGATGATGATGGTTTCTCCTTCCACCTCCATCTTCTTGAAGGTATAGAAAACGAGTTCTGCACAGGGCAGTCCCAGCACCTTCTCCACCACGGCCTCGGCCTTCGGACCTTGCACGGCCAGCTGACCATAGTAGTCACTCTGGTTTTCGGCCACGGCGTCGAACTGCTTCACCTGTTCCGATATCCAGGCATAGTCCTTGTCGATGTTGGCCGCATTGATGACCAGGAAGAAGCGCTCGTCGCCCTCCTTATAGACCAGCAGGTCGTCGATGGTGCCGCCGTTGGGGTGCAGCATCATGCCGTAGAAGATTTTGCCCACGGGGGCGCCAGCCACGTCGTTCGTGAAGATGTGCTGCACGAAGCGTTCAGCCTCGCGCCCGGTGACCAGCACCTCGCCCATGTGGCTTACGTCGAATACGCCGCAGGCCGTCCTGACAGCCACGTGCTCGTCTGTGATGTCGGTGTACTGGATGGGCATTTCGAAGCCGCCGAAGCTCACCATCTTGGCTCCCTGGCGGATGTGTCTCTCGTAGAGACAGGTCTTTTTGTCGCTCATGATATAGGGTTTGAAGTTTATTCGCGCCTCAAAAATAACACATTTTCCCGACATGGCAAAGAATTTGGGCGTAAAACTATGTTTGTTTAGGCGCGGGGACGGGATAAATGTCATTTCTATGTCGGCAATTGAAACAGACGGCAATGATTCATGATGCCCTTGATTTTAATAATTGTAATAAGTGATTAAAAAATCGCAATAAGCAATCTTAAAAATTGCAGTGTGCAATTTCGCGATGGTTGTCTGCCCCAGATTTTTCGTTTGTGGGTGAGGCGCGTGCTATCTGTTTAGGAGAAGGCTTCTCAGAGCCTTTTCTGATAGTCCGCGTATCGTCTGCTCGGGATGGTGCTCCGCGATGGCCTGGCGCAGGCTGTCGGGCGTGAAGGGGCGGCCGGCGAAGGCTGTGCGGAAGGTCTCGGCGGCCTGGCCGAGGTCGAAGAAGTCGCCGCGGAGGTGGACATCGGTGATGAGGCTGCCCTGTAGGGAAAAACTCACTTCCACCTGGCCGCAGCCTGGGATGCGACGGGTGCACACGACATCGCCCTTGGCACTGCTTCCATAGAAGTATTCGGGGGCGTAGTAGCGTTTTTCCAGTCTTTCTATCTGTAGCACGTCCTCGTCGCAGAGACGGACGGTGCAGTCGCATAGCAGCAGCCGCAACCGGCGGCGCAGTTCGTCGACTCCGAAGGGCAGATAGTCCTTCAGCAGGCCGATGCGACTGCGCACGCTCTTCACTCCCTTCTGCGCCAGTTTGCTCACGTCGGGGTGCAGTGCCCCCTCCATCAGTCGCGGATTGGTGTCGTAGAGCATCGTGCCGTGGGCGATGCAGCGGTTCGTCTTCTTATAGAAAGCGTTGCCGCAAACCTTGGCTCCGCTCTCCAATACGATGTCATTCCTCCCTGCCACCACAGCCGGTGCCCCCAGTTGGCGCAGGGCACGGGCCACGGCCTCGGCATACTCCTCGAAGAGCACTTCCACGGGCGCATCCTCGGTGATGAGGCTGGTCATGATGTTGCGCTCGTCGGCAAAGATGGCTCCGCCCCCGCTCCGGCGGCGGATGATGTCGATGCCCTCGCGGCGGCAGAAGTCGAGGTCCACCTCCTGGTGCGCCACCTGATTGCGGCCCATGACCACCGTCGGCCCCAGTTGCCACGTCAGGAAATAGCTGTCCGCGGGCAGCGTGTCGGCAATGTATTCCTCGGCGGCCAGATAGAAGGCCGCGCGGCGTCCGTCCGCTTCGGGCGGAAGTTCGACGAAGCAGGCGGGGAAGTGTGACTGGGCGGTGGGCATACGTTCTTTCGGTTCTGTTTCTGGCTTCAAAGTTAATCACTAATTCCGATACCACAAAGCGAATCGGAAATTTTTTTACATGCCGTTTCCCCTAAAAATGAAGAATACTTGCTTATGCCCATAAGAATAGTATTCTTACAGGCATAAGCATAGTAATCTTATCCGCGTAAGCATAGTATTCTTATCCGGGAAGGCTGTTTTCGTGGAAAACAGGCCTTAGGACGAAAAATAAAGAATGTTTACACCTCGGGGCGGTTCGTGCATCTTTTCTCGCGCACGCGTACATATTATATATTGTTATAATAGAGCGGCCTTTGGAAAAATCAATTGTTTTTTGTATCTTTGCACGCGCTTTCCGAATAGGGAGGCCCGACACAGGTGAAAAGGAAAAGTCAATTACTTTCGAAAGTGCGTGATGGTGCCGCCATGTCGCGGCGCGAGAAGGTTTCGCTCGTCCTCACGCTCAGTATGCCTGCCATACTGGGGCAGCTGAGCACCATCGTCATGCAGTACATCGACACGATGATGGTCGGTCAGCTGGGGGCAAACGCCACGGCGTCCATCGGACTCGTCTCCACCACTTGTTGGCTCTTCGGTGGACTGTCCGCCTCGCTCGGAGCCGGCTTCTCCGTCCTCGTGGCACAACATATCGGGGCAAAGGAGTACGGCAAGGCGCGCAACGTGCTGCGCCAGGCGCTGCTCGTCTGCCTTTCGCTGGGCGTGCTCATCTCGCTTTTCTGCGTCAGCATCCATTCCTGGTGGCCGCGAGCCTTGGGAGGCACGCCAGAGGTCGCGGCTCTTTCGTCGAAGTATTTCCTCGTCTGGGCGCTCACGGTGCCTGTCATGCAGTTGCTCTTCCTGTCCAACAGCATGTTGCGCAGCAGCGGCAACATGAAGACCCCCATGCAGCTTGGCGTGATGATGGCGGCGCTCGATGTCGTCTTCAATCTCCTGCTCATCCCCGTCTGGGGCGTGGTGGGGGCGGCTCTGGCCACCAGCGTGGCAGGCACGATAACCGCAGCCTGCAGTTTCGGCTATCTTATCACACGAAGCCCTGAGCTGGCGTTGTGGGGAGAAGCGCGTCGCGTCCGTGGTGGGAAGGAGTGCGCAGAGGGCAGACGCGACTGGTTGCGCCCCTGCCGATTAAGTTTCGACGTTCCCATCATCCGTCGCTCCCTCCATATCGGCCTGCCCATGGCGGTGGAGCATGTGGTGTTCTGCGGTGCCCAGATAGTCAGCACCCTCATCGTGGCTCCCCTCGGTCCGGTGGCGATAGCTGCCAACACCATTGGTGTGGTCGTGGAGAGCCTGTGCTACATGCCGGGGTATGGCATCGGCGATGCCGCCACTACCCTGATAGGGCAGAGCTACGGGGCCAGGCGGGGCGACCTCATCCGCTCCTTCTCCATTCTCACGGTTCTCATGGGCGTGGGTGTCATGACACTTCTGGGCGTGGTCATGTACGTCGCCGCACCCGAGCTGATGATCATGATGACCCCCGACCCCGCCGTGCAGGCCGACGGCACCATGGCATTGCGCATCGAAGCCTTTGCCGAACCCATGTATGCCGCCTCCATCGTGGTCTATGGCGTGTTCATGGGGCTGGGCGACACGCTCGTTCCCTGCATCATGAACCTCGGAAGCATCTGGCTCGTGCGCATCCCCCTGGCAGCCTTGCTGGCACGCACCATGGGGCTGAAGGGTGTCTGGCTGGCGATGGCCATAGAATTGACCGTCAGAGGCATCATCTTCCTCCTGCGCCTGCGTTTTAAGAAGATAAAAGTAAAAAAAGCGGAATCTCCGGTCACTCTGGAATCTCCAGATAATCCGGAATCTCCGGAACATCCATAACTCCATTAACCCTATTATGAAACTGATTAAGAATGAAGAGTTCGGTGGCGAACGCCCACTTTATCGGGAGCATGATCTCCGACTGGAGAATGTCACCATCCATCTGGGAGAGTCCAGCATAAAGGAAACCTATCACATCGAGGCCGAGGATTGCCGTTTTGAGGGCAAATATGTCTTCTGGGAGTGTCGCGGATTCCACGTCCGCAACTGTCTGTTCGTCCCCACGGCCCGTTCGTCCGTGTGGTACAGCAGCGACTGCACGATGACCGACTGCCGCATCGAGGCACCGAAGATGTTCCGTCGCGTTCGGGGCATAAACCTCCAGAACTGCGAGTTCACCGACGGGCAGGAAATGCTTTGGGACTGCGACGGGGTGCATATCGAGGATTGCCGCATCCAGAACTGCGACTATCTCTTCATGCACACCTCTGACGTCTACATCGACCGTTACCATCAGGACGGCAACTACTCCTTCCAGTACAGCCGGAACGTGGAAATCCACAATGCCGTGCTCAACACGAAGGATGCTTTCTGGGAGACGGAGAACGTCACCGTCTATGATTCCGAAATCAATGGCGAGTATCTTGGCTGGTACTCCAAGAACCTGCGCCTCGTGCGCTGCCACATTACGGGCGAACAGCCGCTCTGCTATTGTGAGAATCTCGTGCTTGAGGACTGCACCCTGGGCGAGGATTGCAACCTCGGATTCGAGTACAGCACCGTCCATGCCACCATCAACGGTCACGTCCACAGCATCAAGAACCCAACCTCGGGAAGCATCGTGGTGCGTGGCTCCGTGGGCGAAATCGTCATCGATGAGAACCGCAAGGCACCCGCAGACTGCACCATCGAGGTCGTCCCTAATCTCTAATCTCTAATCTCTAAT
>JAFTEX010000041.1 GCA_017453445.1 Bacteroidaceae bacterium
CAAGGCTTATCTGGTGAACACGGGCTGGAACGGTACGGGCAAGCGTATCTCGATCCGCGACACCCGCGGCATCATCGACGCCATCCTGGGCGGTGCCATCCTGAACGCTCCCACGAAGAAGATTCCTTACTTCGACTTCGAAGTGCCCACGGAACTGGACGGTGTGGCATGGGGCATTCTCGACCCGCGCGACACTTATCAGAATCGTGCCGAGTGGGATGCTAAGGCAAAGGACCTGGCTGCCCGCTTCATCAAGAACTTCAAGAAGTATGAAGGCAACGAGGCTGGCAAGGCACTCGTAGAGGCTGGTCCCAAACTGTAATCGGAAACAGACTATGATTGACGGGCAAGGTCCGAGTGACCTTGCCCGTCATTTTTTGCTCCTCCTTCGCTAACCGGCAGGCTAACGGCACATAAAGAGGGCGGTTCCTCGCAAAGGGGAACCGCCCTTTCGTGTGTCGTTAGCTATCGGCGGATGTGGGATTCGCTCCTTTTCAGTTCCTTGCCTTCTCGGCTTCCCGTTCGGCTTTCGCCTGAGCCTCCCGGGCTTCCCGCTCAGCCTTTTCCGCCCTTATGGCAGCCTTCTCGGCATCCTTCTCGGCCTTCTCGGCCTTTCTGGCAGCCTTGGCCCGCTCTCTTTCGGCCTTGGCCTCGGCTTTCTGTATTTTCTTTTCGGCCTTTGCCTCTGCCTTTTCAATCGCCTTTTGAGCCTTTTCGTCGGCCTTTGCCTTTTCTCTTTCAGCGATGGCTTCTGCCTTTTCCTTTTCCAGGGCAGCCTCGGCCTCGGCCTTTTCGCGGGTCTCTGTCACCGAAGTGCTCCGTCTTTCCTCCTGGCGGGCGTTCTTTTCCGCCTCTTTCAGGCTCTTCTCGGCCTTGGCTTCGGCTCGCTTTTCAGCCTCTTCTCCAGTCTCTTTCTGGGCTTTTGCGGCCTCCCGCTCTCGGTCCCTTGCGGCCTTTGCCTCGGCCTTGGCGCGCTTCTTGGCGGCTTTCTCTTCGGCTTTGGCCAGTTTCTTCTGTTCCTTCAGGTCCTTCTTGGCTTTCGCCTTCTCGGCCTTGACCCGTTCCATCTCGGCCTTTTCCTCGGCCTTGGCCTTCTCGGCCGCCTGTTTCATGGCCATGATGGAGTCTCGAAGGGAGCCTTGCGACAGTTCGACGGGGACCGTCTCGGCTTTTCGGGCCGTTCTGACGCGCTGGGCCATCGCATCCGGCATCGTGGCCGCGGCAAGGAATATGAGGATAAGATAGCGTTTCATTGTATTGTTTTGCTTGATACGTTCGTTCATATATCGGCTGCAAAGGTACACAATCTCCGCGATTCTTACAAGTGATTGGGGGCAAATTGTATGGAATTTCTCATTCCGCCGCTTCGCCTCCGGGCAGGGGAAACATGCCGGTTCGGGTGGCACGGTGTGGAAAAATCGTTAAAATCTTGTATTTCGTAGGGAAACATGTTTCGTGCCCCGTGCTTTTTTTGTATCTTTGCACCGTCTTTCTAATAACTATGAAGAAGATAGTCTTTATTTCGCTTTTATGGGTGTCACAGGTGCTGTTCGCTCAGTTTCATCAGCCTGTGCAGTTCAGTGTCAAGCAAAACAAGTTGTCGGACACGGAAATCGAGGTGGTCTTTACGGGGAAGGTGGAACCCGGATGGCATGTCTACAGTACGGACATTGCCGACGGCGGCCCCACACGCGCCGAGTTGACCCTGGAGAAACAACAGGGCGTCCGGCCCGACGGGCGGCTGCGTGCCACCGGAAAGGTGAAGCGCGAGATGGACGAGATGTTCGGCATGGAACTCTCCTTCATGGAGGGCACGGCCTCGTTCAGCCAGAAGTTCACCCTGACGGGCGGCGACTACGAAGTGGCCGGCTACCTGACTTACGGGGCCTGCAACGACGAGAATTGCATCCCTCCCAGCGACGTGGAGTTCTCGTTCAAGGGCGCGGCTCCCTCAGTTTCCCCGAAGGGGGAGGAGAAGGCCGCGGAGACCGTGAAGAAAGAAGAGGACGCTGCGGCGACTGATGCGGAGAGCAGCGCGTCGCCTGCCGATTCAGCCGAGGCGGCTTCCGCCCTCGTCGCAGGGGAAACCCTTGTGGGAAGTCCCCAAGACGCGCTTTGGACGCCCGTCATCGACGAGTTGAAAGCGTTCAAACAGGGTGGGGGAGCACTGAACGGAGGCGCGGACGCCACCAGCGGCAACGCCAGTTGGCTGCGCATCTTCCTGCTCGGTCTGCTCGGCGGACTGGCGGCCCTGCTCACGCCTTGCGTGTGGCCCATCATCCCGATGACGGTCAGTTTCTTCCTGAAACGCAATAAGGACGACCGCTCGAAGGGCATACGCGACGCCGTCACCTACGGACTGAGCATCGTCGTCATCTATATGGCCCTGGGACTCATCGTGACGCTCCTGTTCGGAGCCAGTGCGCTGAACGCCCTGAGCACGAATGCCGTCTTCAACATCTTCTTCTTCCTCCTGCTGCTGCTCTTCGGCGCTTCGTTCCTGGGCGGCTTTGAAATCTCCCTGCCCAGCAGTTGGAGCAACGCGGTGGACTCTAAGGCCACGAAGACAACTGGCTTGCTTAGCATCTTCCTGATGGCGTTCACCCTGTCGCTGGTCAGTTTCTCCTGCACGGGTCCCATCATAGGTTTCCTCTTGGTCGAGGTGGCAAGCACGGGCAATCTCGCCGGGCCGGCCATCGGCATGTTCGGGTTCTCCCTGGCCCTTGCCCTGCCCTTTACGCTGTTTGCCCTCTTCCCCTCGTGGCTGAAGTCTGCGCCCAAGAGCGGAAACTGGATGAACTGTATCAAGGTTTCACTCGGTTTCCTGGAACTGGCCTTCTCGCTGAAGTTCCTCTCCGTCGCCGACCTGGCCTACGGTTGGCACCTGCTCGACCGCGAAGTCTTCCTGTCCTTGTGGATAATCCTCTTCGCCTTGCTCGGGGCTTACTACATCGGCTGGCTCCGGTTCCCGCACGACGAGGACGAATACGACGAGATGGGCGAGGTGATTCAGCGTCCCCGCACGTCGGTCACGCGCTTTTTCCTGGCCCTCGTCTCGCTGGCCTTTGCCCTGTACATGGTGCCGGGCCTGTGGGGCGCACCGTGCAAGGCCGTCAGTGCCTTCGCGCCGCCCATGAAGACGCAGGACTTCAACCTGAGTCCCTCTGAATCGCTTCACTTCGAGAACTACGAGGAGGGCATGGCCTATGCCAAGGCGCACCACAAGCCCGTCTTCCTCGACTTCACGGGCTACGGCTGTGTCAACTGCCGCAAGATGGAGGCCGCCGTGTGGACCCATCCCGAGGTGCAGCAACTGATGGACGACGGCTTTGTGGTCATCTCGCTGTTTGTCGACGAGAAGACGCCGCTGCCACGGGTGGAGACCGTCGAGGAAAACGGCGAGACACGCCGCCTGCGCACCATCGGCGACAAGTGGAGTTACCTCCAGCGCTATAAGTTCGGGGCCAACGCACAACCCTTCTATGTCCTGGTGGACAACGAGGGGCGTCCCCTCACTGGCTCGTACACCTACAACGAGGACGTGCCGGCCTACCTGCAATGGCTGCGGGAAGGCCTGAAAAACTACGGGGAGGCAGGCGCCGCGAAATGAGTAATCAATGTCTAATATAAATATAATAAGGTAAAAAATGAAACTTCGTATTCTTTTTGGCACCGTGGCGCTGGCCTTTGCCTCGCTGTTGAGTGCACAGATGCCTGACGAGGCCGCCATGCAGCAGGCCATGCAACCGCTGCCGCTCGACCCGGCCGTCCGCTATGGCAAACTGGAGAACGGACTGACTTACTACGTCCGTCACAACGAGTACCCCAAGGGACAGGCCAACTTCTACATTGCGCAGAAGGTAGGCTCCATCCAAGAGGAGGAAGATCAGCGTGGTCTGGCCCACTTCCTTGAGCACATGTGCTTCAACGGCACGGAGAATTTCCCCGAGAACACCCTGATTCGCTATCTGGAGACCCTCGGCGTGAAGTTCGGCGCACAGCTGAATGCCTACACCAGCGTGGAAGAGACGGTATATAATATAAATAATGTACCGACCGCACGTGAAGCGACCATCGACTCGGTCCTGCTCATCCTTCACGACTGGAGCCACAACCTTACGCTCGACCCGAAGGAGATTGACAAGGAACGCGGCGTAATCCACGAGGAGTGGCGCCTGCGCACCAGTGCCATGAACCGCATCATCGAGCGCCAGGGACCCAAGTTGCACTCCAACAGTCGCCCCGGCAGCCGCTTCCCCATCGGCCTGATGTCGGTGGTCGACAACTTCAAGCCCGAGGTCCTTCGCGCCTACTACGAGAAGTGGTACCGCCCCGACCTGCAGGCCATCATCGTGGTGGGCGACCTCGACGTCGACCGCACGGAGCAGGAAATCAAGAAACTCTTTGCTCCCATCACCCTGCCCGAGAACCCCGCTGCACGTGAGTATTTCAGCGTGCCCAAGAACGATGCCCCCATCGTCGTCAGCGACCACGACAAGGAACAGACTATACCCATCGTGCTCATCTCCAATAAGCATGAGGACCTGATGCCGCGTGAAATGCGCAACACCGTGCCTTACATGACGGTGGAATACCTTAAGGCGATGGCCACGACCATGCTGAACCAGCGCCTGGAAGAGAAGGCACTCGACCCCGATTGCCCTTACATTCAGGCAGGTGTCGAGGACGGCGATTTCCTGCTCTCCAAGAGCCAGGCCTTCACCACCACGGTAGTTCCCAAGGAAGGCCACCTCGACGAGGCCATCAAGTCGGTCATGGAGGAGGTCTATCGCGCGGCAGAGCACGGATTCACGGGCAGCGAGTACGGCCGTGCCCGCAGCGAATTCCTGAGCCAGTTGGCGAAAATGTATGACAACCGCGAGAAGACCGAGACGGGAAACTACATCCATGAGTGCGTTCGCAACTTCCTTGACAACGATCCCATGCCGGGCATCGAGTTCGAGAACATGCTCTACAACGCCATGGCTCCCCAACTTCCGGTCGAGATGGTCAATCAATTGTACTCAGGACTGGTGAGCGTGAACGACACCAACCTGGTGGTGCTCAGCGTAAACCCCGAAAAGGAAGGCTATGTGCAGCCGACCGAGGCCCAGTTGCTCGATGCCATCCATGCCGCACAGCAGGCAAAACTGGAGGCTTACGTGGACAATGTGAAGAACGAACCCTTGATTGCCCAGTTGCCCGCCAAGGGACAGATTGCGGCTGAGGCCGAAGGCCCCTATGGTACGACGGTGCTTACGCTGTCCAACGGCGTAAAGGTCGTACTGAAGAAGACTGATTTCAAGGACAACGAAGTGTTGATGCGCGCCTTCAGCGATGGCGGAACGGCCCGTTATCCAGTGGAAGACAAGTACAACTTGAACATGGCTTCGACTCTGATTTCCGCATCAGGTCTGGGCAACTTCACGGACACGGAACTCGACAAGGCACTGGCTGGCGTGCAGGTCAGCGTGTCTCCCTCGCTGACGGCCCGTAGCGAATTCCTCAGCGGAAATGCCGTGCCCAAGGACCTTCGCACGATGTTCGAACTCATTTACCTCCACTTCGGTGAACTGAAGCGCGATGACAAGGCCGCCGCTTCAGCCCTCAACCAGATGAGAGAAGTGTTGCGCAATCAGGCCGCCAACCCGATGAAGTCGTTCTCTGATTCCATCCAGACCACCCTCTATGGCAAAGACAACCCACGTCTGGTGCTGATGTCGGAGAAGGATGTCGACAAGGTCAGCTACGACCGTGTGCTGGAAATCTACAAGGATCGCTTCGCCGATGCCAGCGACTTTACGTTTGTCTTCGTGGGCAACTACGACAACGACAGCATCCGCACCTATATTGAGCAGTACATCGCCACGCTGCCCGTCGTGAAGCGCAACGATGCCCCCGTGGACAATCGCTACAACATCCGCCTGGGCAACCACACGAGTTACTTCCTGCGCACGATGGAAGAACCCAAGAGTTACATGGTGGAACTCTGGCAGTCGCCCATCGAGAACAACCTGAAGAACCAGGTGGTGGCCGACGTACTGGGTCAGGTGCTCACGATGCGCCTGCTGGAAACCGTGCGTGAGGACATGGGAGCCGCCTACAGTTGCGGTGCCAGTTGCGACGTCTCGAAGATAAGCGACGGCTCGTGCCGCGCCGTGGTCGAGGTCTATGCACCCATCAAACCCGAGATGTGTGACACGACGCTCACCGTCATCGACAACGAACTTTGGGCACTGGCAGACTATGGGGCTGACGACAAGTACATGTCGAAGGTGAAGGAATACCTGCTGAAGACCTACACCGAGAACGAGCGCAAGAACGGCACATGGCTCAGTTACATCGAGGAGTTCTATCGTGACAAGATAGACGGTTACACCGACTACCAGAAGGTGGTTCAGAGCGTGACCAGCGACGACGTCTCGGCACTGGCCAAGCAGATTCTCAAGAGCCGCAACCACATCACCGTGATAATGCTACCCCAGGAATAGGGAAAACGGACAGAAATGAACGCGAAGTGGGGCTGTGCCAATCGGGCATGGCCCCACTTCGCGTACTCTTTACAAAAGGTTGTAATGAAAAAAAAGTCCAAAAACCTTTGTCATATTGTTGCAAATGTTTATATTTGCCACCGAATATGCCTTAGAGTGCCTTGAAAAGCTCAGAAAAGTATTAACTTTATTATAAAACTAACCTAACAACTATGAGGAAAAAAATTGTGGATTTCATCCAACCTCTACTCGCCAAGACGCAGTCGACGCGATTGCTGCGCCGTTCGTATGGCTTAGCGAAAATGTGTTCTTTCCTGGCAATGTTGCTGTTTGCAACAAGTGGCTGGGCAGTGAACTTGACGCTTACGGCGGCTGATGGCACTTATACCACCAGCAGTGGTAACTATGTGAATTTGTGGACGTCAACTTCCACTCCAGAGGTAACGGTGACGGCCAGTGCCAACAACATGGACAAACGCCAGGTTACCGACAATTTCCTGTGGCACAGCGGGGCTGCCCAGTCGGGAACCTACACTTTTGCCGTACCCACTGGCTATCTGATTACGGCAGTCACCTTGACGGCAAGGGCCAGCAGCAGCGATCAGACTGTGACTATCGGTTCCACATCGAAGACTTTCACGTCCTCCTTAGCTTCGGAACTGACCGTATCTGGACTCTCCAGTGCAAGTACTGTAATGACGCTTGCTGGTTCCAATACGGGTCTTCTGATATCCCAGATTCAACTGACCGTTGAGGTAGACCAAAGTTACGTGGTGCCTGTGGCATCGCTTTCCGAGTTGAGCAATACGAAAGCCTACCGACTGACCACTGCGCGCGGTTCGCTGGGTGTCAGCGGCACCACGCTCGTAGCGGATTGCAAGAGTGAATACACCGCCTCAAACTTTGCTTTGATTTCATACAGCAATGCTTACTATTTATATAGTGTAGAGGCTAATGCGTTTATCAACGCTTCCGGCGTGGCCACCAATGAGGGCGAGCCTGTGGCCATCACCATCATGGACCTGGGAAGCAGCACGTTCCAGTTGCGCTTCGGCAGCAATGCGATTAACGTCAGCACTGGCTACGCACCGGGGTTGATAATCAACAGCTGGACAACTCTGGACGATGGTAACCAATACACCATTACGGAGGCAGATGCGTTCGACCCCACGGCAGCACTGAACATTCTGAGCCAATACGGGGCTTACACCTATGTGACATCCCTTTCAAGTCTGAGCAACTCCAAGTCGTATGTCGTGACCAACGCTCGCGGAACCTGGAACATCGCAGACGGCGCGACTTCCATGACAACGGCCTCTGGTGTCGACCGTTCTGCCACCAGCCAGAAGTTTGCTCTCCTGACGGTGGACGACACCTATTTCATCTATAGCGTTAACGCCGGCAAGTTCCTGACAAGTAGCAATACGCTGAGCGACACACCGGCTCCGGTCAACATCACTTCGACGGGAAATACAAGTTATCCCTTCTTCTTCTCATTCGACAGTTCGCACAATATCAACGTGAACGGTGCGGGCACGGTACTTATCGACACGTGGAGCACGATTGATGCCGGTAACAGCAACGCCATCATCGAGGCTGGCACATTCGATGCCGCCGCACCGCTTGCAGCCATTGATGCTTACCTCCATCCTTCCATGATTACCTACACGGTGAGCATCCCTGGCGGTGTTGCCGCAACGGTAAGGGTGAATGGCACGAACTATGCCGATGGAGCCACGTTCTCAGTGGCTGCCAACAACGCATTGTCTGATAGCGACGTAACGGTGAACCTGCCCACAGGTTACACACTTGTCTCCAAGGAAATCAGCACCGTCAGCGACGAGCGTACCATCACGGTGCTCGTTCAGTACAACCTTTCCGGCAAGACGCGCATTACCGACCTCACTACTCTCTCGGCCACCAAGGGCTACTTGCTGAACAACCGCTACGGTTGCGGTATCATGATGGGTGAGGACGACGGTGCTATTTCGCTGCGAAACCTCGCACAGTCTAACCATGCCGTGACCAGCGAGACCTTCCGTTATCCCTACGTGCCCACGGACAAGAACCATGTATGGCAATTGCTCTCCGAGGATGGCAAGTATTACCTCTATAACCCCGGACAGCAGAAATTTGCCTTCTTTAACCAGACCAACTACGTGTTGGTTTATGACAAGAAACCCATCAATGTAGATGCCATCACTGAAGATGAGGCTACTGTAGCTTTTGCTTTCAACACCACTACGACCAGTTACTACTACGCTTCGGCTGCTACGCAGTTCTCTTGGGGACCTGTCCGTTGGTGGTACTCCAACAGCACCGATACGCAGTGGGAAATCATGGAGAGCGACTTCACCAACCTGCCCACGACGCGCACCTATCAGATTGTGCTCAACGGAACGGACGAAATCAGTGACTTCGACGTGGATGACGAATATACGTTGAACGGCTCTTCCTTCTGTTGGAGTGACGGCGAGGAAGTGCAGGCCGACATCCTGCTGGAGGCAGATCAAATTGTGGTTCCCTCCTACACGGGCTTCCGCAGTAACGTGACATTGGCCGGAAACGTCATCACGATTACCTACATCGGTGAGGCAGACCTGACGGCTCTGAATGCCGCACTGGTCAACGCTAAGCAGTATGCCGCCCTTATCGGTACGGGAGTTGGCAAGTACACGGCCTCGTCCTCCACTCAGGAACTTCTCACCTCGGCCATCGATGCCGCACAGGAATACGTGGATGCAGAGTCGGTTCCCTACAGCGAGCAGTCGAACATCAATACAGTCATCGAGGGCATGAACACGGCCATTGCTGCGCTTACGCTTAATATGCCTGAAACGGCCAAGTATTATCGCATGAAGGGTCCCCATCAGGCTGATGGACAATACTATTATGTATCCGCAGAGAATGCAGGTAGCACGAATCTGAACTCCTTGAACGGTGTGGCCGATGCCACTAACATCTTCTATCTGACCCCGGACAGCAAGCTCCTGTCCTACTACAATCCTACTTATCTGACGGGAACCCTGGGCCAGTATCAGGCCACTAACCTGAGCGAACCCAGCAGCACCGATGCATTTACGCTGGCTGTTTCGGCTGGTAACCTGCCCGGAACTTATAGGATATGTGCCGGTGAAGAGTACTACCTCTATAATTGGTACTATACCTGGACGGGGCAGCAGGTGCTCGTTTCTAACGAAGTAGACGATATCCGCTGCCAGTGGACACTTGAGCAGGTGGACACGCTGCCTGTGAACCTGACTCAGGTCGGCGATGAATACTACTCGACACTTTACTTGCCCGTAGCAGTCAAGGTGGAAGGTGCCACGGTATATACGCCAGCCATCAACGGAACCACCGTGAAACTGACAACCATTTCCGACGGCGTGGTTCCTGCCAACACCGCTGTCATCGTGAAGGGTACGGAGGCCACTGCCAAAGCAGTCATCACAACCACGACCAAGACACTGACCTCTGGCATGGCCGGAAGCATTGCCAACATCAATGCATCCGATGTCAACTCACCCTATGTGTTCAGCTATCGCAACGGCGTGCTTGGCTTCTTCAAGTTCGTAGGCGAGATACTTACGGGTAATAAAGCCTACTTCTCTGGCGCTGCCAATGTCGAAGGTTTCATCATCGACTGGGACAACATCACCGATGCCATCTCAGGAGTGGAGGCACAGCGTGAGACGGAGGCCATCTATGACCTTACGGGACGTCGCGTGGAGAAGGCCACTCAGGGCATCTACGTCAAGAACGGAAAGAAATATATCGTTAAATAAAGAACACTCTAATCAGAAAAGCTATGAAAAAACTCAATTTGATTCTTACACTCATACTCGCCTGGATTGGAGTGACGAACTCCACCGCGCAGATGAGCAATGCTGACAAACTGACTGCCATCATCGGCAGTTCGGCGGCCACCAGCATGAACTCCGGCACATACTATGTGCTGCAAAACAGTGCTACGGGTGCATATCTCGTGGACAACAGCGGCACCTTCACGACGAACGCTACTGCTCCGGCGAGTGGCGACGCTGATGCGGCCATCATCTATCCGTATCTCTTCACCCGCACCGCCCAGGGGTACATCCAGAGTGCCGCAGGCAACAACCTGCCCACGCTCTCTTCGGATTATATCATCGGTGGCGACGATGAGACCGTTGGCGACGGTCGCCAGTTGGCTCCGCGCCGCAGGGCCGCAGCCGGTGTCTACACGGTCAGCGCAGGTACGGTTACAGGCTACATCGCCTTGGCCAACAACTCGCTCTTCCTCACGTGCGACCTCTATGGAGCCAAGCAGCAGAGCAATTTCACAGACTGGAAAGCCGTTCCCGTCAGTTTCGTCAATCGTGGCGAGAGCACTGACTGCTTCATTACCTATATTTATATGTATGGGAGCACGGAATGGTATCGTGAGACAAAGACCGTCACGGTGGGCGACGCTTATCCCGAACTCCACCAGCAGCCTCAGGGCGTGAAGTACATGACCATCCCCTCTGGTACGGTGACGGGGTCTGAGACGTTTACCGTGAATTGCGAACTGACCGGCGAAAGCCCCGTGAAGTATTTCAGCCCCGACTTCGCTTCTGCCAAGTGGGTGTTCTTGTCCATTCATAACAACACCTATCATCTTCGTTATGTAAACGGTCAGAACTATATCACGGTAAACACCAGTCAGACCACCCGTCCTGCTACGACCAGTGGCTACTATGGCTACCAGTGGGCCTTCGTGGGTAACCCCATCACGGGCTTCAAGATTGTCAACCGTCTGGCCGGCAGCAACAAGATTCTGGTCAGTGCCGCACCGAGCAGCACAAACAACGGTGGCGATACGTTCCCTGTCATGATGGACGAGACCAGCGTGAACACTGACACCTACAACAAGACTTGGAGCGTCCGCGAAATCTATTATGGTTTCATGCTTTCCCGCCCCGGCGAGAGCACCTATATCAATAACCGCGGCGGCAAGATGTCTTACTGGACGAGCTACGACTACGGTTCGGTATTCACCGTGGCTCCTGTGGACATGTCGATGACCGCTCCCACGTTGGACACCAGCAAGAACTACATGCTCGTGAACAAACTGACGGGCAAGGCACTGGCCGACAAACTGGTCGATGACACTCATGTGGCCTATCCCATTGACCCCGATGCAGCAGACCATTATTGCATCTGGACGGTGGAGAAGAGCGGAAACTACTATCGCTTCAAGAACTATGCCAACACATCTTACTACATAGGTACGGCTGCTCCTTCCGGCGACCCCAATGCCTATATTACCCTGGCGACGGCTTCGAGCGGAAACTACTATGTGCGCCAGTCACCCGACGACGGCTACTACTATCTGTTGACCTCCATTGCCTCCACCAGTGGCACGAAGGACCGTGTGGCTCTGGCCGACAACAACGGTCAGTACACCACCTTCGGCGGTGCCTTTGGCAATGCCATGGAATGGGAACTGCGTGAGGTGACTCCAGAGGAACCCGTCACGGTTGCTTCCACCATCACCAGCGGCAACTATTATCGTCTCGTGAACCGTGCGTACACAGGTAGGGCCATGGCTGACACCGGCGGCAAGGTGGCTGGTGTAGACCTCGACCGCGACTCCTATAACCAAGTATGGAAGATTACAAAGAGCGGTTCTACCTACTCCTTACAGAATGCACTGACGGGAAAGTATATCCAACTGAACCCTGGAAGCAGCACACAGTTCTCTACGGGCACCACTGCACGTTACTTCACCTCCCATTCGGAAACTGAAGACGATGTCACCTACTTTGCGTTTGACAGCGGCAACAATGGTTACAATTCACTGCACTGCGCCAGCAGCCAGAACTATTTCGTAGTGGGATGGACCTATAGCGGCATCAACGCATCGTATTGGTCGCTTGAGAACGTGACCTTGACCAGCGAAGACCTGGCTGCTATTGATGCTGCACGCGACGTAGCCAATGGCACCAGCACCGACTACACAACGCAACTGGCCACCTTCTTCAGCGACTATGCCTGCACCACGCTCAAGAGCAACTACGCCTCGATGACCGATGCTGCCCTGCGCTCAGCCATGAGCAGCTTGCCAAGCGACCTGCAGGAGATGGCAGTCCGCGTGAAGAACGACACCTGGAACTCGGATGCAACTTACAACCGCTATGAGAAGGACTTCCGCATCCATAGTTACGAAATCTACTCCAACGGCTCCAATGCCTACTGGGGTGGTAAGACGGGTATCGGCCCCTTCGCCCACCTGTTCAACCCGACGGGTATTCAGGCCAAGGGCGGCGACATTGTCTATCTCTTCGTGGACAGCAATGTGAAAGACACGAACGCCACACTGGAAGTGGAGTGCGTGACGGGCACCAACCGCACGGGTGCTACGAAGACGCTGAAGCGCGGTTACAATGTAATCTACATCAACGCCGACTGCGAACTCTTCATCTCCTACCTGCTTAATAGCACGACGCTCTCCTGCAACGACTATCCTAACATTAAGGTCCACATCGAAGGCGGTACCAGCAATGGTTGCTTTGACATGCATCGCGGTCATACCAATAACGACTGGATGTGGCTCCGCAACAACATGTTCAAGGGTAAGTATCTGCACGTGAAGGGCAACTCCGTACTGCTGAATCTTGTGACCAACCTGGTGAAGGATGCTGACAATCCTACGGGCATCATGAAGATTTGGGACTTCATCTTCGAAACCGAGGAAAGTTTCGCAGGTTGCGACCAGTGGAAGAAGACCGGCCAGTACAAGATGATGATTAACAGTTTCCACAACGAAGCCGGTGGCAATCCCCATTGGGGCAGTGGCAACGGTACCAGCCACCCCAACCTGACCTCGACAGGTTGCTTCAATTATAGCAGTCTGGCTAATGGCGGTCTGTGGGAAGTGGCTCACGAAATCGGCCATGGTCATCAGAAACCCATTCAACTTGCCGGTACCGACGAGTCGAGCAACAACGTGATGTCGCAGATTATCCAGTTCCTGCCGAAGTATCACCTTGAGGACGGTCTCTTTGAGACTGCCTATGCAACCCGCAACAACGGTGTGAAGGCCATGGCTGAACGCTTCAATGCCGGTTGGGCTTGGTTCGACTATCTGCGCGACCGCATGGACAGCAACAGCAGTGTGACGGGCGGTGATGACAACATCGCCAACCGTTGGCTCTTCCAACTCTGGATGTACTTCGACCTTCTGGGCAACTATCAGCCTGCAGGTGGCAACGATGGCTTCGCCTTCGTGGGTGCCCTCTACGACAAACTCCGCGCCAGCGGCCTGGGCACGGCAAAGAGCGTGGCAGCCGAGAACGACTACCTGAAGATGGCAAAGTATTGTGCAGAAATCACCGAGACCGACCTCGACGAATTCTTTGAGGCATGGGGCTTCTGGCGCACTACCCCCAAGTACTATCCCTTGACCATCACCAGTGCTGACGGCAGCGGCACGCAGAACACCGACTCGGAAGGTATGTATCAGGTGGGTGGCTATGCCAGTCGCAACGTCACGGTCAGCAGCACCACCACGTCGCAGATTGCCACCATCCGCAACCAGATGAAGGCCTACACGAAGAAGGGTGGTAACATCATGTTCATTGAGGATCGTGGTGCTGACAGCGACATCGCATACACCGTAGACGGATTGTCGTCGAAGAACATGGGCGACGTAGGCTACTACGGAACTTACTCAGACAAGATTTCCAAGGGCTATGACTTTGAGGTGAATGGCACCACCGTCACCATGACCGACGGCGAGGGTGCAGTGGGCTTCAAGATTTACGATGCCAGCGGCAATCTGGTGGCTGTTTCCAACATGAATTCCTTCAGCGTAAGTTCGGCTATCGCTACGGGTCTGACAAACGGAACCTACACCATCGTGGCCGCACAGGGCGACGGCACCGACCTGGCCATGGGGGCAACCTCCACTATGGCTGGTGATGTCAACAAGGACGGCTCTGTCACTATCGCCGACGTTACGGCACTGGTGAACATCATCCTTGGCAAGGACAACGGCTCAAATCCCGTCTATGACCATTCTGCAGCCGATGTCAACGGTGACAGCAATGTGACCATTGCCGACGTAACCACGCTGGTGAACAAGATTCTCGGTAAGAACTAATCCGATTTGGATATAAAAAGAAGGAGGAAACCTCGATGGGTTTCCTCCTTCTTTTGGTATGCTCGGCATGAGCAATGTCTAACGGGTGCAAGTCCCGAGTGAGCCCAAATAGCGGGAATCACACAGCCCAAGACAAGGGTGTCCATTGCGAGGTGGAATCTGAAAGAAGTCGGCGGCAAACATCTGGCCTG
>JAFTEX010000042.1 GCA_017453445.1 Bacteroidaceae bacterium
CGGTAGATGCCACGGGTATGTTATCAGACGTGCCTTGTTTTATCGTCTCGTGGATGAAAAATAGGTGTACCGTTCTATAAAACATATCGGCGTGGGGTCTATGGTTGCTCGTTCGGATTACATGGGCAATCTCAGGGCCTCGATATATAGGACGAGCAACGGACAATGACTCTCACGCTCTTTTTGTATCTACTGGCTCAAATCTTACCGAGACATGAACCGCTTCGTCAGAGGGTCGCGGGGCACAAAGAGATTGAGTTATGTACAACCCATTTAATAAAATACAACTATGAAACACAAACATCTAATCTTTGTGATTACTTTGCTCATGAGCATGGTGGTAGCTAAGGCTTCGGCTTATGATGCCAAGGTAGATGGAATCTACTACAGTTTCTCTGGAGATGAGGCTACGGTAGTCTACTTGAGTCATGCAGCAGGTATTAATGTAGATGCATATTCAGGAGATGTGATAATTCCAGAATCGGTAGAATATGAAGGAGTTACTTATAAAGTTACATCTATTGGCAATGGTGCTTTTGGAGGTTGCAATCTTAATTCAGTGGTTATTGGTGACAATGTTGTAAGTGTTGGTCACTGTGCATTTCAATACACAAATCTGTCCACCTTGATAATCGGACCAAATGTAAATTCTATTGAGATGGATAGTTTCATTGAGTGCAAAGGACTTAAATCAATTATCGTAAAAGAAGGAAATACTATTTATGATTCTCGTGATAATTGTAATGCTCTTATAGAAACAGATAAAAATAAAATACTCCTCGGATGTATAAACACGACAATACCTGAGAGCATTACCTTAATAGGCGGGGGGGCCTTCCATTATTGCAATGCATTAACTGATTTGTATTGCTATGCTACAGATATCCCAACTTTAGAATATTTAGCATTCAACAATCTGAACTTATCTTCAGTTACGCTTCATGTTCCAGAGGTCGCTTTAGATGCCTACAGAATGGTTTCCCCATGGAACCAATTTAACAAACTCGTTCCAATTGAATATGTCGATTTGGGGTTGCCCTCAGGGACCCTATGGGCTGCGTTTAATGTAGGAGCCAAAAGGCCAGAGCAATACGGAGAACATTTCGCATGGGGTGAGATAGAGCCTAAAAACTCCTTCTATTTGAGGAACTACAAATGGTATGATAAGTCATATAACAGATTTATCAAATATTGCTCTGAAGAGAGATGGGGGGTAGTAGATAATAGATGGGAACTCCAGTTAGAAGATGATGCGGCCTATGCAAATTGTGGAAACAACTGGCGGATGCCTACATTAGAACAACTGAAGGAACTGTGTAACGAATGCATATGGCAAAGAAGCTCTGTAAATGGGGCCGAAGGATATGATATTATAAGTAAAAAAAACGGGAACAGCATCTTTCTCCCTTTACCTGGAGTTTTTTTTGAAGATGGGCTACAAATGGCGAATGAGAATGGTGGTTATTGGTCAAGAACATTGTCCTCATGCTGGAACGGAAATTTACTCTTTTTTAGGACTGACACCTTCTTTCTATACAATCATGGTTATGGAAAAGAATATGGTTTTAGTATTCGGCCCGTACGAAATATAAAGGAGAACGTGACTATAGTCGAAGGAAACACTTATATGAATAATGAAACAAAGGATATAGACGAGATATGTTACACCCGCACATTCTCTAACACAGAGTGGCAGGCCCTGTACGTGCCCTTCGAGATGACGTACGCCGACTGGCAGGCGGACTTCGAGGTAGCACGGCTGAACGACGTGCACCAGTGGGACGACAACGACGACGGAACTATCGACCGCACGGAACTGGAAGTCGTGAAACTGAAGAGCGGAAAGACCGAGGCCAACACACCGTATCTCATCCGCGCAAAGAGCACGGGAGAGAAAACTATCACACTGACAAATACCACCCTGTACAAGGCCGAGGAGAACTCCTTCGACGTGTCGTCGTGGAACACGAAGTTCACCTTCACGGGCACGTACTCAGGCATTTCGGGCACGGAGATGTTCACAAACGGATACTACGCCATGGGCGGCGGCACACTGCATCAGGCAGCGTCGTCGGCCAACGACCTCAGCCCCATGCGCTGGTACATGACGGTGACCGACCGCAACGGAAACCCGAAGTCGCTGGGCGAGGTGAAGGTGATGGTGTTCGGAGACGACACGGACGGCATCAGCCCCACCCCGGCCCTCCCCGGAGAAGAGGGAGAAGAGGCGGTGTTCGACCTGAGCGGACGGCGGACGGACAGCCCCACGAAGAAGGGAGTCTACATCAAGAACGGACGAAAAATGATTGTACGATGAAACGGAAATACATTCGCCCTGCAACGGAGGCCCTGCGCCTCCGCTTGCAGGCACACATACACATGCTGGAGAGCACTTACGTGCCCATCGGCGGCGGGGGCGGCTTCGACGCGAAGCGGCACCAGGGCGATTGGGAGATTGAATGGGAAGGGACATACAGCGACGAGGAGGAAGAGGAAACTCGCGACTTCTTCTTCTGACGAATCCGTTATTCGCGTCCTGTGCAAAAAGAAGCACGATTCTCCACCATTGTAGGGGGGAACCGTGCTCCTCTTGTTGTCTTATATCCGTGCTGAACGGGAAGTTTACTCCTCGCCAGTTTTTTCTCCTTCTGAGTCCGGGGTTTCCTCTTCGAAGTCCGTAATGCCGTTCGTCACCAGAATGTTGTACCACTGAATGAGTTTCTTCACGTCGGAGGGATGCACACGGTCGCGGTCGAACGTAGGAAGCACCTTCCCCATGAACTGGAAGAGTTCGTCCTTCGAGGCGGTCTTCACATCCACGGAGCCAACGGCCTTGCCCTGCTCCTGTTCCTTGATGGAGTTGAGCACCTGTCGCAGGGGCACTTCCTCCTCGTCGGTGTACATGGCGATGTCGGCCAGAGCGATGACCTTGTCCGTACCAAAGACGGGAATGCGCTTATGGCTTCCGTCGAGCTGCTCGACAATGAGCGTACGGGAGCCGTGGGAAATGAGACTGTAGAGTCCAGGTTTGCCAGAAATGGCGAGTACTTTCTTCAACATAATTCGTTTTACTTTTTATTAGTTATTATAGATAAGTAACTTTTTCAAGTCAAGGCTTCCAGAAGGGCTGAGAGTTGTGCGTCCAGGGGAGTCCGGCCGTCGTTGACTACCTGGAAATCGGCTCTTCTGCCCGCCTCCTCCGGATGCTGACGCAGGATGCGCTGCACGACCTGCTCACGCCGGAGACCGTCACGCTCAGCGGTGCGCTGAATGCGAACTTCCAGTGGGGCGTCGACGAAGAGCACACGGTCCACCTCCCCATCGAATCCGCTCTCGTAGAGTATGGCACTCTCCACCGCCACAAGAGGAAGCGAGGCTTGGCGAAGATACCAGGCTTGGAGGTCACGACGGACTGCGGGATGGATGATGGAATTTACCCTTCGGGCATTCTCGTCAGAGGCAAACAGATAAGCGGCCAGACGGGCCTTGTCGAACCCTCCTTCCGAATCGTAAAGGCGGGGCAACAGTTGTTCCAGACGTTCCCTGACCTGTGAATCTGTATGTGTAATCGTCTGCGCATGTAGGTCACAGTTGTAGACAGGGATGCCATAATGCTGCTCCAACATGCGGCTGACGTATGACTTGCCACTGCCAATGCCTCCTGTGATACCCAATCGCAACATTTCTCAAGATTTAACGGTTCGTGATTCGCCCCCTACTCCTCCTCCCGGACTTCCTCGACCAGATAATCCAGTTCCTGCGGCTCAATGCGGACGATTTTCACTCCTTCGGGAATGCTTTTCAGACGGACGGGAATCTTCGTGGCTCCCTGCCCCTGAAGGTCGAGCAGTTCTTCGTAGGTGACGACGGAAACAAAATTCTGGCGCGTGACTTCCTTGGAACGGGAGTAACCCACTGTGTAAGTGACCTTAACCGACGAAGGGAATGTCCGTAGTTGTTTGTCCCCTGGGAAATTCAGCGACACGATGGGCACCTCGATGGTGTTCTCCATATAGACGTCCACGGTGGCGGTAAGCGTCACGCGTTCGGGTTCCATTTTTGCCCCGCGAATGAGGCGCAACGGCACCTCCAGGGTAGTTGTTTCCTTCAAGTCGGTCAGGCTGACAGGCATCGTGCGGACCGAGGTCAGCGTATCGAGCGTCGAGGCTGGTGCAAAGACCTTCACCTCAGAGGGAGAGATTGTCACGTCGAGCAAATAGTAGTGAGCGTTAGTCTCCACCTCTCCCACCATGGCCACAGGGAACACCGCGTTCATCCCGTGGTTGTAGAAGAACTCTATGGTGTCGGGGTGTATGGCCTGCACCCTGGTGCTCGCGGCCAAGAGTCCCTGAATGGACTTGAGTACATCGGCTTGGGGCACTCTCACTCGGCCGTTAATCATGCCATTGTCATAGTCGGCAAACGAGAGGCTTATGGAGTCCAATGATTTGTGCCAATAGCGCATAAGAATGGTGCCCTTGTCACGGACCGTCACATGCAACTTGTCGGGCAAGGGAGTGGTTATCACCACTTCGTCAGGCACATCGGCCAGACGCAAGGGTACGGCAATCTCCATCTCAAAAGTCTCGTCCAGCGTCTGTAACAGCCAGAACCCTGCAGAGACAGCCAAGAAAAAGAGGAACACAGAAAATTCGCGGCTCTTGCTGCTGAACAAGAGTCGGCGAAGACGCACTCCAAACTTTTTCACCCTGAGTTGGTCCATGTTTCTCGTCCGTAGAAAAATCCCCCGACAGGGCCTTACCCCTTTCTGCCGTCAGTTCTGAGTGGCAGGCGGCGTGGCATAGACAGAATTACGGTCTACCCTTATCTTCACGTCACGGGCAATCTCCACGACGAGCACGTTCTCGGCCTCTTCGATAGCCTTCACGATACCGTAGATGCCACCTGCAGTGACCACCTGGGTTCCGACCTCGATGCTGTTGCGGAAATTCTGGATTTCCTTCTGCTTCTTCTGCTGCGGGCGGAACATGAAAATCCACATGATGACAAAGATGAGCACCATCGTCACCAGAAACGATATGCCCCCGCCCTGAGGCTGAGCCTGAAGTAAAATAAACATTGTGTTCATAGGTTTGTTTTCTTATTTATCTTTATGCACACGCGAGAGGGCTGCAGGTTGCCACGTCCCCACGGATGATTCTTTTCGGTTCTCATTTGTCAATCTTCCCGTCGGCTATGAGTTCCTTGGCAATGGTGTCGAGCAGACCATTGATGTAACTGCAGCTGCGTGGAGTGCTGTAAATCTTGGCAAGTTCCACATATTCGTTGATGCTCACGCTAAGCGGAATTTCGGGGAAGGATGTGATTTCGGCCAGCGCAATCTGCATGATGACGAGGTCCATGACGGCAATGCGCTCCAGTTCCCAGTTGAGCGTCCGTTCGCGGATTAGTTGCCGATAATAAGTCTCGTTTTCGATGGTCGTGCGGAAGAGTGTGGTGGCAAACTTCGGGTCCTCCGTATCCTTATATTCAGGCAGAAGTTCCTGCTCTGCCCCTGCCTTCTCCTCGAATTTCCGTATGGTCTTCAGCACGAAAGTGTCTACGATGGTCTTGTCATCGTTCCAATAGAGGCTGTTGTCCTCAAGTATCTCGTCCAGTTCCTCGTTGTTGCAAAGCACATTGCGGTAGATTTTTCGCCAAAGTTCCCGGTCCTCCTCATAGGACGATTCTCCGCTCATGACGTACTCCTGATAGAAGGGTTGCTTCGTGATAGTCTGGTAAGTGCGGCGCAGGAACTCGTCCTCTTCGCCCCAAAGGGCATTCTGCTTTTCCTGGAAAGCCTTCAGTTGGCGGTTTTCCCGAAGCTGTGCGATAAAACGGTTCTGGATAAATTTCGTCGAAACACTGTCGTGTTCGTTCAAGCGTCTGGCCCGGTTCTGCTGCATCTCCACCATCCGTTCGGCCATATGGCTGATGCCCAGCATCAGAAGCAACAGGTTGTGGTACAACTCGTAAGCCTTGTCCAGGCTAAACAGAAATTCTTTCTCGGCCGCCTCCAGCGTCTTCCCTTCATTACTATAATAGGCATAGACAAGCTGTAGCACCTTGAGACGAATCAACTCACGATTTATCATGTTTCAAAGAATGCGTTTGTTCAATTTTGCAGTGCAAAGATACGAATAAGCGAGCGAAATGCCAAATTTATTCCACACAAAACACAATTTGAGGTTGGTAATGAAATTTGTGCCCGTTTTTTTTGGTAGTTATGAAAATTAGATGCAAATTTGAAGCCGATAACGTTATATTTATCAATAAAACAGACCTATGGAAGACTTTAAGAGGACAAATGAGGACAGCAGAGAGAAAGAAATTGTCTTCTCCCGCACCATCAAGGCAGGCAAGCGTATCTACTACGTTGATGTAAAGCGCAACCGCAAGGACGAACTCTATCTTGCCGTTACGGAAAGCAAGAAAATCGTGGAAGGAACGGACTTTGCCAACCAGCGCATCAGTTTCGAGAAACACAAGATTTTTCTCTACAAGGAAGACTTTGAGAAGTTCATGAGCGGACTCCACGAGGCTATCACCTACATTGAGGAAACACAAGGAAAGGCCGAACCACGCCCCGAAAGCGACGAGCAAGACATAAAAATCGATATAGACTTCTGAAGAAGCCAAGAGTTGAAAGTTGAGAGTTTTTGGACGAGCCAAGCGGAAGGTCCAAACGGTAAGTTGGAAATTTGAGGCCAAACTGAACCCAAATTTGACAGTAGCCTGATAAATTTCCAACTTACAATTTTCTACTTTCAACTTTTATTCGTATCTTTGCAGCCGCTTTTGGAGCACATCCAGCCGTGTGATGGCGAATTAAGCAACACAGAGAACTTAATTTAGAGTAACACAACCAAACAAAAAACAAGATGAAAAGCATTGACATCAAAGGTTCTGTCCGCACCGAGACGGGCAAGAAGGCTACCAAGTTGGCACGCAAAGAAGGACTCGTACCCTGCAATCTCTACGGTGAGGCACGCGGCGAGAACAACTTGCCCGTAGCACTGAGTTTCGCAGTTCCCGCATCGGGTCTTCGCAAACTGGTCTATACCCCCGAAATCTACAGCGTAAACCTCGACATCGACGGCAAGCAGTACACCGCCGTGATGCGTGAGCTTCAGTTCCACCCCGTAAGCGACCAGCTCCTGCACGTCGACTTCTACGAGATTACCCCCGAGAAGCCCATCGTCATGGAAGTGCCCATCAAGCTCAACGGTCTGGCTGAAGGCGTAAAGGCCGGTGGTAAGCTGGCAGCTAACGTCCGCAAACTGAAGGTACGTGCTCCCTATACGCAGATTCCCGAGCGCCTGGACATCGATGTAACGACACTGGGTCTGGGCAAGACCATCAAGGCCGGCGAACTGAAGTTCGAGGGTCTGGAACTGGTAACTCCCGCCAGCGTAGTCGTATGTCAGGTGAAGATGACACGTAGCGCCATGTCGGCTGCTGCCAAGGCTCAGCAGTAATGTTTACCCTGCTGAAACGCATCTTTGGACGGCAAGAACAAGAAACACACATGAAACATCTGATTGTAGGGCTGGGCAACATCGGACCTGAATACGAAGGAACCCGCCACAACATTGGATTCAGAATATTGGACGCTCTTGCAGGAGCGTCCAATATCTGTTTTCAGGACAAACGCTACGGCTTTGTAGCCCACATGAGAGTGAAGAACCAGGAACTCATACTGCTGAAGCCATCCACCTACATGAACCTCTCGGGCAACGCCGTCCGCTACTGGATGCAGCAGGAGAACATCCCCCTGGAACGCCTGCTCATCCTCGTCGACGACCTGTCGCTGCCCGTTGGCACCATCCGCATGCGCCAGAACGGAGCCGACGCAGGCCACAACGGGCTGAAGCACATCGCACAGATGCTGGGCACGCAGAACTACAACCGCCTAAAGTTCGGCATCGGAAACGACTTTCCCCGTGGGGGGCAGATTGACTTCGTGCTTGGCCGCTTCTCCCCCGAGGACGACAAACTCGTCGACGAGAAGGTTTCCACAGCCTGCGAGGCTATCAAAGCCTACGCGCTGAGCGGAATGCAGTTTGCCATGTGCAACTACAACGGGAAATAGCCGACGCCGACTGACGAAGAAAATATTTTACAAAAAGACGGCTTCGTGCCGCAGGATGACATTTTCCGCCCCAAAGGACATTACGACCACCAAAATGGAAGATTACTATGGTTAGGGGCATAAGCATAGTAAGGTTATCGACGTAAGCATAGTAATCTTACCTGAATAAGGACGTATTCTTGTCGTAAGAAGAAAGTGAAACTTGAGCGTCGAATGCGGGATGCACGACACGAAACGAGACGAAAAACATTTACAAAAGGTATGATTCCCTGCCCATTCCATTTTCTGACCGGACTCAGTTGCCCCTTCTGCGGCACGCAGCGAATGGCATGGGCACTGCTGCACGGCAACGTATCCGAAGCGTTCCACTACAATCCCTTTGTCTTCTGCCTGCTCCCAGTCGTACTGTTGGTGGCAGGTTTTTATCTTTTCTGCAAGCCGCTACGCCCCAGGATGAAGTGGATTTATGACGACAAGACCTTCGTCTGCTACCTGCTCGCGGCTCTGTCATGGAGTATCATGCGAAATATTTGGGGCATATAATCGTCTGTTTAGAAAATTTTACGTAATTTTGTCCATCGATTTGTCTAACCACTAAACACGAAACACTATGTCACACATCAACCGAGACCTGAATCTCGACACCGTTTGGAACTTGTCGTGGGAACAATCCAAAAAGCACGCTTGGAGCTTCATTCTGCTGTACATCTGCATTGGACTGATTGTCAGCGTTATCTACTCTCTGATTATGATCCCTATATTTTCTGGGCTTATTGCAGACTCCTCCCTTGCCAACGACCCCGACAAGATGGGATTGGCGCTCATCGGTCTTATCTCCAAGAGCATACTCTCTTTTAGCCTGGGCATCATCGCTATCTGGATGATTTCATCGTATTTCAGGGTAGTCCTTTACCGTATGCTGATGGACGTAGTGAAGGGGCAACCGCTAAGTGTTGGCAAACACCTTACAGGAGCTTGGAACGGCTTTCTTTGGTTTCTGGCCGTGACTATTGTGTTAGGAATCGTCATGCTGTTAGCGAACCTTCCTTATATTGGTGGAAATATCTTGATTACCATGTGGACGATATCTGAAATGTCCTTTTCTTCGTTCCTCATCGGCAATCTCCTCAAATTGGTGCTCATCATTCCCTATGTCTATGTTCAGGTCCGACTACTTTTCGTCCCCCTTTTAGCAGCTTACGAACCCGAATTGACACTCGCCGAGACGTTCAGCAAATCGTGGAACCTCACACGCGGTCACTTCTGGACGCTGTTAGGCATCGGACTGGTCGCCGTCCTCATTAATATCATAGGGTTCTGTTGCTGCTGCATCGGCATCCTATTCACAATCGTCATCGCCCAGTTCATGCTGGCCAATGTCTATTACATTCTGTCCCATGAAGAAGAAGAACCTTCGGAGGAAGAAACCCTGTCTGCTGAGCCTGAGAGTGTAACATCCCTCGCCGAGGGCAACTACAGCAAAGAAGAAAAGCATCCGGCCGCAGAATAAAATTCTAAGAGAGAAGCTCCTCGTCTCTCACAAACATTGCAGCCCTGCACAACCGTCCAATTGTGCAGGGTTACTTTCTTTTGTCCCCCCTACTCATTTTCCAAATGTGGTCAAGGACAAGAAAAACAGATGATTTATTTTGCCTTATGCACAGATTTCACTATCTTTGTAGCATTATGGAAAAGAAGTTTACAGAGGAACTCATCGAAAGGTTCCTGAAATACGTCTCGTTCGACACGCAGTCGAGCGAAGAGAGTGAAGGAAAATGCCCAAGCACGGAGAAGCAATTCCGTCTGGCAGAATACTTGTGCAATGAGCTGAAGGCATTGGGTCTTGAGGACGTGGAAATAGACGGACATGCCTACGTCTACGCCACCCTGCCGGCCAACACCGCAAAGGAGATTCCCACTATCGGTTTCATTGCCCACATGGACACCAGCCCCGACTGCTCTGGAGAAGGCATCAGACCCCGTATCATCCGCCACTACGACGGAGGGGACATCGTGCTCAACCCCGAGGAGGGCATCGTGACGCGCGTCAGCCTGTTCCCGGAACTGAAAGACCACGTGGGCGAAGACCTCATCGTCACGGACGGCACCACTTTGCTCGGAGCGGACGACAAGGCGGGCATTGCCGAAATCGTCACGGCCATGACCCTTCTGCAAGCCCATCCCGAGGTGAAGCACGGACGGATTCGCATCGCCTTCAACCCCGACGAGGAAATTGGCATGGGTGCCCACCTGTTCGACGTGGAGAAGTTCGGCTGCCAGTGGGCCTACACGATGGACGGCAGCGAAGTGGGCGAACTGGAATATGAAAACTTCAATGCAGCTGCTGCCAAGATACAAGTCAAGGGCCGCAACGTCCATCCCGGCTACGCCAAAGGGAAGATGGTGAATGCCAACCTCGTGGCACACGAGATGATAGAGGCGCTGAAGGACGAACGCCCCGAAACCACGGAGGGCTACGAAGGATTTTTCCACCTGACGGGCATGAACGGCAGCGTGGAAGAGGCCAGTCTGAGCTACATAATCCGCGACCACGACCGCAAGAAGTTTGAAGAACGCAAGCAGAAGATGCAGCAAATAGCCGAGCGTTTGAACCAATCGTATGGAAACGAGTGTGTAACCGTCTGCATACGTGACCAATACTACAATATGCTGGAGCAACTCTCGAACAAGCCTCACGTGACCGGCATTGCCAGAAAGGCCATTGAGGAGGCTTGCGGCTTCTGCACCGTTGTCCCCATCCGTGGCGGAACCGACGGGGCCCAGCTGAGTTTCAAGGGGCTCCCCTGCCCCAACATCTTCGCCGGTGGGCTGAACTTTCACGGCCGCAACGAGTTCGTACCCATACAGAGCATGGAAAAGGCCACCATGACCATCTTCCACATCTGCCGACTGACTGCCGAACAATCGTCCCTATAACCCCACTATAATTCTTCCATAATTCCCCCATATATAAAATGAACAACGAAGCAAGAGTAGACAAATGGCTGTGGGCAGCACGCATCTTCAAGACACGCACCATGGCAGCAGCAGCCTGCAAGAAAGGCCAGGTGAGCGTGGGCGGACGCCAACTCAAGCCCTCTCATCTTGTACATGTGGGTGAAACAATCGATGTCAAGAAGCCCCCCATTACCTACTCTTTCAAGATCTTGCAAGCCATCGAGCATCGCGTGGGAGCTAAACTAATCCCCGAAGTACTGGAGAACGTGACACGCGCAGAACAATACGAACTGCTTGAAATGAGCAAGATCAGTGGATTCGTCGACCGCGCACGCGGCACCGGACGCCCCACCAAGAAGGAACGCCGGGCTCTGGACGATTTCAAGGACGACACGCCCATCTTCTTCGGAGACTTCGATTTTGACCTCGACGACGAAGAGCAAGACTACGAATGAAAACATAAAATGCGAATTGACATGAAACGACTGACCCTACTCATTTTCTTAATATCTCATTTTCTCACCTTCACATCGGCTCAGACCGACGTAACGGCCCAGTATCTCAAGAATCCATCCTTCGAGGAGGACAATTTAAGTTCCCTGACCAAGGATGACACACGCGGTGCCTATACGGCAACCAGCATCGTGGGCTGGACGCTGACGGGCAGTTACGGAGTGAGCGACCTCATGACCGCAGCCGCCACCGCCACGGACAACAACTTCGGTCGCCCGGGCAATCCGAGCGACGGCAAACAGATGTACTACATCCGCCATGCCTGGTCAGCAGCTACGGCCAGCCTGCTCCAAAGTGTGCGTCTTCCGGCTGGAACCTACCGACTGACGGCGGACAACAAGTGCATCACCACCAGCAACCATTCAGCCGCCCTTGTCGCAGACAGCGAGCAGGCCACGCTGACGTTCCTCAGTTCGATGCCCACCCAATGGAACACGACGGAACTCATTTTCACGCTGAAAGTCGAGACCACGCTGAACGTCGGACTCACCGTCAACTTCGGCAGTGGCTCAGGAGCCTCCGTTCTCATCGACAATTTTCGTCTCTATCAATATCCCGAAGGTTACATAGAACCCGAAGACCCGACAGAGAAGGACGTCACGTCTCCAACTGAGGGTGTCATCACAGCCGACTTTGTTGACGAGCCGACGATGATGAACGACCTCTTGCAGATGCTGGCCCGTTTCAGCACCTACCTCGTAAACGACTATCAGGAGTGTACCTACACTAACAGCATCAATGAGGCCTGTGGCTGCTTCCGGGGCGAGAGCACCATGGCCAGCAACGAAGCCGGCGTGCGCACCAATGCCGACCTCTCCATGATTTGCGCCTTCCTCGTAAAGTATGCAAAACCAGCTGGCATCAGTCTGCCTGCAGGAGTGACATGGGAGCGCATTGAGGAAATGGCCCGAAAGACACTCATCTTTGCCTACAGCACGCACAAGGCCAACCGTCTGAAGGTATGTGCCGGAGGCGACTATTGGGGCAGCACCAGCGGCAGCGACCATGTATGGGAGTCTTCGCTTTGGGCCATGTCGGTGGCCTATTCGGCTTACTTCCAGTGGGAAAAACTCTCGGAGGCCCAGCGAGGCTATATCTACAACCTGCTGAAGGCTGAATGCAACTACGAGCTGAATCGCACCATCCCCACGGGCTACAACGGTGACACGAAAGCGGAGGAAAACGGATGGGAGGCCGACATATTGGCTGCCACCCTGGGACTCTTCCCGGACGATGCCCTGGCCTCGAAATGGTTCGACCGCCTGCGGCAATTTGCCGTCAACAGCTACAGCCACAGCAGCGATGCCACCAACCCGACCGTCCTCGACCCCTGGTATGACCAGAAGACCGTGGCCAACCTCTACCAGGGACAAAACCTCTACAACGACTATACGCTGCAAAACCATAATCTGTTCCACACCTCATACCAGAATGTCGTGATGCAGGAACTGGGCGAAGCAGCTCTGGCTCTGAAGATGTTTCAAAGCCTGAACGGCACCGAAAAGTGGAAGACCAACGCCCTGATGCACAATAATCAGAAGGTAATGGACAATGTGCTCAACTGGTTGGCTCTGACCGACGGTGAACTCGCCATGCCAAACGGCAACGACTGGAGTCTGTTCCTCTACGACCAAATCACCTCCTATACGACCCTGGCCTGCTTCCTTCGTGACCCCAATGCCCTGATGCTGGAGAATCTGGCCTACAAGTACATCAAGGCACGCCAGCAGACAACCACCGACGGTTCGTGGCTCTTGCGTCCCGATGTGCAGGCCCGCCGTATGGGGGTGGAGGCTCACCGCGTCATGATGACTTACCTGATGCACTTGACCCTGTCCACCGCCGACCTCACACCTACCAACTGGGAGGACTTCCGCACCACCTATAGTGAGGCCCGCGTCCTGCCAGATCAGAATGTGGTTCGCGCCTTCACTCCCGACCGTTTCACGACCTTCTCGTGGAGCACCGGACTGAAGAGCTATACGGGCTACATTGCCTCAAACAGCGTGGACAAGAACAAGATTATCGTTCCCTTCCGCGCCCACAACACGGGCAACTTTCTTGGCTGGTACACGGTCAGCGGCAAGTCGACAGATGCCACCCCCGTCATCAGCGGCAACTACGATTTGAAAGGCAATGCCTACACGATGAACGGTGAAGTGCAAACCAACGGTAACAGCCTCGACAACCGTTTCGTCATATATTCCACCCCCGGCAATGCCGTCGTCTATCTCGATTATGTGCGCGGCCTGACCACGGGCACCCTCACCGGCGAACAGGGCGGACTGATGGCCATCTCCGTGGACGAACTGACCCGCACCTCCCGCACGCTGTATTACGATGCCGAAGGCGAAGTGAAGCACAAGCAACTGGACGGCTCCAGACTGCAACGCTTCCAGACCAACTGGCTCAACATCGACAACCAAGTGGGCTTCGTCTCGAAGAGCGACAAGCAGATGGCCTTCGGCGACCGGCAGAACAACAACAGCATCCTGACGGCCCGCCTCTATCCCTCCTATTCCTCCGAAAGCCGTTCGTTCAAGAGCGGCACGGTTGTAGATCGTCGTAACATTGTCTACTACAGCAACATTTCAGCCCATGAGACCCGCCGCATGGAAGAGCAGCTGCAGGTGCTGACCGACGTGGTACCCACGGGATGGAACGGTGCCATCGCCGCCGACCCCGACGGAACTCACTATCTGTTGCTTAGTCGCTTTCTTGGCAGCATCAAGCAGGCTACCCTCTCCGGCATCGCCTGCCCGTTAGGAGCTCCTGTCTTTGCCACCGAAACGACCATCGCAGACAGTCATTCCACCGCCTCGTTCGAGACCACCCTAAATCACAGCGTGGCCCAAGTGCTGAAAATATTCGTACAGGGTACTTCGCTCACAGCCCGACAAGAGGACGACAACGACGAGGCCGCCACGCTGACTCCCACAATCGACGGCACAGCCACCCTCTACATCGTTTCAGGAGGAAAGACGCTGAGCAAGGCGATTCGCTACGAGGCTGGCAAGACGGTCAAGGCCTGGGTCGAGGACGGTGAAATAAAGACCGAAGGCGACATCGAAACGAGCCTCAAAGAAACCCGTGCAGACCGCCCTTTCGCAGAAAGCGACACGTACAGCCTCAGCGGCGTGCGCGTCGCTGACCCCTCTTCCTCCCTTCCCCGAGGCATCTACATCAGAGACGGCAAGAAAATCGTCAGATAGCCCTGCCGCGCGGGACCGCCACTGCGGAATGGCGCATATCTCGTATTGTTTGCCCCATTTCGATGCTGTATTTCCAAAAAGAGTACGTACTTTTGCCCCCACTAAAGCCTAAGCCGAAAAATATGAAGAACAAGCCCTTTCTCTATTTCATTTGCATGGTGTCCGCCCTCGGCGGTCTGCTCTTTGGCTACGACTGGGTGGTCATCGGCGGAGCCAAACCCTTCTACGAACTATTCTTCGGCATCAGCCAGTCGCCCGTGATGCAGGGGGTGGCCATGACGACGGCTCTCGTGGGTTGCCTGTTGGGAGCCATGGTGGCTGGAGGCATGGCTGACCGATACGGACGAAAGCCACTCCTCACGACAGCCGCAGTGCTGTTCACCGTTTCCGCCATCATGACAGGTTGGGTCAGCGACTTCACGCTGTTCAACATCGCCCGCTTCATCGGCGGAGTAGGCATCGGAGTTGCGTCCGCCCTGTCGCCAATGTACATTGCCGAGGTGAGCCCGGCAGAAATCCGAGGTCGCATGGTCAGCCTCAACCAGATGACGATTGTCCTGGGCATTCTGAGTGCCCAAGTGGTAAATCTGTTACTTGCCCGCGACACTGCAGTGGCTGAAAGTCAGACGTGGAACGTGGCATGGGGTTGGCGATGGATGTTCTGGGCCGAGACTGTGCCTGCCGCGCTGTTTCTCCTGATGAGTCTGTTCATCCCCGAAAGCCCTGTATTCACCCAGATGAAAGAAGGCAAAAAGAAGGCCGATAGGCTAAAGACAAAAGACAAAGGGGAAGAGGCAACCTCCGCTCTTATGTTCTCCCCGCTTTTGTCCCCCCACTACCGCCGTGTACTGACACTCGGACTGGTGATTGCCGTGTTCCAACAATGGTGCGGCACGAATGTCATTTTCAACTATGCACAGGAGATATTCACCGGGGCAGGCTTCGACGTGGACGGCATGTTCATCAATATCGTCATCACCGGCATCGTCAATGTCCTCTTCACCTTCGCGGCCCTCTACACCATCGAACGTTGGGGTCGCCGCACCCTGATGCTCATCGGGGCTGGCGGACTGGGACTGGTCTACTTGATTCTGGGCACATGCTATGCCCTGCACCTTACTGGCGTACTGATGGTGGGCCTGGTGGTGACCGCCATCGCCATTTACGCCATGACCTTGGGGCCTGTCACCTGGACCCTGCTGGCCGAGATTTTTCCCAACCACATCCGAGGCCTTGCCATGGCCACCTGCACCTTTGCCTTGTGGGTCGGTTGCTGCACGCTGACGTTCTCCTTCCCTTCCATGAACGCAGTCCTCGGCTCAAGCGGCACGTTCTGGACCTACTCAGTCATCTGTCTGCTGGCATTCGTGTTCCTGTGGCGCAGATGTCCCGAAACGAAAGGTAAGACACTGGAACAGTTGGAGGATGAGTTGGTGAACCGCGGGGCGGTAATAGAGAATAGAGATTTGTAAATACAGCTTACGATTCTCCATCCTCGATTCACGAAAACACAATTGTAAATCAGAATAATACAAAATACTATGGAGAGAGCGAAAGTCTGGCGTGAGAACATTGTGATTCCCACCTACGAAGTGGGACAAGAGGAGAAGAACCCAATCTTCCTGGAAAAGCGTGTCTACCAGGGTTCGAGCGGAGTGGTATACCCCTACCCTGTCATTGAGTCGATAGCCAACGAACGCACCGACCACGAGTACAAAGCCGTTTGGTTAGAGAACGAGTACATCAAGGTGATGATACTGCCGGAATTGGGCGGTCGCGTACAGATGGCCTACGATAAGGTGAAGCAGCGCCACTTTGTCTACTACAACCACGTTGTCAAGCCAGCCCTTGTGGGACTGGCCGGGCCATGGATAAGCGGTGGCATCGAGTTCAACTGGCCCCAGCACCACCGCCCCTCGACCTTCCTGCCCGTCGATTGCGACACGGAGGAGGCCGAGGACGGTTCAGCTGTCGTATGGTGTTCGGAGATGGAGCGTATGTTCCACCAGAAATCCACGGTCTGCTTCCGCCTGCGCCCCGGTTGTGCCTATCTGGAGATTAACGTCACCTTCTACAACCGCTCCGAACTCCCCCAGACCTTCCTTTGGTGGGCCAATCCTGCCGTGGAGGTGAACGATGACTACCAAAGTGTCTTCCCGCCCGACGTGAATGCCGTCTTCGACCACGGCAAGCGAGCCGTCTCCTCCTTCCCCATTGCCACGGGCACTTACTACAAGATGGACTATTCCGCGGGTGTCGACATATCTAACTACCGCAACATCAAGGTGCCCACCTCCTACATGGGTGTCAACTCCCGCTACGACTTTGAGGGAGGCTATGAAAACGACACCCACGGCGGCATGCTCCACGTGGCCAATCACCACGTCTCTACGGGCAAGAAGCAATGGACCTGGGGCAACGGCGATTTTGGCCGAGCCTGGGACCGTAACCTGACCGACGCTGCTACGCCCGAGGAAGCTGCAGCCTACCATATTACACGTCCGGGCTACCGCCCCTACATCGAACTTATGGCCGGTGTCTACACAGAGAACCAGCCCGACTTCACCTGGATTCAGCCCTACGAGGAAAAGGTGTTCACACAGTACTTCATGCCCTACCGCGAACTGGGAGTGGTGAAGCAAGCCTCGCGCGACTTTATCCTGAACATCGAGGAGGCTGAAGGCTGTGGAAAAGTCCGCCTGCGGATGCTGGCGACATCGCGCCAATCCGTCACCATCGAAGTGCGTAGCGACCACGAGATTCTCTATTATAGTCAGGAGAAGACGCTCTCGCCTGAAGACGTGTTGGACGAGACCATCAATGTTGAGCACTGCCCGTTCGATGCTCTGAACGTCACGCTGAAAAGGAACGGCCGAACAGTTCTCCATTGGCACGCCGAACCCGACGATGTGCGCCCTATACCCGATGCAGCCGAAGCCGCCCTGCCTGCCGAGGAGTGCAAGAGCGTGGAACAGCTCTATCTCACGGGCCTCCACCTCGAGCAGTACCGCCACGCCACCTGGTCGCCCCTCGACTACTACGAAGAGGCTCTGCGCCGCGACCCCAACGACGTGCGCTGTCTCAATCAGATGGGGCTTTGGCAATTGCGTCGCGGACGCTTCGCCGAGGCTGAGCCGCATTTGCGACGTGCCGTCCGCATACTGATGAAGCGCAACCCCAATCCTTACTGGAGCGAACCGCTCTACAACCTCGGACTCTGCCTGAAGTATCAGGGATTAGTGTCAAAAGGAAAAGGATTAAAGTCCGCATCGGCAAATGAGAAATTGAATGAAGCTTACGACTGGTTCTACAAGGCCACATGGAGTGCCGCCCAGCAGGGGCAGGGTTACCTGGCCTGCGCCCAGATTTCTGCTATGCAAGGCCGTTGGGAGGATGCCCTCCACGAACTGAACCGGGCTCTCGTGGCCGGTTACCACAACCAGAAGGCCCGAGCCCTGAAGGCTGCCGTACTCCGCCATATTGCAGACGAAGCTCTCGGCTCCCCCGCCCCAAAAGATTTGAAACGGCAGGAACTTATCAACGAAAGCCTCCTGCAAGACCGCTTCAACTATGGCATCCTCTTCGAGGCTGGTCAGACAGACCGCCTCAAAGTTCTCATGCATGGCAATCCGCTGAACTACCACGAACTGGCTCTTGAGTACGTCCAAGCGGGTCTCTACACCGAGGCCCTCGCAGTCCTTGCCCTTGCCCTGCAAGCCAATGCCGTCACCCCCATGACCCACTATTATCGGGGATGGATACAGTGCTTACTTGGCCGGCACGACGAAGCTCGCACCAGTTTTGCCCAGGCCGCAGCCTCCGATCCGCGCGGCTGCTTCCCCAACCGCCTCGAAGACATCCCAGCCCTGCAATGTGCCCAGACGGTTTGCCCCGACGATGGTCTGGCTCCCTACCTTCTCGGCTGCCTCTACTACGACAAGCGGCAATACGACCTCTCCATCGAACTTTGGGAACGCTCCTCGCAGCTTAATCCCGACTTCCCCACCACATGGCGCAACCTGGCTCTGGCAGCCTACAACAAGCAACATCGGCCCGAACGTGCCCTGCAACTGATGGAACGTGCCTTCCACCTCGACGAGACCGACAGCCGTGTCCTGATGGAACTCGACCAGCTCTACAAGGTCATGCACCACTCCCATGCCGAACGACTGGCCTTCCTGCAACGTTACCCTTCGCTCGTCTGGCAGCGCGACGACCTCGTGTTGGAAGTAGTCACCCTGCTCAACCAGACGGGCCGGTATGCCGAGGCCATGCAACGGCTCGATGCCCGCCAGTTCCATCCTTGGGAGGGAGGCGAAGGAAAGGTTCCTGCCCAGTACCAAACCTGCCGCGTGGAATTGGCGAAAGAGGCCATCGCAAACGGCGACTTCGACAAGGCCCTCACCTTCCTCACGGAGTGCCTCGAATATCCCCCCCATCTCGGCGAGGGCAAACTCTACGGGGCACAGGAAAACGACTTTTATCTCCTTATGGGCATTGCCTACGAACGCAAGGGCGACAAGGAAAAGGCCCACGATTGCTACCTGCACGCCACCGAGGGGCCCACAGAACCCGCTGCAGCCATGTACTACAACGACGCCAAGCCTGACAAGATTTTCTATGCGGGACTGGCCTACCGGCAACTGGGGGATGAAGCCCAGGCCCGCCGTCTCTTCCACCGTCTTGTCGACTATGGTGAGAAACACCTGTTCGATGTGGTGCGAATGGACTACTTTGCCGTTTCGCTGCCCGACTTGCTCATCTGGGACGGTGACCTACAAGAGAAAAACGCCATCCACTGCCGACTGATGATGGCACTCGGCCACCTGGGGTTAAGCCATCGCGACAAGGGTATGCGCTACCTGGAAGAAGTGGAGAAGGCCGACCCGAACCACCCCGTCCCGCCAGCCGTACACACCCTACTGACCATCATGAATCAGAAATCAGACGTCTAATGAAACGCTACCTACTTGCAGCCTTTCTGCTGCTCAGCATGTCGCCCTCATGGGCACAGGGAGAGTCCTCCGTCCCCACCGTTGAATGGGACCGCCACAGCCTTCTCATCGGCGGGCGGCGCGTCGTGCCCGTCATGGGCGAGATACACTATTCACGCCTGCCTGCCGAAGAATGGCCCCGGGAGGTCAGGAAGATGAAGGAGGGCGGAATCACCCTCATCGCCACCTACGTCTTTTGGAACCACATCGAGGAGGAACACGGACTTTTCGACTGGAGCGGGCAGCGCAATCTACGCCGTTTCCTCGAAGTCTGCCAACGGGAATCCCTCCCCGTTGTCTTGCGCGTCGGTCCCTACTGCCACGGTGAAGTTCGCTGCGGCGGCATCCCCGACTGGGTGTTCCAGGGCGGAGTCAAGACACGGAGTCTCGACTCGCGCTTCTTGGCCTATACCGAAACGCTTTACCGCCAGATATTCACTCAGGTGCAAGGGCTCCAGTGGAAGGACGGAGGTCCCGTCATAGCCTGCCAGTTCGACAATGAGTTCGGGGGCGACGGTGCCTACCTTATGGCCCTGAAGGACATCGCCCTGCGCATCGGTTTCGACCTGCCCTTCTACACCCGCACCGGCTGGCCCGAAATGCGCCGCCCCACCCCCTTCGGTGAGATGATACCCCTCTACGGCGACTATGCCGACGGCTTCTGGGACCGAACGACGAAGGAGGGCGCAGGCAACTACTGGAAGGCCTTCCACTTCAAGTCCTTCCGTTCCTCCACGGCCATTGCCTCGGAGCAACTGAAGAACCAGCAGGAACGCACCTCGCAAGGCGACGAGGCCTATCCCTACTTCACTTGCGAACTGGGTGGCGGCATGATGACCTCCTACCACCGGCGTGTCTACCTCTACCCCGAGGATGCCTACTCAATGGCCCTCGTCAAGCTGGGGTCGGGCTCCAACCTGCTCGGCTACTACATGTACCACGGCGGAACCAACCCCGAGGGACGACTCACCTATCTGAACGAGCACCAGCGGACACTGGCCACGAACTACAACGACCTGCCCGTGAAGACCTACGACTTCCAGGCACCCCTCGGCGAGTTCGGACAGCCCAATCCCCACTACCGTCTGCTCCGTCCCCTCCATCTGTTCATGCACGACTTCGGAGAGATGCTGGCCCCGATGGAGGCTCACTTCCCCTGTGCCGACCGCGAACCGCGGAAGCACGACGACAGCTACCTGCGCTGGTCTTACCGAACCGCAACCGACGGCCCTGGCGCCCCAGCCTTTGTCTTTGTCAACAATTACGAGCGACTGGCCGACCTGTCCGACAAGCGTCGGGTGCAGTTCGAGGTTGGCGGTGTCAGGTTCCCCCGCCGTCCCTTCACCGTCCCCGCCTCCACGATGGCCCTGTTCCCCGTCAACCTTCCCCTCTCCGAGGGCAATGTCCTCGACTATGCTACCGCCCAACCCGTGGCTTGCCGCGACGGGCGGATGTGGTTTGAGCAGAAACGTGGCATCCAAGCCGAATTCTGCATCAACGGCCGCGTCCGCACGGTCCGGCACACCAGCACGGAGCAACCGTTCGCCACCGTGGGCGGCACGTCGCTCTACCTCGTCACCACGGAAGAGGCTGGCGACCTGTTCCTGTCGCCCACGCAAGAGCCCCACACACGAGCCCTCCCCCCCGTCTCGGGCGAGCCGAGCGGCGAGGGCGGCTACTCCCGAGTGAAAACCGCGGGGAAGCCCCGTTCCGTCCCCATCGGGGTGGCCAAAGTGGCCGAGGAACCCACCGACGAGGACTTCCGCGAGGCAGCCGTCTATCGGATTACGCTCCCCACGGACACCCTCCTTCGTCAGGGGCTGATGTCCATCCGCTACCGAGGCGACGTAGCCCGTCTCTACGTTCGCACGAGTGCCGACGTCCGACAAGGCATCCCCGGTCTCCTCGTGGCCGACAACTTCTATAACGGTCGTCCCATGCTCATGGGGCTGTGGCGATTGCCCGCCGACGCCGCAGAACTGGAACTGCGCATTCTGCCTCTCACAGCCGACATGCCCGTCTATTTTCCTCGCGAGGCCGACACCACATCAGGTGAAGCCCTGCTCGGCATCGACATCACCACGGAGACCCCCTCTAGCCCAGTCTCTCATTAGGGGGACTTCCAAATCCCTTTGGCCCCGTCGTGTTGAAAAATCCTTACATCACGTTCCCGGGAAAAAGAGGAATAGTATGCTTACAGGGGTAAGATTACTATGCTTACGGGGATAAGGTTACTAAGGTTATCCGCCTAAGCATAGTAATCTTCCGTATGAGGCAAAATATCCAAAAATAAAAATTGTTGACATTCCCCGGTTTTTCACTATAAAGGGCAGAGGGATTTAAGATGCCTCCCCAAAAAAACATAAGAAAGGGATTGTGCCTCTCGCTATCGGCGCAATCCCTTTCTTTTCCTTCTCCACACCAGAGTTTGTAAGCAATAGTTCTCATGTGCGTTTTTCCTGTCTTAATAAAACGTCAGCTTCACGAAAGACTTCCCCGTCCATTGCAAATTTAGGACAAAAGGAGTACGCTACCAAATAAATTTCGCACAAAATAATTGAGGAATGAACTACGCGCACAAAATCGTACAAAAAATGGCACGGGACATGGTGACTATGTAATTAAAAATTCGTAGTTTTGCAGACAGAAAGCAAAAGAGAGATTGTATTATGGCAAGAAAGTTCTTCTATACATTGGTTTTGGGAGTCGTTGTCTGTTTTGCTGCCAAAGCTCAGACACTGACCGTGGGAAGTTACAACATTCGGTACAAGAACCACAATGACAGTGTGACTGGCAACGCTTGGGAAGACCGCTATCCCTCAATCTGCAAACAGATTCGCTGGGAACACCCCGACATATTCGGAACCCAGGAGGTGCTGAACGAGCAGCTAACAGACCTAGAAGCGAACCTGCCCGAATATAAGTGGACAGGCGTGGGCCGCGACGACGGGGATAAGAAAGGGGAATACGCCGCCATCTTCTATGACCCAAGACGCGTCACGCTCTTGGAGGGAAGCCACTTCTGGCTCAACGAGACGCCCGACCGTCCTGCACTGGGTTGGGATGCGGCCTGCATTCGCATCTGCACATGGGGGCACTTCCGCGACTTGCAGTCTGGACGGGACTTCTATTTTCTGAATCTCCACATGGACCACGTGGGCGTGACGGCTCGAAGAGAGTCGGCCAAACTGGTGATGAAACGCATCGCAGAGATGACGGATGGAGGCAAAAAACTGGCAGTGCTGACGGGAGACTTCAACGTGTCGCAGGAGGACAATCTATATAGTTTATTCACGGAGTCTGGCATACTGAAGGACTGTTACGAATGCGCCGACATGCGCTGGGCCGAGAACGGCACCTACGTCGGCTTCGACTATCACTTCCACACCACAGACCGCATTGATCACATTTTTGTCACACCGGGCACCTACGTGGATGCTTACGCGGTGCGCACCGACAGCCGATGGCAAATGGATATGAACTACAAAATGTCGCGTCGTTGCCTTTCAGACCATTATCCAGTGTTCGCACGCATACGTTTCTGACATTATATAGGGTATGAGACATTATTTTTGCATTGTGCTTCAGACGTTGTTTGCCGTTGCTGCCTGGTCGCAGACGGCGGAGGCGTGCTACGACATCTTACCGATTCCGAAATCGGTAGTGGTGGACAGTACCCATTCGTTCGTGCTGCAACCAGGGATGACCATCGCATTCGAAAACGGGAACGTAGAGGTTGGCCGTGTAGCAGAATTTCTGCGGGAATGGGTGGAGGAGACGGATGGACTCAACCTGGCCTTGTCGCACAAGACCTCAAAGTCTCCTATCCGCCTGACGCTGGCTGATGCTGCCGGACCGGAGGAAAGCTACTGCATCAAGGTCGACGCTTCGGGCATCGAGTTGCGAGCCATGGCTCCAGTAGGATTGTTCCATGCGGCCCAGACGCTACGCAAGTCACTGCCCATGACAAAAGACGGGAAAGTGAGATTCCCCTTCGTCACGATTCAGGACGAGCCACGCTTCCCGTATCGCGGCTTGCTGCTCGACTGTGGGCGGCACTTCTTCACCGTGGAGGTCATCAAACAAATCCTCGATGTCATGGCCCTACACGGATGCAACCAGTTCCACTGGCATCTGACAGAGGACCAAGGGTGGAGATTCGAGGTGAAGAGCCTGCCGGAACTTGCCCTGAAGGGTAGCGTGCGGGAGAAAACGGTCATCGGGCCAAGTAACATGCGCATCTACGACAACATCCCCTACGGAGGGTATTACTCACAGGAGGACTGCCGTGAGATTGTCCGCTATGCAGCCGAACGCTACATCAACATTGTCCCCGAGATTGATATGCCAGGGCACATGCTGAGTGCCCTTCACGTATTTCCGAATCTGGGTTGCACGGGAGGGCCCTACCCTGTTGCGCCCTACTGGGGTGTCATGCGCGACGTACTTTGCGGCGGGAATCCCGAAACTATGGACTTCCTGAAAACCGTCTTCGGCGAATTGTGCGACGTGTTCCCCTCCCCGTTCATACACATTGGCGGTGACGAGTGCCCCAAAGACCGCTGGCGCAAGTGCCCTAAATGTCAGGCCAGAATCAAGGAACTCGGCCTGGAGAACGACGGAAAGCATACTCCAGAAGACCAGTTGCAAAGCCGTCTGAATCATGAAATAGAGCAGTTCCTGGCCTCGCGTGGCCGAAACCTCATCGGATGGGACGAGATTCTGGCTGGAGGTCTGACGGAGGATGCCATCGTCATGTCCTGGCGCGGCACGAAGGGTGGCATCGAGGCTGCCAAACAAGGGCATCGCGTCATCATGACCCCGAACATTTATGCCTACATCGATCATCCGCAGCTGAAAGACTATGGCAAGCAACCCCGCACCACGGACAGTTACTTGGTATCGTGCAGCAAGATTTATTCGTTCGAGCCGCTCCTTCCCGAAGAACTGACCGAGGAAGAACAGCAATGCATCCTAGGCGTGCAGGCCAACCTATGGACAGAACAAATAGCCTATCCCGAACACGCATTCTACCAGTTGTTGCCCCGACTGGCTGCCATGAGCGAAGTGCAATGGTGTCGCCCCGAACAGAAGAACTTCGAACGGTTCAAGTCCAGTCTGCCTTGGCTTGAACGGTTCTATGACCTCATGAGCCTGCCCTATTGTCATCAGGTAGAATAATATAATGAATCTGTCCCGAAATCAAGATAGAACAAAGGAACCGTTGGTGCAGCAAGCCATCAAGAAAGTAGTGAAATAAATATCTGATATTAAAATAAATCTGAAAAATTTAAAAACGATGATACGTATATCCTTATTTCTTGTTCTTAGCTCCTTATTTATCTGCGGAGCACACGCAAAGTCCACGCGCATCACATCTCCCAGCGGCCAACTCGTGGTGGAACTCAACACCGAGAAAGGGCAGTTCGGCTGGACGGTGAGAAAGAATGGAAAGTTAATCTACACCGAAAGCAACATCTCGCTCACCATCGGCAATCAAGTCTTAGGTGGGGAGGCCGCCGCCAAAAGCGTGAAGCTACGGACCGCGAGCCAAACCATTACCCCTGTGGTTCCCCTCAAGTTCTCCACCATTCAGGATAGTTACACCGAGGCCACCGTCCAGTTTGGTACGTACCAGGTGCTACTGCGCGTCATGGACAATGCCGTGGCCCATCGTTTCGTCACGAAGCTGAAAGGCGAAGTGGAGGTGCATGACGAACAGTTCACCCTTGTGCCTGCCGAGGGGTTCATCGCCCACATCCAAGCCTGCAAGTCGTTCAAGACATCCTATGAGGAATCCTATCAGCACAAAGCAATAACCGACTGGCAGAAGGATGGAGACATGGTCACCATCCCTGCACTGCTCTCCGGACCAGCCGACACGCAGTTGCTCCTTGGAGAAAGCGACGTGGATGACTATCCACGTATGTTTCTGAAGGCCAATGACCGGGGCATCACCACCACCTTCCCCAAGGCCCCCATCGAGTGGGAACCCAAGGGAGACCGCAGCGAGACAATCGCGAAAGAGGGTGACTACATAGCCCGGACACAGGGCACACGCTCTTTCCCTTGGCGCTTCGTAGTAGTCACGGATTCCCGAGGCATCGTGGAGCAGACCGTCCCGGTGCAGCTGGCACGCCGTTCCGCGATTGACGACACCGGTTGGATTCGCCCTGGAAAGTTCTCGTGGGAGTGGTGGAACGGAGCCTCGCCCTACGGGCCGGACATTGACTTCAAGCTGGGCTGCAACTATGAGACCTATTGCTACTTCGCCGACTTTGCTGCCCGCTACGGCATCGAATACATCTTGCTCGACGAAGGGTGGGCCAAAAGCACTCGCGACCCTCTCCATTGGAACGACAATCTGCGTTTGCCGGAACTTATCAAATACTGCAACAAGCGGGGGGTGAAGGTGGTTCTTTGGCTTCCGTGGCTTGCCGTCCACCAGCACTTCGACACTCTCTTCAAGACATACGCCGAGTGGGGCATACCTGCCGTGAAGATTGATTTCATGGACCACTCGGACCAGTGGATGGTGAACTTCTACAAGCGTGTGACGGCCGAGGCTGCCAAACACCACATCTGTATCGACTGGCACGGTTCCTTCACCCCCGCAGGGTTGGAACAGGAATACCCCAACCTCCTAAGCTACGAAGGAGTGCGCGGATTGGAGATGATGGGCGGTTGCCGTCCCGAAAACACGCTCTACCTGCCCTTCATCCGCAATGCCGTGGGCCCAGCCGACTTCACGCCGGGCGGCATGTTCAATATTCAGCCAGACCTCTACCACTCCAAGCGGCCAAACTCTGCCACCATGGGCACACGCTGCTTCCAAATGGCCCTCTACGTGGTGTTGGAGAGTGGTGTGCAGATGTTGGCCGACAACCCCACACGCTATTATCAAGAGGACAACTGCACACGCTTCATAGCCTCCGTGCCCACCACATGGGACGAAACCCGTTGCCTTCAGGCCGAGGTTGGGAAGTACGTCATCGTGGCCAAGCGCAAGGGACAGAAGTGGTTTGTCGGCGGCATCACGAACGGTGAGCAGGAGCGCACCTTCCATCTCTCGCTCGACTTCCTCAGTGAGGGACAGCACCGCCTCACCGCCTACAAGGACGGCATCAATGCGGGCTATCAGGCCATGCACTACAACAAGACGGAACAGACCGTCACCTCCCAGTCCACCATTGAAGTGAAGATGGCCAAAAACGGCGGCTGGGCGGCAGTGATTGAATAGGAGGCAAAAAACAAGCCCCTCATAAAGGGACTCCAGGGAAATCAGAATCCGTTATGACATAAATGAGAAAAATGACACCATGAAGAAAACGATGATAACTTTGCTCTTGGGCATGATACTGACCCAGGCGAACGCAGGAATCCCCGAGACGAAAAAGGATGTCCTGCGCGTGAACAACCGCCCCCCCGTGGCAGAACGCCTGTTCCGAAGCGAAGCGGTGGAGAAGAAAATAAAAGAGGTGACAGACCAGCTCACCAACCTGCGGCTGGCATGGATGTTCACCAACTGTTTCCCCAACACGCTCGACACCACCGTACACTACGATGAGGACGGGGAGGATGGTCTGCCCGACACATTCGTCTACACGGGTGACATCCATGCCATGTGGCTCCGCGACTCAGGTGCTCAGGTCTTCCCCTACGTGCGGCTTTCCACAGAGGACAAGCACTTGCAACAAATGCTGAAGGGGGTCATCCTGCGCCAACTGAAGTGTATCTGCATCGACCCATACGCCAATGCATTCAACCGAAATCCTGAGCCCGACGGCTCGTGGCAAAAAGACTTGACAAAGATGACCCCCATGCTCCACGAGCGAAAGTGGGAAATCGACTCGCCCTGCTACGTCTTGCGACTGGCATACGAATATTGGCTGCAGACGGGCGACGAAAGTATCTTCGGCGACCTTTGGATTGAGGCCGTGGACAAGATTCTGGCCACCTTCCGCGACCAACAGCGCAAAGAGGGACGTGGGCAATACAGATTCCAGCGCCGCACGGAACGCCAGCTTGACACGATGAACAACGATGGCTGGGGGGCACCCGTCCGCCCCGTGGGGCTCATCGCCTCCGCCTTTCGTCCCTCGGACGATGCCACTACCCTACTCTTCCTCGTTCCCTCCAACTTCATGGCAGTCCACCAACTACGCAATACTGCAGAGATTCTTACCAAGGTCAACCACTGCGACATACTGGCCGCAGACTGCCGCCAACTGGCCGACGAGGTGGAAACAGCACTGAAAACCTACGCCATCCACCAGCACCCCAAGTACGGCCCAATCTATGCCTTTGAAGTTGACGGATTCGGCAACCAGATGCTTATGGACGATGCCAACGTACCCTCCCTGCTAGCCATGGCCTATCTGGGTGACGTGTCTCAGGACGACCCCATCTACCAGAACACGCGCCGCTTCGTCTGGAGCGAGGACAATCCGTACTTTTTCCGTGGCAAAGCGGGCGAAGGCATCGGCGGTCCCCATATTGGCTACGACATGCCCTGGCCCATGAGCATCATGATGAAGGCATTCACCAGTCAGGACGACCAGGAGATTATGCAGTGTATCAAAATGCTCATGCAAACTGACGCAGGCACAGGCTTCATGCACGAATCCTTCCACAAGGACGATGCCACGAAATTCACTCGCAAGTGGTTTGCCTGGCAGAACACGCTCTTCGGCGAACTCATCATCAAGCTCATCCACGACGGCAAGCTATCCTTGCTTAATAGCATCGAATAGCATAGCGTGACAAGACGCAATAGTATGCCCCCCGGAGCAGGCACGTATGGCTGCTTCGGGGGGCATACTGATTCAAGACAAAACATTCCTGTTTTGCGCCATCCGGTATCGCCGTCATGCAGACGTACCCTTTTGTCACACACTCAGACAATACGTATGCGCGCAAATGAATATATTTGCAGCATGAAAACGAATCATCACAATAAAGCATAGAATAACCCAAAGGCAAATAACCATGAAACGTATCAAAGCACTTATTCTCTGTCTACTGGCTGGATGCCTGCTCGGCACGGCTGCACGTGCAGGTAGGGTCATCCTCAACACGGCCGACCTGAGCAACCTGAAAGTCTCTACCTGAACAATAACAACCTCGGCAAGTTACTCCTTAATAACTATTCCACGGTCGATGCCGGGAACGTGGTGACCATCGAGGAGGTGGACGGCGTAGTGCTCAACGAGATTGAGGCCATCAAAATTTTCAACGACACCAGTCTTGACCCTACAAAGACCTATGACTTAAAATATAAAAATGAGGTAGGTGACAGAACCGTTTCGGCCTATCTGCTTGGCAACACGTCAAGCATCGGAGCCCGAACCAGTACAAATAACAACACAAAATGGGCGTTTGTGAGGGTCGGTGGCAAGCGCTACATGTACAATGTGGAACAAAAGAAGTTTGTCACTACCACGGGTTCTTTGGATGCAGACCCCAGCAAGGCGGGCCACATCGGAATCGTGGCTTCCGGCGACGGCACTTATGGCTACCGTGAGATGATAAACAAAATAGGGGTTAACAGCCTCAGCCAGTTTGTCAACTCCAAGGTCTACTACATCCGCTGCAAGAGAGGCTCCCTGATTCTGAACAAGGACACACGTTCGGGGCAATACATGCTCATGTCCCCGGTTTCCAGCCAACTGCGATATAAAATTCGGTCAAGCCGAGAAAATCCTGTAGGGATTCTTGCCTAAATGGGCAAAAATCCCTACTTTTGTACAAATTTGGGAGAACTTACGAGATACGATTCAAACACGAATACGGACTGAGTATAATGATAGACCGAGCGACCATAAACAAAATCATGGATGCGGCAAACATCGTCGACGTCGTTTCCGATTTTGTAACCCTGAAACGAGCCGGGGCCAACCTCAAAGGCCTCTGTCCGTTTCACGACGACCGTACGCCCTCATTCATGGTCTCCCCAGCCAAGAACTACTGCAAATGTTTTGCCTGTGGCAAGGGGGGGAACCCCGTCGGCTTCATCATGGAGCACGAACAGATTTCCTACCCCGAAGCCTTGCGCTATCTTGCAAAGAAATACGGAATCACCATCGAGGAGAAGGAACTTACGAAGGAAGAGGTCCAACGGCAGGACGATCGCGAATCAATGTTTATCGTCAACCAATGGGCCAACGAATGGTTCCAGCACCAACTGAATGAGACACCGGACGGACGCGCCATAGGACTCAGTTACTTCCGAGGCCGTGGCTTCCGCGACGACATTCTGAAGAAGTTTCAGGTAGGCTTCTGTCCTGACCAGAATCACGAAGTGAACGTGACCGACAAGGACGGGCAGACACGGCTCCTGCGCTTTGGCGCAATGAGCGACGAAGCCCTGAAGAAAGGCTACCAGGAAAAGTTCCTGACGAACGACCCCGAAACGGGGATGGGTACAGGTCTCAGCATCAAGAACGACCGTGGTGCCCTGCGCGACCGTTTTTGGGGACGCGTCATGTTTCCCATCTTTACGATTTCAGGCAAAGTCGTAGGTTTCGGCGGCCGCGTACTCGATGCCGCCACCAAGGGAGTCAATGTGAAGTATCAGAACTCTCCTGAAAGCATCATCTACAGCAAGAAACGCGAACTCTACGGACTCTTCCAAGCCAAACTGGCCATCCGCAAACACGATCTCTGCTATCTCGTCGAAGGCTACACCGATGTCATGGCCATGCACCAAAGCGGAGTGGAAAACGTCGTAGCCTCCTCTGGCACGGCACTCACCGACGACCAAATACGTCTCATCCATCGGCTCACGGACAACATCACCGTCATTTACGACGGCGATGCAGCCGGCATAAAAGCCTCACAACGAGGCATCGACATGCTGCTGGCGCAGGGCATGAATGTCCGGCTGCTTCTCCTGCCCGACGGCGACGACCCCGACTCTTTTGCCCGCAAGCACAATGCTGAGGAGTACCAGAAATACCTCGCCGAGCATCAGGTGGACTTCATCAAGTTCAAGACTAACCTGCTAATGGAAGAGGCCAAGGGCGACCCCGTGAGGAAGAGCCAGTTGGTGAACAACATCGTGCAGAGCATCGCCGTCATCCCGAATGAAATCACGCGAGCTATCTACACTCAGGAAACTGCCGCCACCATGCAGATGCAGGAACGGCTCATCGCCAGTGCCGTACAGAAGCAGGTGGAACAGAATCTGGAAGAAGAACGGAAACAGCGCGAACGGGAACGTGACCGCCGAACGCTCAGTCAGATAGCCGGAGGGGCGGTTCCACCTCCCCCACCTGCCGATGAGAAACTGGGCGACACACCTCCCCTGCCTGAGACTGACATTCTGGGACAAGAATCTCCCTCCGCTCCTTCGCCCGACTCACCGACTGCCCCCCCCGCTCCCGACACGGAGGCATCCCCCTACGCCCCGCTGGCCAAATCAATCCGCGACCGTGATGCCGTGCGTATGGAAAAGAAGGAACGTGAGCTTGTCCAACTTGTGGTGCGTTATGGCGAACAGATCGTCTCTGCCATTCAGGCTCCCGACGGAACCACAAAAGACCTCAACGTGGCTGAATACATTTCTGCCACCCTCGCTCAGGATCATCTCTCCCTCTCCCATCCCATCTATCGCCGAATCCTCGACATTGCCCACGAGGCCATCAGCCAACAGCCGGACTTCGTCGCCGAACGTTATTTCCTCAACTATCCCGACCCTGCCATCAGTTCGCTGGCCTTTGACCTGGCTACAGACCAGGAACAACTCAGCCGAATCCACAAATCCATCCCACGCGGTTATAGCGGTGAAGGCGACTCTGTCCCCATGCTTGTCGAACACATCGTGGCAGACTATAAATTGGAAATTCTGCAACAGGAGAAACGCCAAGTCATGCAACAGCTCCAGGATTCCCAACTCATCACCGATCCGAAACGCTACCTTCAAGTCATGACCCGATTCAAGGAAATCAAGGAAATCGAACGTCGCTTCTCACAACAGCAAGGTGGAAGAGTCATGATATAGTTCCGGGGGATACACCTGATTGCAAGGATTCCCCGAGATGCAGCCCGAAAAAAGAGGAACGTACAGGCAACCATTGCCTGCACGTTCCTCCTTTTTATATATCGTCTTTCTGAATTACTTCACAGCCACAATTTTGGCAAAGTCAGTCCACGGTGCGGACGACTTGTAGACTTTTTGCGAAGCATCAGGTACAGAAAGAATCACAACGCGCTCCTTGACACCGAGGAATGCATTCGGGGGAGTCAGGGGGGCCTCAACAGCCAGACACTTCACTGAGGAGAGTTCCTTGCAGTTGGCAAAGGCCATATCACCAATTGTCATGACGCTGGCAGGAATCTCAACAGAGGGGAGTGCCACACAATCAGCAAAGGCTGCGGCACCAATGGAAGTCACGCTATTCGGAATTGTCACAGAAGCCAATGCGGAACAACCCGCAAAGGCATTGTCGCCCAAAGAGGTTACGTTGGTCGGAATGTCCATGGCTGCCAGACTCACGCAATTGGCAAATGCAGAAGCACCCACAGAAGAAACATTTGCAGGAATCGACAGAGATGCGAGGTTTCCGCAACCCGAGAAGAGACCTGAAGCAATCGACTTGATGTTGCTCGAAAGTTCAACAGAACTCAGTGACGGGCAGTTCGCAAAAGCCTCCTTGTCAATGAAACGCACGCTACCAGGAATATTCACGGACGTAAGGTTGCAAGCCGAGAACGCCTTTGCTCCGATAGAAGTCACGCTCGTGGGGATGAGCACGGTTGTCAGGCCCGAACATCCCAAGAAGGCTGAAGGACCAATGGAAGTCACACTGCTCAGTATTACCGAATTCTTGCAGCCGGCCACCAAGGCATTGGTACGTGTCTTGACGATGGCATTACAATTGTCGCGGCTGTCATAGTTAGGATTGCTTTCATCCACAACCAGACTCTCCAGAGAACTGCAATAGCCCAATGCATCTTTTCCAATGGTTGTCACTGAAGCAGGAATGCGAAGCGAAGTCAAGTTGCCACATCCATAGAAGGCATAATCTCCGATGGAGGTTACGTTGCTTCCAATAGTCACTGAGCTGAGCACTTTGCAGTCATAGAACGCATAGTCGCCAATGGCAGTGATGTTGTCAGGAATGGAAATTGACTTCAGATTGCTGCATCCGTAGAATGCACCGGCGGTGATGGCACGGACGCTGCTCTGGATGTTTGTATTCTTGCAGCCCACCAGCAGGGTGTTGCTAGCCGTTTCGATGATGGCATTGCAATTGTTGCGGCTGTCATAGACAGCGTTTTCCGGAGACACGGCAATGCTCTCCAAGTCGCTGCAATCCCAGAAGACAGAGTCGCCGATGAAGATGACGCTGCCAGGGATGTCAATTGAGGTCAGTCCACTGCAATGGCAGAAAGCGTAATCGTTGATGGAAGAGACTCCTTCAGGTATCACAAGGTCTTTCACCTCGTCGCTACCCACGTAGAGGTGGCGCGCATAACTGAGGGGGTTGGCCTCGACCTTCTCAAAGGAGATGTTACACCACGAAGCGATGTCCGAAACATGCACAGCTCTCAGACTGGTACATCCGTCGAAAGCGCAATATCCGATGGATGAAACGGACTTGCCGATTGTGACGGAAGTCAAGCTGCTGCAATCCTGAAATGCACAATAGCCAATAGATGTCAGACTATTGCCCGTGACTACAGAGGTCAGACTGCTGCACTGTGCAAAAGCATAGTCCCCCACCGTGAGCACGCTGGCGGGCAGCACGATGTTGCTCAGTCCGCGGCAGGTGGAGAAGGCGTAGTTGCCGATATACAATATATTATTAGGAATCTGAGTGGTCTTGCAACCTGCAACCAGCGTGTTGCTTCCCGTCTCAATGATGGCGTTGCAGTTGTCGCGGCTGTCGAAGGTCGGGTTGGCAGCATTCACCTCAATGTTTTCCAAACCACCGCAATCCTTGAAAGCCATAGTTCCGATGGAAGTCACGCTTTTTGGAATCTTTACGGCAGTCAGTTCCTGACATCCAGCAAAAGCTGAGGGGGCGATAGCGACAACGTTGTAAGTCAACCCATTATATTTAATCTTTTCAGGTATTTCGACCGTACCGGCATACGCATTCCCAAGACCGCCTCCCGCGATAACCTCGGCCTGTTTTGTGACTCTCGTCACGTTATAATAAAGGCCGCCGATTTTCACGTCGACAGCAAAGCTCTTAGTAGAAACGAATAATGCAATTGCAATAATCCATAACTTAAATAAGCCTTGTTTCATAGTTGTTCGTAGTATGTTTTAATGTCTTTGTTCCGTTTTGCAACGGGAGTTGAGTGAGACCTTTTTGTGATTAATCATGCAAAGGTAATAAAATTATTTATTAAAATCAGCAAAAAAGAGAGTTTTTTTATCATTTCAACACTTTTTTGCCATCCCTCACAACGATACCACGGCGATTCTCCCGCACCGGACGACCTGACAGGTCGTAACTTCCAGATTCGGATGGCACGTCTGCCACCCTGTCATCTATACCGTTTGCGGTGTCGACCATCGCCTTCACCTCCTCGGCCGAGAGAGCATAGTTATAGATGCGGAAGTCGTCGATTCGTCCACGGAACATGGGGTCTGCGGCAAACTGGCTGCGCCCGATATAATTGCTTACGGGGCGGAAGTCGGACGGTCTCACCGTGACGGCGGCATTCGTAGCCACGGCCTCTCCGTTGAGATAGAGCGTGGCTCCTTCGTCACCGAGGGTCACTGCCAAGTGTACCCACTGATTAACCGCCAGGTTCTTATTATAGTTCAGTTGCTGTTCGTTACCCTCGTCCTTGATGGCAAAGCGCATGCCACTGCCACACTTCGGAGTGAGGAGCATATACTGCGTCTCGCCCGTACCGAAGTCCCAGACACGCTGCCACGTGTCGCCTCCGCGCCAGTAGACCCAGCAGGCCACGGTCAGGGCTTCGTGGCTGGCCACCGTATAAGGGAGTTGTATGAAGTTGTCCGTCCCGTTCAGCATGACAGCCGCCTGCTGCTTGCCATCCACCCAGGTGACGTTTCCGCCAAAGGCGCAATGATTGCCGTTGAGAGTTGTATCGTTGGGCGTATAGTCAAAGGGGAGGTGCATCACAAGACCTCTCTCTCCCGTCACGGTAGCCGTGACGGCGGAGGTACGTTCGCTGTAATTGTAGCTATGGTCCACGGCATAGATTTGATAGTAGTGCTGTATGCCGTCCTGTGCCTCGTTGTCGGTGAAGGAAGTGCCCTTCAGCCCGGCGGCTATCGCGTAATAGTCAGCCCCGTCCTCACTGCGCAGGATGGTATAGGAGGCCACGTCGTCGCTTGTCGAGTCCGTCCAGTCGAGGCGGACGGAACTGCCTTGCGCTGTAGCCGTCAGTTCCGTAGGAGCCTCCGGAGCCTCAAGGTCAGGCGTCACGTCCGTGGAGACGAAGCGCCACTGCTGGTTCTTGCCTCCCGTGAATTTTCCCATCTGGACGTTGGCGGCCACGGTCTTGCTACTGCTGCGCACCTCCAGACAGAGCGCACTGAAACGGCTGCGGATGTAGAAGGCTCCTTCGCCGGCATATTCAAGGTACCACTGTTCGTTCGTCCCCATCGAGCCGGGAAAACTGCCCACGTCGGCTCCTGCGTCCAGATTCCAGTTCAGGATGTCCAGCAAAAGGTTCTTATCCGTGTTAAGCGTGAAGGAATAATAGCTGAAGTCATCCCCCACCGTGGCCGGCACAGGGGTAACCTTCCATTGCAGGAACTTCTGGGTTCCGTTCCGGCGCTGAGTGACCGAAGTCCAGTTGGTGCCGGGTGCCGAGCCAAGTCCCATCAGCAATCCGCTGTTGACGTTCACGACTTTGTAAGTGCCGTCGATGTGGGGCATGATGTCCGGGCCGCTCTGCACGTCGACCACCGTTTCGGCATTGCTCTGACCGTTCTGATAGCTCCCCACGGCTCCGCCCGGCAGCGTCATCAGGTAATGCCGGCCACATTCGCCGTTGTACCAGACAGGACGGTCGAGCGAGACGAAGCCATACGTAGTGCGAGCCGCCTGACGCTCGCTGGTACCGCCGAAGGCTTGCACACGCCCGTCCACCTGGCGATAGACCGAGGCGGCCGTCCAGTTGGTCCGATGTTCGCCGTAGGCCAGGCGCCGTCCGGGATTCGTGTGGTAGGTGGCCTTCATGAACTGGCTGCGGCTGTGCTCGCACGTGCCCCACCAGATGCCTGTCTGCATTCCGTATTCCACCCCGACCATGGCCTCCATCGTATTGTGGAGTTCGTCGGCCGTGGCATGGTGACCGTAATCACGCACACGCTGGAAGAAGTTGGCATAATTGGCAAAACTCCCCGCCAGTTGGTGGGTGTTCCCCTCGTCGAGATAGGCTTTCAGATAGTTCCACCATTCGTAGGCCGTGTCGTCGTTGAGGGTGTTTCCGCCGCAGATGCGCACTCCGTCGTAGGCTCCGTCATAATCCTCCTTGAGAGCCTTGGCAATGGCCCGGAAGTCAGCCTTCCGGGTGGCATCGCTGTAGCCTTGTCCCCAGCCGAAATCGGGTTCGTTGAAGGGGCTTATGCTGACCAGATTGGTCAATCCCTGTTCGGCATACTTCTTGACGGTCAGGTCAATCACCTTTGCCCACCGTGCGCCGCGCCCTGCGGTGCCGGCACTGGCTTCGTTGTACCATTCGGCGATTGAGGGGTGGTCGCAGTTGATGTTCAGCCCCACACCGGTTTTCAGATGCTTCTTGATGATGTTCGAGCGTTGCCGGATCTTAGCGGTCTGGGCAGACGAGAGACTCCCCTCCTCCACGCTCTCCGTGGCCATATACGACGTGCGCACGATATCAATAAGTTCCTTACCCGCAAAGTTGACACCTCGGCGTATGTTCTCCTCGCTCAGCCAAGCCAAGTCCAGTCCCCATTCGATGGGGGTCTCCACCCCTTCGTCAAGGTATCTGAAGGGGATGGTCACATCCGGTTTCGCATGGGCACGCAACGTGGAGGCCCCGCTGACCACCTGTGCCGACATGGTGGCGGAAAGTCCCAGGAGAGAGCAGAGAGATAAAAGTTTCTTCATAGCAAGACAGGTCTTTCAAGATTACCCAATAGAAAAACACTCAGGCTCATAGACTTGCGTCCAACCGCGCTGAGTGTTCATCCGGGAGGTGCCTAGCAGATTCGAACTGCTGTAGACGGTTTTGCAGACCGTTGACTAAGCCACTCATCCAAGGCACCGTTTCCATTTTCGGGTACAAAGGTAACACTTATTTGTGGAATGACAAAGGGATTCGGCATTTTTTTTCATTCCATCCGCAAAACATGGAACTCAAGTATCCCTTTTAAGCTGTTCGGCGATGCTTGCCATACAACTTGAGTGAAAACCTGCCCGACCAGTGTAGCGATGAAAATCTTTTACATCCCGCCGCCCTCTGAAATAAGCATAGTATGCCTTCGGGGATAAGATTAGTATTCTTTCGGGGATAAGGTTACTAAGGTTATCCCCATAAGCATAGTAATCTTACGTATAGGGGCAGGAAGGGCAAAAATAAAGAATATTTACATTGGGAGCGTTTCCGAGGTTGGATTGACCTTCCCGAGATTCTGAGTTTGCCCGAGAGTGACGATTTTTCAGGGATAAATTTGCTTTTTCGCTCAGATTGCACTATCTTTGCACGCCCGTAATAAAATAATAAGGAATATATGAACGAAGACAATATACAAAATCCCTTTTCCTTCGTGGTCGACTTTGAGGGTGACATACGCCAGGTGACGGAGCAGCCCGTGCCTAAGGTGGTGGGCATTCTGCCCCTGCGGGGGCTGACACTGTTCCCCTGTGTGATGTCGCCTGTCAAGGTGATGCGAAAGAGTTCGCTGGCATTGGTGAAGACGGCCTTCCAGAAAGGTATGCCCATCGGAGCCTTCACCCAGCTGAATGCCGACGACGAGCGCCCCACCCTCGAACAGCTCCACCCCATCGGCGTGGCCGCAAAGGTGGTGAAGCTGCTTGACATGCCCGACGGGCAGGTGACCGTGATTCTGCAGGCCTCGTGCCGCATTGAGCTGGGCGACGCTATGGGCTCACACCCGTGGCTGACAGCTCAGGTGGAGCAACTGAAGGAGGTGTATCCCGAACCGGGCGACTTTGAGTTTCAGGTGCTGGCAGACACGAGCCGCAAGCGTGCCATCAACCTCATCGAGACCAGCGAGGACCTGCCCAACGAGGCGAAGTTCGCCGTCATGAACATCTCGAACGTGATATTCATGATAAACTTCCTCTGCACCACCCTGCCGCTGAAGGATGAGGAGAAGCACGAGATGCTGGGCATGGCACAGCTGAAGGAGCGCACCGCCCGGCTGGTGCAGTGCATCAACGGGGCCCAGATGCTGGTGGACATGAAGAACCGCATCCTGCAGCAGACCCACATGGACCTCAACCAGCAGCAGCGCGAATGGTTCCTGCAACAGGAAATCAAGAACATCCAGGACGAACTGGGCGGTGCCAGTCCCACGAAGGACTCGGAGAAACTGCGGGCGGCCATCGAGACGAAGAAGATGCCCCAGTATGCCCGCGACGTTTTCTACGACGAATTGTCAAAGCTGGAGCGCATCAATCCGCAGAGCCCGGACTACAACATCGAACTGAACCACCTGCAGACCATCCTGCAACTGCCCTGGGAGGAGTACACCGAGGACAACCTGAACATCGGGAACGCCGAGCGCGTGCTGAACGGCGACCACTATGGCATGGACGAGGTGAAGGAACGTATCCTGGAACACCTGGCCATACTGAAGCTGCGCAACGACATGCAGTCGCCCATCCTCTGCCTCTACGGACCTCCAGGCGTCGGCAAGACCTCGCTGGGAAAGAGCGTTGCCTCGGCACTGAAGCGCAAGTACGTGCGTGCCTCGCTGGGCGGCCTGCACGACGAGGCCGAGATTCGCGGCCACCGTCGTACCTACATCGGGGCCATGCCCGGACGCATTCTGAAGAACATCATCAAGGCGGGGTCTAACAATCCCGTGTTCATCCTGGACGAGATTGACAAGATTGGCGGAATGACGGTCCACGGCGACCCCTCTTCGGCTCTGTTGGAAGTGCTCGACCCGGAACAGAACTCCACGTTCCACGACAACTATCTGGACATGGACTACGACCTGTCGAAGGTGATGTTCATAGCCACGGCCAACGACATCAGCCAGATTCCCCGTCCCCTGCTCGACCGCATGGAACTCATCGAACTGACAGGCTATTGCACGGAGGAAAAGATTGAGATTGCCCGCAAACATCTCATCAAGAAGGCCAAGGAGGCCAACGGACTGAAAGACCGCAAGGACGTGAAGATGTCGAAGGCAGCCATCGAGTTCGTCATCGAGCACTACACCCGCGAGAGCGGCGTGCGCGGACTGGAAAAGCAGCTGAACAAGATATTCCGCAAGATTGCCCTCCACATCGCCCGCGACGAGGCGTACAAGGACACGAACATCGACGTGGAGGGCGTGAAACGGCTCCTGGGCAAGATTCCGTACAATCGCGACATCTATCAGGGCAACGGCACGGCAGGCGTCGTGACCGGCCTGGCGTGGACCAGCGTGGGCGGCGAGATTCTGTTCATCGAGACCAGCCTCAGCAAGGGCGAAGGCGGCCGGCTGACCATCACGGGCAACCTGGGCGACGTCATGAAGGAGAGCGCGATGCTGGCATTGGAATACATCAAGGCCCATGCCGACCAGCTGGACATCGACACGCGCATCTTCAAGCATTGGAACATCCACCTCCACGTGCCCGAAGGCGCGACCCCGAAAGACGGTCCCTCGGCCGGCATCACGATGGCCACCTCCATGGCCTCGGCACTGACACAGCGCAAGGTGCGTCACTCGCTGGCCATGACGGGCGAAATCACCCTGCGCGGAAAGGTGCTGCCCGTGGGGGGCATCAAGGAGAAAATACTGGCCGCAAAGCGTGCCGGCATACACGAAATCGTCATCTGCAAGGAGAACCGCAAGGACATTGAGGAGATTCCCGAGATGTATCTCAAGGGCGTATCGTTCCACTACGTCGAGACGGTGAAGGAGGTATTCGACTATGCCCTGCTCGACGAAAAGGTGGAGCACGCACAGGTGTTCGACGTGAAAGAGGAGAAGAATCAACCGTGAACTGTGCGCTCGGCCCTTTGGGACGCTTGCGTAATAAAATGGAGCAAGAACTATGAACTTTGAACTACTAAAGACCGACGATAAGACGCGAGCCAGAGCGGGCATCATCACAACCGACCACGGGAAGATAGAGACCCCCATCTTCATGCCCGTGGGCACGGTGGGCAGTGTGAAGGGTGTACTGCAACGCGACCTGAAAGACGAGGTCAAGGCACAAATCATTCTCGGCAACACCTATCACCTCTACCTTCGCCCCGGCACCGACATACTGGAACGGGCTGGCGGACTCCACAAGTTCATCAACTGGGACCGCCCGATGCTGACCGACAGCGGAGGCTTCCAGGTGTTCTCGCTCACGGGCATACGGAAACTGAAGGAGGAGGGCTGCTACTTCACCAGCCACATCGATGGTTCAAAGCACTTCTTTTCGCCCGAACGCGTCATGGACATCGAGCAAAGCATCGGAGCCGACATCATGATGGCCCTCGATGAATGCCCGCCGGGCGACAGCGACTATGCTTATGCCAAGAAGAGCCTGGGGCTGACCCATCGCTGGCTCGACCGCTGCTGGAAACGATTCCACGAAACGGAACCCAAGTACGGCCATCAGCAGAGCCTCTTCCCCATCGTGCAGGGTTGCACCTACAGCGACCTGCGCCGCCAGTCGGCCGAGTTCGTGGCCGAAAAGGGGGCGGACGGCAATGCCATCGGTGGCCTGGCCGTGGGCGAACCCACCGACGTGATGTATGAAATGATAGAGGTGGTGAACGACATCCTGCCGCAGGATCGCCCACGATACCTCATGGGTGTGGGCACACCGGCCAACCTGCTCGAAGGCATCGAGCGCGGCGTGGACATGTTCGACTGCGTGATGCCCACCCGCAACGGGCGCAATGCCATGCTCTTCACCTCGGAAGGCATCATGAACCTGCGCAACAAGAAGTGGGAAGACGACTTCTCCCCCATCGACCCCAACGGGACGGCATCGGTGGACACCCAGTTCACCCGCGCCTATCTCCACCACCTCTTCAAGGCACAGGAACTGCTGGCCATGGAAATCGCCAGCATCCACAACCTGGCCTTCTACCTCTGGCTCGTGGGCGAGGCACGGAAACACATCCTCGACGGCACGTTCACCCAGTGGAAGAGCCTCATAATCAGACGAGTGACCAACAGACTATGAAGCTGAGACCACCCTTCCTGAAGCGAATAGACACCTACATCATCGGCAAGTTCCTGGGGACCTATTTCTTCGCCATACTGCTCATCATCAGTGTGGCGGTGGTCTTCGACTATAACGACAATATCGACAAACTGACACAGAACGGAGCACCCTGGGATGAGATTGCCCGATACTACCTGTACTTCGTGCCGTACTATGCCAACCTGTTTTCGTCGCTCTTCGTCTTCATCGCCGTCATCTTCTTCACGTCGAAGCTGGCCGGCAACAGCGAAATCATAGCCATGCTCAGTGCAGGCATCAGTCTGCGCCGCCTGATGCGCCCCTATCTGTTTAGCGCTGCCGTCATTGCCGCCCTCACGTTCTACCTCGGTTCCGAGGTCATTCCACGGAGCTCTGTCTCACGGCTTCAGTTCGAAGATCAGTACAAAAAGCGCAAAGGGAAACGAAACCCCACGTACGCCGACAACGTTCAGATGCAGGTGGACACGGGCGTCATAGCCTTCATCGAGCACTTCGACGGTCCGACCAAGACTGGCTTCCATTTCCAGCTCGACAAGTTCGAGAAGAAGAAACTGGTCTCTCACATGACGGCACGGAGCATCACCTACGACACGCTGGCTAACGAACGCTTCCACTGGAAGATAACCGAGGCAAACATACGCGACATGCACGGCATGAAGGAGAAGATTACCCACTACGCCACACTCGACTCCGTGATTATCATGGAGCCGTCCGACTTCCTGTCTACGCGCAATTTCCAAGAGACAATGACCAACAAGGAACTGCTGGAGTACATAGACCGTACACAGATTCGCGGCACGGGCAACCTGAAGCCCTTCCAGGTGGAGTACTACAAGCGCTATGCCTCCTGCTTCGCGGCGTTCATCATGACGGTCATCGGTGTCTCGCTCTCCAGCCGGAAACGCAAGGGTGGCATGGGATTCTCGCTCGGAGTGGGCCTTGTGCTCAGCGTAGCGTATGCCTTTTTCCAAGCCGTCACAGCAGGCTTTGCCACCAATGCCAACGTGCCTCCCGTCCTGGCCGTATGGCTCCCGAACATTGTCTTCACGGGCATCGCCATCTACCTCTACCGTCGTGCGCCGCGATGAGGATGGGGGAAGAGGAGTAGAGATTAGAGATTAGAGATTAGAGA
>JAFTEX010000043.1 GCA_017453445.1 Bacteroidaceae bacterium
GACCGAGGTGATGCCGTACTTCCTGCCGAGGCTCTTCAGGTCGAGGTCGGGGAACGTCTGATGGGAGCCGTCATATTTCGGGCGCACAAAGCAGTTGAACTTGCGGTTATACATATCCGCGAGGTTGTCCTTGAACTCCTGCGATTGCTCCATCAGCCAGTCGGTGAAGCCGTTGCGGATGTCGTCAATCTTGGCATTGGCAAGCTGGATGGCCTCGGCGTCGCGCACACGGATGTCGTTGCCGTGCTCGTCCCGTCCGATGCACTTCATCATGTTTGGCACGGTGTTGTGCAGGGCGTGGCGCAGCAGGGCGATGCCGTCGCACGACTTATAGTAGCCCTTCACGAAGTATTCGTCTGTCACCTTCGCATTCTTCTTGCCCTCAAACGTGACGTTGAACTCGTCGAGGCTCTCGGTGTAGGTGATGGTGATGGGCATGTCGTAGAGCCAGCTCATGTACTTGGAATACATGCCCGTGGGTATCCAGCGCTCACCGAAGTTGAAGTCCAGTTCGTTGAACTCGATGGGGTTGGGGATGGCCTCCTTCAGCGCCTCATACGACTCCTTTGCCTTTTCCATCATCGGGTCGTCGGGATGGTTGGCAATCCAGTAGTCCACGCACTCCATCTTGGCAATCACGTTGCCCGCGATGAACTTGTCCCTTATCTGGTACTCGCCAGCCGTCGGGTTGTAGAAAATATGCCCATGCAGTTTCTCAATCAGTTCGTCCTCCGTGTCATCGGTGAGGCTTACCATGTAGCCGAGGTTCACGCCGCCGTACTTGTTCAGCGAGGCAGAAAGGGCGTCGATAGGCGTATCTACGTGGGTAATCTCTTCGAGGGAGAACGCCACGGGGCGGTCGAAGATGTCCGCCTTGACGAACTGGCCCTCCTCGGCACGCTCCAGACCCAGCACGTCGCGCCCGTTGGCATCGGTGAGCAGCAGTTTTACGTTGCGGCGCTCGTTCAGACAGCCGAAGTCGGCCACAAACTTGTCATAGACCGTGTTCAGCCGCTCACGCAGGGCCCTGTGCTCGTCGTGGTTGTCGGCCTCGTAGGCATAGAGTTTCTGGTAGGTGTCGCGCAGCACGATGTACTGCAGCAGTTTCTCCGCATCCCTTCCCGACACGTCCAGCGGATGGAACGTAGCACCGTAAGGCGTGGTGTCTTTCAGGAAACCTAACCGTCCGTCCTTGTCCGTCACCACCGAATTGTCACGATAGAACGGCAGCATCTCGCCGTCGAAGGGGTGCGGTTCCAGCGAAACAGGCTCCGCAGGTTCCGGCTTCGTTGCCATGTGCTTTGCCGAGGATGCCGTGCGTTGTGCCGGCTCCTGACGTGAGCCATACTTACGCATGGCCTCCTTGCCGGGCACGAACTTCGAGTCGAGGGTGTCTTTCACCCCCAGCCGCTGCAACTGTTCCTGCCGGTGTTCCTCTGCTTTCACCCGCAGGGCAATACGCTTTTCGGGCGTGAGGTCCATCATCATCTCATAGAAGCCGTTGATGGGCGGGTTGTCCTCCCAGTTAATCAAGGAATACGGGTCGTCGGGATTGGCAAGCGCGGCTTGTTCGGGCTGTATCGCTGCATCGTCCTTACCCGTGAACATCTTAACGGCCTGGGCCTTTTCCTTTGGCTTGGGCTTTTTCTCCGTCTTTTTCTTCTGCTTGGTCTCCACACGCTCCTTCCGCTCGCTCTCGGTCATGTTCCAAAGGTCGAACAGGGACAGTTGCCCGCTTTCGTCGGCTTGCAAGGGCATCAGTTCCTTTTTGGGCTCCTCGTCCGCTTCCTCCGTGACAGGCTCTTCCGCAGGCTGTTCATCCTTGATTTCCTCCGCTTCCGCCTCCTGTACGTCGGGTGTGGATGCAGGGGCGACGGACACGACAACCTGTTCATCCACTCCTTGATAGAGTTGCAAGTCCAGCCGTTCCAGCACGTCCTCGTTGAGCATACGGCGCAAGTCGGCGGCAATGCCCTCCACGCCTCCGTCGTGCAGGTATTCCATAGCGGGCTGGCCGTAGGGGTTGGTTCCCAGTCTGGCAGTGGTTCACATTGCTATTCTTACTCATTGCTTTTGCGAATTTAATGGTGTAACAAAAAACTTAAAAAGCACTTCGGGTATCCCTCCCGAAGTGCCACCACTAAATCCACAATCAAAATGCGTATTCCAATAAAGAAAAACGGTCTATGACTGTGAACCAGTGGCAAAATTACAAATTATTTCCGAGACTTCGGACGTTTTGCGCCGTTTTTCGCTTCGGGGAACATAAAAAAATGCTGCCCGAACATCTTGCGACATTCGGACAGCACTATCAAATCAATCGTTCAACAATGAACGAGCGTGTGAGAAATGCTCGTCATTTCCTTTATTCCGGCTTCACTGGCGTCACCTCCGACTCACCGCCGTCGCTTCCACCCTCCTGCTGACCTCCATCTTCCGACGAGCCGCCCTCCTCGGGCTGCACATCCTCGCCGCTTCCGGCCTTCGAAATGGCGTGCGTCTTCACATACGTGATGTTCTTGTTCAGCGTCTTGATGATTTCCCTGTAGGGATAGCCGCCATTGGCGAGGACGGCCAGCGAGTTGATAATCAGCGTCAGAGCCTTGTACTCCGGGTCCATCGCCGCGCGGGCGTTCTTCATCTGCTGAGCCTCGGGCAGTTCCGACGAGCGCTGCGTGATTTTCTCCCGAATCGTGTCGGCTATCACCTTCAGGCGGTCTATCGCCTGCTTGATGCCCAGCTTCGTCGCGGCAATGTCCACCTGCACGTTCTCGTCGGCCTCCTCACAGGCCTGCTGCACCTTCGACCACTCCGAAATCATGTTCTCCGTCGGGTCAATCTTGTACTTCTTCAGGAACTCGGCGAAGATGTTTGCCCACCTTACACGCTCCTCGTCGAACGCCATCCTCTGCGCCGC
>JAFTEX010000044.1 GCA_017453445.1 Bacteroidaceae bacterium
CTGGTCCGCACAAGATTCAGGGCATCGGTGCCGGTTTTGTCCCCCAAACCTACGATGCCAGCGTCATCGACGAAGTCTTTGACGTGGAAAACGACGATGCCATCCGCACGGGTCGCCAACTGGCCCAGCAAGAGGGCCTGCTCGTGGGCATCAGTGCCGGAGCAGCAGCCTTCGCGGCTGCCGAAGTGGCTCGTCGGCCGGAAAACAAGGGCAAGCGCATCGTGGTGCTCCTTCCCGACACGGGCGAGCGCTACCTCAGCACAGTGCTCTACGCTTTCGAGGAATATCCCCTTTGATTTCCTATTGATTCTATAAAATACACAAAGTCCCGAGGCATCATGCGCGATGTTTCGGGACTTTTTCGTATATTTGCAACACAAAACAATAATGCCTTAAGACATGCTTACACTCACCGTCGGCCTGCTCATCCCCCTCCTGGGCACCATGCTGGGCTCGGCCTTCGTTTTCCTGATGAAGGACGAGATGCCCGAACGCGTACAGAAGTCCCTCCTGGGCTTTGCCTCGGGAGTGATGGTGGCCGCATCGGTGTGGTCGCTGCTGATACCCGCGATGGAAATAAAAGAGGGGCAGGGCGTCTGGAGCGTCGTGCCAGCCGCAGTGGGATTCCTCCTGGGCATGGCCTTCCTGCTGGTCATTGACGAGCTGACCCCCCACCTCCACATCGGCACCAACACGCCCGAAGGGCCACGCTCAAGGCTCTCCCGCACCGCCATGCTGGCCCTGGCCGTCACCATCCACAACCTGCCCGAGGGCATGGCGGTGGGTGTGGTCTTTGCCGGAGCCGAAGAGGGCATGGCGGGCATCTCGCTGGCTTCGGCTGTGGCCGTATCCTTGGGTATTGCCATTCAGAACGTGCCCGAGGGAGCCATCATCTCCATGCCCATGCGTGCCGAGGGCAACTCACGCTGGCGCTCGTTCCTCATTGGCAGCCTCAGCGGCATCGTAGAACCCCTTGGCGGGCTGCTCGTGGTGTTGTTGGCCTCGCTGATGACCCCCGTCTTGCCCTACATGCTTGCCTTTGCCGCCGGTGCCATGCTCTACGTGGTGGTGGAGGAACTCATTCCCGAAGCCTCGGAGGGCAAACACTCCAACCTCGGCACCATCGGATTTGCCATTGGTTTTGTCCTGATGATGGTGCTCGACGTGGTCTTGGGATGAGACGCTCACCTGACACAATAGACGCTGAAGCGCGACAGCAGGGGGCAGGCGCGTGCTTCGCGGACGGTCAGGCGGACGTGGGTGGCCGTGACCGTCGGGAAGCAAAGGATGCGACGACGGCCTACGGTGGTCAGGGCGTCGGGCTCGGAGGAGAGTTGGTCGCGAAGGGCAACCCAACGCCCGCCGACGAGGGCTTCGAGCGAAAAGGAACGAATGCGCTGGCCCAATGCGATGGGTTCCTCTAAGAGGATGCGATTGAACTCCGTAGGACGAGCGAAGCGGAGGACGAGTGTGGCCCGACGGACGCTGTCGTCCGTTGCCCAATAACGATTGGGACGGGGAGGGCCCAGTACGTTCCCGGCCTGATATTGCCGGCTGCCGGCGCGCACGTTTGAGGCTGTGGCGTGAGCACCGCGCGCCAGGTCGTGCCGGAAGGCCTCGCGCACGGCCTTTCCGAAGGCTGCGGCACGAAGGCTGTCCGTGGGGTGGATGCGTCCGGAGGGCATCACTGGGAAGTTGAGCAGGAGCGTGGAGTTGCGCCCTACGGACTTGTAATAGATGTCCATCAACTGGCCGACCGACTTAACCTGGGCGTCTTCCCGCACATGATAGAACCACCCGGGACGAATGCTCACGTCGACTTCGCCGGGCACCCAAAGGTTGCCTTCAGGGGAACCGTGCTGAAGCAACGGGCGGCTGAGGTTGCCCTCGCTGGGCAGCAGGCTCCAGTTCTCCGTGCCCACAAAACCGGCCTCCGTGCCCACCCATCGCAGGTCGCCCCGCGGCCCGCCGGCGTCGCTCCAGATGACGATGTCGGGTTGCCACTGGCGCACGAGCGGGAAGGTCTCCTCCCAGCGATAATAGCTGCGGCGGTCGATGCTTCTCGTCTCACACGCGCCTCCGTACCATCCGTCGCCTCCGTTGGCCCCGTCAAACCATATCTCAAAGATGGGGCCGTAGCGGGTCAGGAGTTCCTGCAGCTGACGGCGGAAATAGGTCACATATTCAGGCCGTCCGTACTGCGCATGGTGGCGGTCCCAGGGTGAAAGATAGACGGCAAACTTCAGCCCTTCGCGCCGGCAGGCGTCGGCCAGTTCGCGCACCACGTCGCCCTGCCCGTCCTTCCAGGGGGAGTTCCTGACGGAGTAGTCCGTGTAGGCCGAGGGCCACAGACAGAAGCCGCAATGGTGCTTGGCGGTGAGAATGATGCCGCGCATGCCGGCTGACTTGCACACGCGCGCCCACTGGCGGCAGTCGAGGTCGGAGGGATTGAAGAGCGAGGGGGGCTCGTCGCCATATCCCCACTCCTGGTCCGTGTAGGTGTTCAGGGAATAGTGGATGAAGGCGTACATCTCCATGTCCTGCAAGCGGATTTGCTGTTCGCTGGGGACGGGCAGGCAGGGGGCGGGTGCCTTTTCGCGCTCGCATCGAGCCTGCAACGGGAACAATGCGGCAAGGCAGAGTGTTGCAACAATCGGTGTCATTCGTCTGCGATTCATTCAGCTGACGACCGTGCCGCCGGGCGGCGGTTCACGGCACGGGGCTGTAGGGTGGCTTTTTTACTTGTACTCCTCCCACGACTTGATGGCAAGGTCTTCGGGGCTGACGGTGCAGAAGGCTTGGATGAAGGCGGCCGCCAGCCGGCTGTTGGTCAGCAGGGGTATGTTGAGGTCGACGGCGGCACGGCGAATCTTGTAACCGTTGGTCAGTTCGCCAGCCGTCAAATCCTTTGGGATGTTCACCACCATGTCTATTTGGTGCTGGCGCATGAGGTCGATGGCCTGCGGCTGTTGCCCCTCATCGCTGGGCCAGTGGACAAGGGTGTTCGGGATGCCCTGCTCTGCAAGATATCGGCTTGTGCCGCCAGTCGCGTAGATGCTGAATCCGTGGTCGCGGAGCATACGCGCTGCATCCAGCATGGCCGCTTTCTCCTTGGCTCCGCCTGTGGAGAGGAGCACGCCCCGACGGGGTATGCGGTGGCCGACGGAGAGCATTGCTTTCATGAGGGCGCAGTTGGAGTCGTCGCCCAGACAGCCCACTTCGCCCGTACTGCTCATGTCGACACCCAGCACGGGGTCGGCCTTCTGAAGGCGGTTGAAGGAGAACTGCGAGGCCTTGATGCCCACATAGTCGAAGTCGAAGAAACTCTTGTGGGGTTTCTCGACAGGCAAACCGAGCATGACGCGCGTGGCCAATTCGATAAGGTTTATTTTCAGCACCTTCGACACGAATGGGAAGGAGCGCGAGGCACGAAGGTTGCACTCGATGACCTTAATCTCATTGTCGCGAGCCAGGTATTGGATGTTGAAGGGGCCCGAGATGTTCAGTTCCTGGGCAATGCGGGTGGATATCTTCTTGATGCGGCGCACGGTCTCGACATAGAGTTTCTGAGCGGGGAACTGGATGGTGGCGTCGCCAGAGTGGACTCCGGCAAACTCGATGTGCTCCGAGATGGCATAAGCGATGATTTCACCGTTGCGGGCGACGGCATCCATTTCCACCTCCTTTGTGTTCTGCATGAACTTGGAGATGACGACGGGGTGTTTCTTTGAGACGTTGGCAGCCAGCTCGAGGAAGCGGTACAGTTCCTCCTGGTTGGAGCAGACGTTCATCGCCGCACCGGAGAGCACGTAGGAGGGACGAACGAGTACGGGGAATCCGACCTTCTCGATGAACTTATTCACGTCCTCCATCGTGGTCAGGGCGCTCCATTCGGGTTGGTCCACCCCGATGCGGCCGAGCATGGCGGAAAACTTCTCACGGTCCTCGGCGTTGTCAATGTAGCGCGCCTGTGTGCCCAAGATGGGGACGTGCTGCCCGTCGAGTTTCAGGGCGAGGTTGTTGGGTATCTGCCCTCCCGTCGATACGACGACTCCGCGCGGGGATTCAAGGTCTACGATGTCCATCACGCGCTCGTAGGTGAGCTCGTCGAAATAGAGGCGGTCGCACATGTCGTAGTCCGTCGATACGGTCTCCGGGTTGTAGTTAATCATGATGGAACGGAATCCCTCATTTCGAATGGTGTTAAGTGCCTGAACTCCACACCAGTCGAATTCAACAGACGAACCAATCCTGTAAGCACCGCTACCGAGTACGACGATGCTCTTTCCATCGCGTTCGAAACGGATGTCGTGGTTCGGTGCGGAGCACGAGGCGGTGCCCTGATAGGTGAGGTAGAGATAGTTGGTCTGTGCCGGATATTCGGCCGCCAGCGTGTCGATTTGCTTCACGGCGGGCAGGATGTTCAGGGACTGTCGGTGGCACCGTACGGCATTGACGGCATCGTCCATCTCCATCGTCTCCTCCAGCCCTACAGCACGGGCTATCTGGAAGTCGGTGAAGCCGCACACTTTCGCTTCGCGGAGCAGGTCGGGGGTCACGTCCGTCAGTCCGTGATGGCAATGCAGCCGGTCGCCAATGGATCGTATGTGTTGCAGTTTCTGGAGAAACCATCGGTCAATCTTCGTCAGGTCGTGTATCTGGTCGATGGTGTAACCGAGTCTCATCGCCTTGGAAATGATGAAGATGCGTTTGTCTGTCGGTTCGCGCAGGGCTGCATCGATGTTGTCGATGGTCAGTTCCTTGTTCTCTACAAAGCCGTGCATCCCTTGTCCTATCATGCGGAGTCCCTTCTGGATGGCCTCCTCGAAGGTGCGCCCGATGGCCATCACCTCGCCCACAGACTTCATGCTGCTTCCCAGTTCGCGATCGACGCCGCGGAACTTGCCCAAATCCCAGCGGGGTATCTTGCACACAACATAGTCGAGAGCTGGTTCGAAGAAGGCCGAAGTTGTGCGAGTGACGGAGTTCTTCAGGTCGAAGAGTCCATACCCCAGCCCAAGCTTGGCAGCCACGAAGGCGAGTGGATAGCCGGTGGCCTTGCTGGCAAGGGCTGAAGAACGCGACAGACGGGCGTTGACCTCGATGACGCGATAGTCCTCGCTCTCTGGATCAAAGGCGTATTGTACGTTGCACTCGCCCACGATGCCGATGTGACGGATGATGCGGATGGAGAGTGCGCGTAACTTGTGATACTCCGAGTTGGTGAGCGTCTGGGAGGGGGCGATGACGATGCTCTCGCCCGTGTGGATGCCTAACGGGTCGAAGTTCTCCATGTTGCACACCGTGATGCAATTATCAAATCGGTCGCGCACCACCTCGTACTCAATCTCTTTCCAGCCTTTCAGGCTCTTTTCGACCAGCACCTGAGGGGAAAAGGAGAATGCCTTTTCGGCCAAGCGGTTGAGTTCTTCCTCGTTGTCACAGAAGCCCGAACCGAGTCCGCCCAAGGCGTAGGCGGCACGCAGAATGACGGGATAGCCCAGACGGACGGCGGCCTCGCGGGCCTCCTGGATGTTCTCACACGCCTGGCTCTTGATGGTCTTCACGCCAATTTCGTCCAGTTTCTCCACGAAGCGTTCACGGTCCTCGGTGTCGATGATGGCCTGTACGGGTGTGCCAAGCACTTGGACACCGTATCTTTCCAACGTGCCGTTCTTATAGAGTTCTACGCCGCAATTCAGGGCGGTCTGGCCTCCAAAGGCGAGCAGGATGCCCTGCGGGCGTTCCTTCTCGATGACACGCTCCACGAAGTAGGGGGTGACAGGCAGGAAATAGATGTGGTCGGCCACGCCCTCCGAGGTCTGCACAGTAGCGATGTTGGGGTTGATGAGCACCGTCTCGATGCCTTCCTCGCGCAAGGCCTTCAGGGCTTGCGAACCTGAATAGTCGAACTCGCCGGCCTCGCCAATCTTCAGGGCACCAGACCCCAAGAGGAGCACCTTCCGGATTACGGTTGGGGTCGCAGAGTCTTCAGGGTCTTTAAGGAACTGAAGGTCATTGGAGCCCTTGAGGCAGTTGAAAAACTCGTCGAAGAGAAACTCCGTGTCCACGGGACCCGAGGAGGCCTCGGGATGGAACTGGGCAGAGAACCATGGGTGGCGTTTGTGGCGGATGCCCTCGTTCGAACCGTCGTTCATATTCACAAAAAGAGGTTCCCAGTCACTCCCTATCGTGGAGTCATCGACGGCGTATCCGTGGTTCTGACTGGTGATGAAACAACGGTTGGTGCCCACCAGACGCACGGGTTGGTTATGACTTCGATGGCCGTACTTCAACTTATAGATGCGTGCGCCCGAGGCTTTGCCCAGAAGTTGGTTGCCCATGCAGATGCCCATGCAGGGACGCACTCGATACCCGGCGTTTTCTTCCGCCTTCCGTTCCTCATCAGCAAGGAACTTCCGTATGTTCTTTACCGTCACCTCGCAGGTATCGGGGTCGCCGGGCCCGTTGGCCAGGAACAGGCCATCGAACTCCAACTGATTGAAATCATAGTCCCAGGGGACTCGGATTACCTCCACTCCCCGACGAAGGAGGCAGCGCAGGATGTTCTCCTTCACACCGCAATCGACGAGGACCACGCGAGGAAGAATCTCCCCCTGCCCCTCTCTGACAGAAAGGGAAGCAGTCACATCCGCCGGGTTATCTGTTATAGTATTGACCCTCCCCGTTGTCAGAGAGGGGGTTGGAGTGAGTCGGCTCACTTCCTTGCAACTCACCTGCGCCACGAAGTTGACACCTTCGTAGTCTGCAGTGGGGATGTTGTCGGGTTCGTCGTCGAAGAGAATCTTGCCCATCATCACACCGTGCTCACGCAGGACCTTCGTCAGTTGGCGGGTATCGATGCCCGTGATGCCAGGCACGTGCTCACGCTTCAGCCAGTCAGCCAACGATTCCGTTGCGTTCCAGTGGCTGAATTCCTGGCTGTAGTCGGCCACAATGACGGCGCGGGCGTGTATGCGGTCGCTCTCCATGAAAGTCGAAAGACCGTTTGCCTCACGGCTGAAAGGAGGCACACCATAGTTGCCTACCAAGGGATAGGTGAGCACCATCATCTGACCCGCATAGGAGGGGTCGGTGAGACTTTCTGGATAGCCCATCATGGCCGTATTGAAGACGACCTCGCCGGCCACCGGCTGTTCGTATCCGAATGAAGTTCCGCGGAAGCGTGTTCCGTCGTCCAGCAAAAGCGTTACCTTTCTCATCGTTTATAGACATTTTCGTAGTAATCAATGAATGCGCGGTTGAGCAGGCGTACACCGCCCGGTGTGGGATAGTCGCCGCTAAAGTACCAATCGCCCAAGTGGTTGGGGCAGGCGCAGTGAAGCCCGTCAAGACTCTGGTATACAATCTCTATCGGGGTCTTGATTCCCTCGGGACGGAGCATCTCCACCATCTTCTGGCTGATTTCCTCGTCCGTGAAGGGAACATAAATCTCCCGGACGTAGTTCTTCATTTCCTCCTTCGGCAGGGAACGCTGGTCGATGCAACGGCGATAGACATCGTCGATGAGTGCCCACTGGCCACGTTCTATCAGAAGTTCGATGGCTGCACGGAAGGCGATGAATTCGTCCATCTGGGCCATGTCGATACCGTAGTAGTCGGGATAGCGCACCTGAGGCGATGAACTCACGAGCACTATCTTCTTGGGATGCAGGCGGTCAAGGATGCGGATGATGCTCTCCTTCAGTGTGGTACCCCGCACGATACTGTCGTCGATGACCACCAGATTGTCCTCGTAGGGGACGATGGAGCCGTAGGTGATGTCGTAGACGTGGGCTGCCAGGTCGTTGCGCTGATTGCCCTCGGTGATGAAGGTGCGCAGTTTGATGTCCTTCCAGGCCACCTTCTCGCTCCGTATGTACATGCCGATGATGCGCTCCACCTCTTCCTCGGTGGGCTGGTGGTCGCGCGTCAGTTCACATATCTCGCGCACCTTCTGTCGGTTCAGTGCCTTCTTGAATCCGCGTAACATGCCGTAGAAGGCAACCTCAGCCGTGTTGGGGATGAATGAAAAAACCGTGTGGGCCACATCGCCTTCGATGGCCTCCGTGATGCGTTCCGTCAGTTGTTCGCCCAGGTTTTTCCGTTCCTCGTAGATGCCGTTGTCGCTGCCCCGGCTGAAGTAGATGCGCTCGAACGAGCAGGCACGCTTCTCCTGAGCTGGCAGTATCTGGGAGAGCAGCACGTCGCCCGACGCCCTCATCACCAAGGACTGGCCTGGCATAAGTTCGCGCACGTCGTCCAGTTCTACGTCGAAGGCGGTCTGTATGACTGGGCGTTCGGAGGCCACCACCAGGACTTCGTCGTCCTCGAACCAGAAAGCGGGTCGGATTCCCCAGGAATCGCGCATGGCAAACATCTCGCCGCTTCCCGTCATTCCGCATATCACATAGCCGCCGTCCCAGAGGGAAGCACTCGTCTGCAATACGTTGCGCACGTCGATGTGCTCCTCGATAAAGCGGGTAACCTCCACGCCTTCCAGCCCGCGTTCCTTGGCCTCCACGAAGAGTCGCTCACTCTCGCGGTCGAGCCTGTGCCCGACCTGTTCCAGAAGAATGTACGTATCGCTATAGATGCGCGGATGTTGTCCGTTGGCGGCTATCGCATCGAAGACCTCGTCAACGTTCGTCAGGTTGAAGTTGCCACAGAGGCAGAGGTTCTTTGCCCGCCAGTTGTTGCGCCGCAGAAAGGGATGCACAAAAGAAAGGGCACGCTTGCCGGTGGTTGAATACCGGAGGTGCCCCATGTAAATCTCACCCGCAAAGGGGAGATGCGCTTTGGCATAGGATGCGTCGGAGAGCAGATGCTGGGGCGTTTCCTTATACTGAGCATGGACGTTGGCAAAGATTTCGCTGATGGCACCACTGCCCATGGCCCGCTCGCGGAACATGTATTCTTCGCCCACTTCCGCCTCCATTTTCAGGCAAGCCAGTCCGGCACCTTCCTGACCGCGGTTGTGTTGTTTCTCCATCAGCAAGTAGAGTTTGTTCAGCCCGTACATCCATGTACCATACTTCTGCTGATAGTATTCCAAGGGCTTCTTCAGGCGTATCATAGCCACGCCGCATTCATGTTTCAGGGGTTCCATCGTAACGGTGTCAAGGTGAATATTTACTCTGTCTGTATCAAAATGCTATCTCGTCCGTTCTATTATCGTCTTCATGCCTTTTATCTTCAGTCCTTTCAGGCGACGGAGCACGTCTTCCGTGCGGTCGCGACAGACAGCCACGTAGGAATGGTGGTCGCGTACGTCAATGCGCCCCACATCCTCCTTGCCGAGCCCCCCGGCCTTCATGAAGAGACCTGCGATGTCGCCCCGCGACAACTTGTCCTTCTTTCCCTTGCCGATATACAGCGACTCCCAAAGGGGCGGCATGGGACGGGAGGCAGATGGCGAGGGAGTATAGGGACGGACGTCACGGACAAAGCCGGGAATTGCCTCTTCGGGGCCGACCAACAGATAGCTCTGCCCCGTCTTGTCCCAACGAGCCGTGCGCCCATTTCGGTGGACAAAGGCTTGCTCGTTCAGCGGAAGGTGGTAGTGGACTACGTTGTCAAGTTCAGGGATGTCCAGCCCGCGTGAGGCAAGGTCTGTGCTGACCAGGATGTTGGCCGCGCCGCTAACGAAGCGGAACAGGGCACGCTCGCGGTCGCGTTGCTCCATGCCCCCGTGCAGGGCCGCAACGAAGAAGCCTTCGCCTGCGAGGTATTTCGACACGCGCTCCACGCTTTCCCGAAAGCCCGTGAACACGAGCGAGGTCTCCGCACCGCGTGACAGGAGGAGACTGCGCAGGGTCTCCAACTTGTCTTTTATGGGTGACTTGACGCTCCACTGCTCGATTCGCTCCGTCTGTGACGTTTCGTCCAGATAGTCCAGCCGGGTGTATGTGGGCAGGAAATCCGTAATCTCGGGATTGTCGGTAGCCGAAAGTAGCACGCGCTTCGTTACGGACGAGAGGTGGGAAAATAGCTGTGTCATCTCGTCCCGGAAGCCAAGTTCGAGACACTTGTCGAACTCGTCGATTACCAGCACGCGGATGTTCGTTGCGTCAATGTTTCCTTTCGTCAGATGGTCGAGCAGACGTCCGGGCGTGCCCACTATCAGTTGGGGCTGGAGACCACGGAGCGTGCGATGTTCCTCCATCGCGGGACGACCGCCATAAAGCGCGACACACTTGAGGGGCGTGCCGGAGAGGCGCACCACCTCGCTCGTCTGCATGGCCAGTTCACGCGACGACACGATGACAAGCCCCTGACAGCCTCCCCCCTCGTCCAGACTTTCGAGCAGGGGCAACAGGTAGGCCAGCGTCTTGCCCGAGCCGGTGGGGCTGAGCAAGACCATGCTGTCTGCCTTGCGATAGGCTTGCATCGCATCCTGTTGCATGGCGTTCAGCACGTCGATGCCTAAGCGTTTCAGTATTTCGCCTGTACTCATTCTTTGCGTTTTCAATAGAACAAAAAGAGGCGAGAAGTTTCTTTCTCGTCTCTATAACGTTCTACAATATTTCGAGTTGCAGGAAGACCTTCTTCAGTTTCTTCACGGATTCGTCCACCTGCTCGTGCGTGTGGTTGGCCATCAAGGCATAGCGCACCAGCGTGTCCTGGGGCGAACATGCGGGCGGAATCACGGGATTGATGAAGACTCCCTCGTCGAAGGCCATGGCAACGGCCATGAATGTCTTCTCCGTATCGCGCACGTAGAGCGGAATAATGGGGCTCTCCGTGTCGCCAATTTCGAAGCCTTCTTCACGGAAACGTGCCAGCGCATAGTTCGTCACGTCCCAGAGGGCGGCCAGGCGCTCAGGCTCCTGCTGTATGATGTGCAGGGCTTCGCGGGCGGCTGCCGTGGCGGCCGGGGTGCAACTTGCCGAGAAGATGTAGGTGCGAACGGTGTGTCGCAACCAGTTTATGATGCTGTGGTCGGCTGCAATGAAGCCGCCAATCGAGGCCAACGACTTGGAGAACGTGCCCATTATCAGGTCGACTTCGTCGGTCAGCCCGAAGTGGTCGCACACTCCCCTGCCCTGCCGGCCAAACACGCCGATGCCGTGGGCCTCGTCCACCATGATGCTGGCGTTGTATTTCTTCTTCAGTTCGACGATTTCAGGCAGTTTGCAAAGGTCGCCTTCCATCGAGAACACGCCGTCCACCACGATGAGTTTAATGGCGTTCGGTTCGCATCGCTGCAAGACCTTCTCCAGGTCAGCCATATCGTTATGCTTAAACTTCAGCTGGGTAGCGAAAGAGAGGCGTCGTCCGTCGACGATTGAGGCATGATCCCGGTCGTCGCAAATCACATAGTCGTTCTTGCCCACGAGCTGACTTATGACACCACTGTTCACGGTAAAGCCAGTAGCGAAGCAAAGTGCTTCTTCCTTGCCCACGAACTCGGCCAGTTCCTTTTCCAGTTGCACGTGGATGTCGAGCGTACCATTGAGGAAACGGCTTCCGGCACATCCGCTGCCGTACTTCTGCATGGCGGCACATCCGGCATCGATGATACGTTGATCACCTGTCAGGCCCGTATAGGCATTCGAGCCAAACATCAGGACACGCTTGCCCCCCATCATTACTTCCGTACCTTGTTTTCCTTCGATTTCCCGGAAATAAGGATAAATCCCCCGCGCCATAAACTCCTGAGGAAGAGTGTAATGTGATAATTTTTCCTGTAAAAGTCCCATATTATATTAAATATGTATGTCGATATTCTATTCTCAATACAGGGTGCAAAGGTACGAAAAAATATTTGTATCTGTCCTATATTGAATGAAAAAGTAGCAAAAAACATTATTATTACTTAAATCATTGCTTTATGTTTCCCGAATTTTGTATCTTCGCACTGCAAATATACCCTGTATGGGAAAAAAGAGTGTAAGTTTTATCATAAACCCCATCTCGGGCACAAGAGGGAAAGACTCCATTGTGAAGTTGATTCCTGAATACCTGAACGGCGACCTGTTCGAGGTGGAAATGATTTTCACCGAACGGTCAGGTCACGCGGCTCAACTGGCCGAAGAGGCCGCCGCGAAAGGCGTTGACGTGGTGGTGGCCGTGGGAGGCGACGGGACTGTCAACGAAGTGGCCCGTTCGCTCACCCATACTTCGTCGGCACTCGGCATTATCCCCTGCGGCAGCGGCAACGGCCTGGCACGCCATCTTTTCATTCCCATCAACCCGGTCGGCGCATTGAAAATACTGGCAGAATGCAACATTGAGCGGCTGGACTATGGGAAAATCAACGGACGTCCCTTCTTCTGTACCTGCGGAGTCGGCTTCGATGCGTTCGTGAGCCAGCGATTTGCCGCCGCCGGCAAGCGCGGGTTCCTGACCTATGTCGACAACACCTTGAAGGGAGGCCTCAGTTACAAGCCCGAGACTTACCAGATTAACTTCGACGGTGAGGAGCAAACCCACGAGGCTTTCCTCATTGCCTGTGCCAACGCCTCGCAGTACGGCAACAACGTTTTCATTGCGCCCGCCGCCTCCATGAACGACGGACTGATGGACGTGACCATACTGGAGCCCTTCAACCTGCTGGAGGCCCCCCAGGTGGTCCTGCAGCTTCTGAACAAGACCATAGACCGGAATCCACACGCCCGCACGTTCCAGTGCCGCCGTCTCCACATCCGTCGCGACCGTCCCGGCGTGGTTCACTTCGACGGCGACCCGATGGAGTGCGGCACGGACATCGACGTCGAGCTCATTCCGCAGGGCATCAACGTCGTCGTCAATCCGAAAGAGCAGAAAATCAGCGTGCCGCTGCTCAGCACATTCACCGACATCTACAACAACATGTCGATTGAGATGGACCGTCTGCGCGAGAACCTGACCCATGACATCCGCCAGACCAACGAGCGCATCCGGCACATCAATGCCGAATTGTTGCGGAAACTGAGGAAAGAGAGCTAATCAAGCATGAACTTATAACTCATTATCACAGACAATATGTACATTATCGGAATCGCAGGCGGTACGGGAAGTGGCAAGACCACCGTTGTTCGCAAAATCGTGGAGACCTTGCCGGGCGACAAGGTTGCCCTGATACCTCAAGACTCTTACTACAACGATACCACGTCGCTCACCATGGAAGAGCGCCGGCGCATCAATTTCGACCATCCCGATGCCTTCGACTGGGACCTGCTGACTCACCAGATTGAGGAGCTCCGTAACGGGCGGGCCATTGAGCAACCCACCTATTCCTACATCGAAAGCAACCGTCAGGCCGAGACCGTACATGTGGAACCCTGCGAAGTCATCATCATCGAGGGCATCATGGCGCTGTACAAAAAGGAGCTGCGCGAACTGATGGACCTGAAGATTTTCGTGGATGCCGATGCCGACGAACGCCTCATTCGGGTCATTCAGCGCGACACTGTAGAGCGCGGCCGCACCACGCAAATGGTCATCGACCGCTATCTTGACGTGCTGAAACCCATGCACGAGGAATTCATCGAACCGACGAAGCGCTACGCAGACCTCATCGTTCCGCAGGGCGGAAGCAATACCCGCGCCATAGAAATCATGCGCACCTACATCATCCATCGCCTACGTCCCGGACAAGTCTCATAATCCTCCCCCTCCTGTTCCTCGTCGCGGCCTGCCAACAGGACAGTCCTCGGGGGACCTCGTCGGTGTTTTCGCCCCAGGAAGACACCGATACCTCGACTCTCGGCTATGACCTTCCAGACATTGAAGAGGCAGGCGAACTCATCGTCATCACGATTTCCGGCCCGGACACCTACTTCGAATTCCGCGGAAAAGGCTTTGGCCTTCAGCACGACCTCGCCGAAGCTTTTGCCCGCCACCTCGGCGTGCGCCTCCGCATGGAGGTGGCCCACGACACGGCCGAAGTATTGCGTCGGCTCGGAAACGGCGAGGCCGACCTGGCCGCCCTGCAGCTTCCCGCCTACAAGGGTATGACACGCCTGGCCAACCAATGGCTGGCCAACCAGTCGGCACCGGAGCTTGCCCGGGCCGTCAACGAGTGGTACTCGCCCGACCTGCTCGCGCAACTGACGAAAAACCGCCAGGACAAGGCCCCCGCCCGGCGCAGGCCGCGCCCCGTCATGCTCGATGCCGCGAAGGGAAAAATCAGTCAGTACGACGAACTCCTGCAGCGTCATGCCCCCACCGTCGGGTGGGACTGGCGGCTTCTCGCGGCACAGTGCTACCAGGAATCGGCCTTTGACCCTCAGGCCATATCGTGGGCCGGGGCACAGGGGCTGATGCAGATCATGCCCGCCACGGCATCCATGCTCGGAGTGGACGGAAAGGACGTCTTCGACCCGGCGACCAACATCGAGGCCGGCGTGCGGCTTCTGCATAAACTCAACCAGACCTTCTCCGACATACGCCCGCAATCGGCCCGCATCCCCTACATTCTCGCAGCCTACAACGGGGGAACGGGCCACGTGCGCGACGCGATGGCCCTGGCTCGCAAGTACGGACGGGGCGACAAGACATGGCGCGATGTCGAACCCTATATACTCCACCTGAGCGACCCCCGCTACTACAACGACCCCGCTGTCACGTCTGGCTACCTGCGCGGCACGGAGACCCACGGCTATGTCCGCAGCATCATGGACCGGTGGATGCAGTATCGCGGCGAAGCCCGCAGCGTGAGCAACGCCAGCACCCCGGCACCTGCCAAGCATCCGCGCAACAAAATAGAAGTCACCCGTCCCGAACTCCCATGAACTACGCCGACGAACTCTTTGCCGACCTTCGGCAGGTGCTCACGTCCGACGGGGAGATGCCCCGCCGCTACCGCCTTCTTTGGCGTCTGCTCGACCGTATGCTGAAGGAGCGCACCGGGCAGGACCGCGTCGAGTATCAGGGACTGGTGCCCCGCATCTATGCGCTCTGCGAGCGGTACGGGGTGAGCCATCAGCCCCTGTGCGTGCTCCATTCCAACGTCCTCCGCACTAACCACGGCGAATACGCCCCCGAGGAGGCGGACTTCCTCTATGACGCGAAGGCCCTCGCTCAGGCGGTTTCGGCCTTCTACGGCTGCCCCCTGCCCGGGGACATCGCCGGGCGACTGCCCGCAGTCTGGCGCACGTTGCCCGCTGCCGACCGCCCCCTTTCCGACCGCCGCCTACGGTTTCTCGTCAAGGATTGGGACGCGCAGGTCATCCGAGGCTACGATGTCGACGACCCCACGCAGTCGCTTCTCCGCGTGGCCCACACGCCGGAGTGGCAGCTCTGCGGGCAGCTCTACCCCCTGGCCACGCTGAACCTGCTCGACGTCGCCACCGACCCTGAGGGCATTCTCCATCCGCGCCTGTTCATCCTGGAGCCGGACTTTCTGGTCGACATCACGAGCATCTGCCAGTGTGTCAAGGAGAGCGGACCCAGTCCTTACTTTCATCTCCTCGCAAAGTTCATGCCGCGCGAGGACTCGCTCGCCCTGCAGTTGGGCAACGTGGCCAACCAGTTCCTCGACGACACCCTCAACACCTCGGCCCCCTTCCTCGAATCCATGCAGCGCAGCTTCCGCGACTATCCCCTGCAATTCTGCACGCTCGCGGGCGTGGACGATAACTTCTTCGGACAATGCCGCGCGCAATATGCCAACATCCGCACCGCCGTCGCCCACCATTTCCACGAGGCCGGCATCCGGGCCGGGCTGGACGAGGTGCAACTGGAACCGTCGTTCGTCTGCGACGCGCTGGGACTCCAGGGGCGAATGGACTTGCTCACGGCCGACTTGACGAAGATTGTAGAGCTGAAGAGCGGGAAGCAGGACGAGTTTCACGCGACGTTCCGGCTGGAACATGCCATGCAGATGGCCCTCTACAAAGAGATACTTCACTACGGACTCGGGCGTGCGCGCCAGGAGGTGAAGACGCTCCTGCTCTACTCCCGCTACCCCGTCCTCCACGACATACGCCTGGGTGCCAACCACATTGCGCAGGCACTCTGCCTGAGAAACGGCATCGTCTTCATCGAACGCCAGCTGCGCACCAACGCCGAAGCGTTTCTTGCCGTCCTGGACGAGGAGGCGTTCAACCCCACTCACTGCCAGAGCAAGCTCTACACGGGCTACGTCCGGCCCCGCATCGAGGCATTCCTCCAGACGATTCGCTCGGCATCACCGCTCGAACGCGACTATTTCTGCACGATGACGGCTTTCGTCGCGCGCGAACAAATGCTGGCAAAGGTGGGCGACGACCGGGCCGACAGCGACCGAGGCTTTGCCCAGGCCTGGCTCTGCGACACGGACAACAAGCGCCTCCACGGCAACATCATCACCGACCTCCGCCTCACTCCCCGCCGCGACGCGCAGGGACGGCTGACCCACGTCGTGGCAACCCTCCCGGCAGACGACACCTCGCAACCCAACTTCCGCGAGGGCGACAGCGTGATTCTCTACGAGCGCAACACGGAAGCCGACCTGATGACCAACCGCCAGTCGCTGCGATGCCAGGTCGAAGAACTGCACGCCGACCGCCTCCTCCTGCGCTTTTCCCATCCCCAGCGCGGCAATTCCGGCCTCCGATTCGACCGTATCTTCGCCATCGAGCCGGCCCACAGCGACGCACTCTTCGCCTCGCTCTACCGCGGACTCTACGCTCTGCTCACCTGCGAGCCGCGCCGACGCGCCCTCGTCCTCGGGACGCGCAAGCCTGAACGTAATACTTCAGCCAAGCCAAGGCAACCCATTGAGGACAAAGACGTTGAGGAAATCGTACGCGCCATGCTGCGAAGCGAGGACTACTATCTCTTGGTGGGCCCCCCCGGCAGCGGCAAGACCAACATCGCCCTGCGCCACATGGTCAGCGAACTCCTGCGGCAGGACGAGCAGGACAACCTGCTACTCATGGCCTACACAAACCGCGCCGTCGACGAAATCTGCCAGATGCTGGAGCAACTTTCCACCGAGCAAGCCCCCGTCGCCTACGTGCGCCTGGGCCAAGAACTCTCGTGCGCCCCCTCGCTTCGCCACCGCCTCCTGCGCAACGTCATCGCACCCTGCCGCAATCGCCGCGAGACCCTCGACCGCCTGCGCCCGGTGCGCATCTTCTGCGCCACGGTGGCCAGTCTCTGCGGCCTACCCGAACTGTTCCGGCTTCGCCATTTCCGCACCGCCATCCTCGACGAAGCCTCGCAGGTCTTAGAGCCGCAACTCCTGCCCCTGCTCACGGCCACCGGCCCCGACCGCCGCCCTGCCATCGACCGACTGGTGCTGATCGGCGACCACAAACAGCTGCCGGCCGTCGTCGTGCAACACAGCGAACAGAGCCGGGTCACGAGTCAACGCCTCCTGGACATCGGGCTGCGCAACTGCCGCGACTCGTTCTTCGAACGCCTCCACCGCCTTGCTCCGCCCGAACTCGTCGGGATGCTCACCCGACAGGGACGGATGCACACCGACATCAGCCAGTGGGCCAGCCACACCTACTACGGCGACCGCCTGACGGTCGTGCCGCTGCCCCACCAGACCGGCACGCTGGGCTGGACGGAGTTCGACCGCACAGACCCCAGCCAGACGCTGCTAGCCACGCGGCGCATGGGCGCAATTGACGTGCGTCTCGCGCAGCCCGAGGCTAACAACAAGGTGAATGCGGCCGAGGCCGCCGAGGTGGCCCGCCTGATTGCCGCCCTCCATGCCCTGCACGTCCGCAACGGTCGCCCCTGGACGCCGTCGGCCTCCGTCGGGGTCATCGTGCCCTTCCGCGGCCAGATTGCCGCCGTCCGCCGGGCCCTGCTCGCACTTTCCGTCCCCCAGGCGGAGGACATCACCATCGACACCGTCGAACGCTACCAAGGAAGCCAGCGCGAGGTCATCCTCTTCACCACGGTCGTCAGCCGCCACTACCAGCTGAAGATTCTCTCCGAACCCGTCGAGAGCGACGGGATGCTGATAGACCGCAAGCTGAACGTTGCCGTGACCCGTGCCCGTCGCCAGTTCGTTCTCGTAGGCAATCTGGCCCTCCTGCGCCATGCCCCCGACTACGAACGGCTCATCCGTTACATCGAATCGCTCGCCTGACGGGCAGTTTTATACCCTGACGCCATATAGTTTTCTCCCAATTGCCGTATTCCCTCGCCCCAAAAACCACGGCATCATATGAATCGGATAATTATACGTTTGGCATAATAATGCATGAATCCGCCCGGGAGAATACGGCAACAGGGGAGACACTCAGCGAAGGGCCGGCCCCCTCCGGGCAGTCTGCGAGCCCCCCTTCCGTAGCCGGCAGGGGAGTTTCCGTGGCGGACTGTCGGGCAGGGTGCAAAATAATGGGGCGAACAATTTGGATATGTGCCCGAAAGGCTGTAACTTTGCATACTCTTTGAAATATAATAAGGTATAGAAACAGATATGGAAGACTTCAGTAACCTGTTGAGCGTGCGACGCAGTCACCGCCAGTTTACGGACGAACCCGTCGGCGAAGAGGCTCTGACGGCCATACTCCGCGCCGGACTGATTGCACCGTCGAGCAAGGGGCTCCACGGCTATGAGTTCGTCGTCGTGACGGACCGCGCGAAGATTGAGGCACTGTCCCACTGCAAGGCACTGGGGGCCGAGTTCGTAAAGGATGCGCCCCTGGTCATCGTCGTGCTGGGACTGCCCGAGGTGAGCGACGTGTGGATCGAGGACGCTTCCGTGGCATCCACCCTGATGCTGCTCGAAGCCGAGGACCTCGGACTGGGCGGTTGCTGGGTGCAGGTGCGCCAACGCAAGGACAAAGTCGGGCGTTCGGCCGAGGACAACACACGGCGCGTCCTGGACATTCCCTCGGAGAAGCGCGTGCTGAACCTGCTGGCCTTCGGCCACAAGGGCATGGAGCGCCGCCCCCAGAACGAGGAACGCCTGCGGTGGGACAAGGTACACACGGACAAATGGTGAGCCAGAGATGACCGTCACACTGATAGGGACAGGCAACGTCGCCACGAGCCTCTGCCCTGCCCTCCAAAGGGCCGGCCACGAGGTGAGGCAGCTTCACGGACGCACTTTCCGGACAGAGGAGGTCACGGGCGAGGTGGTCATCATCGCCGTCCGCGACGATGCCGTACACACCGTGGCCGAACGGTTGGCCGACTGCGACGGGCTGGTGGTCCACACGGCAGGGAGCATCCCGATGGATGCCATCCCGTCACGCCGCCGGGGCGTGCTCTATCCGATGCAGACGTTCAGCAAGGCGCGGACGGTCGACTTCGCAGAGGTGTCCCTCTTCGTGGAGACCGCGACCGACATGCCGCGCTTAGAGACCCTGGCCCGCAGCCTGAGCCGACACGTCTTCCGCCTCGACAGCGAGGGAAGGCGGCGACTGCATCTGGCGGCCGTCTTTGCGTCGAACTTCGTAAACCACTGCTATGCCCTGTCCGACGAACTGCTTCGCGCCCACGACATCCCGTTCCGCGTGATGCTTCCCCTCATCGACGAAGTGGCACGAAAGGTGCATGAGCTGCCCCCCCGTGAGGCACAGACGGGGCCTGCCATGCGAGGCGACGGGGAAGTCATGGCACGGCAGGAGGCCATGCTCCACGGCACCCTGCGCGACATCTACCGACTCATGAGCCAAAGCATCCGAGAACTGGCCGACGGGCAAGACGGAAAACCCTAAGCAACAACCTGTAACACAATGATAAACTACAACTTACGGAAGATTCGGGCCATCGTCTTCGACGTGGACGGTGTGCTGAGTTGCGAAACCATCCCGATGGATAGTTCGGGCATCCCCCTGCGCACGGTGAACATCAAGGACGGCTATGCCCTGCAACTGGCCGTGAAGATGGGGCTGCACGTCGCCATCATCACGGGGGCAAGGATAGAGGCCATCCGCGTCCGCTACGAGGGACTGGGGATGAAAGACATCTACATCGGAGCCTCCGTGAAGCAGACTGTCTACGAAGAGCTGAAGGCGAAATACGGCCTGTGCGACGAAGAAATCCTCTACATGGGCGACGACATCCCCGACTACGAGGTGATGTGCCAGGCCGGTTGCCCCTGCTGCCCGGCCGATGCGGCACCGGAGATAAAGGCCGTAAGCACGTACATCAGCCACCTCCCCGGTGGTCACGGGTGCGGTCGCGACATCGTGGAGCAGGTGCTTCGGGCGCAAGGCAAGTGGATGGCCGACAAAAAGGCCTTCGGGTGGTAAGAGCGCAACGCAGAAGCGGCGTTGAGCAGTTCAAAGTTCATAGTTCAAAGTTCACAGTTATTCTGGGCGCAAAGCTCATAGTTTATAATACAGAGTTGACAATGTTCAATAATAAGCGGATTATCCTTGCCAGCGGAAGCCCCCGCCGCAAGGAACTGATGAAAGGGCTTGGCCTCGACTTTGAGGTGCGGCTCGTGGCGGGCATCGACGAATCCTTCCCCGAAGGACTGACGGGCGAAGAGATTGCCCGGACCATCTCGCGCAAGAAGGCAGATGCCTACAGGGCGACGCTGGCCGACGACGAACTGCTCATCACGGCCGACACGATAGTGTACCTAGACGGAACCGTACTGGGGAAGCCCCACGACGAGGACGACGCACGGCGCATGTTGCACCTGCTGAGCGGACGCACCCACCAGGTCATCACGGGCGTGACCCTCATGACCACCGGGCGGACACGGACGTTCGACAGCGTCAGCCATGTGACGTTCTCCCCCCTGACCGACGAAGAGATAGACCACTACGTCCGCGAGTTCCGCCCCCTGGACAAGGCCGGGGCCTACGGCATCCAGGAGTGGATAGGCTTCATCGGCGTGGAACGCATCGAGGGATCGTACTTCAACGTCATGGGACTGCCCGTGCAACGCCTTTACCGAGAACTGAAAACCTTTATATAAGATGAAAAAGACCTATCTCTTTCTTTTGAGCCTGCTCTGCCTCGCCCTCTGGAGTTGCGGCGACGACGAAACGGGGCGTCCCCCCATTTTCCAGGGGTTCAGGTACACACCCTCCACGGTTCGCGCCGGCGACGACGTGACGATTACCGCCGTCCAGGCACAACGCGGCACCAACATCTACGGAGCACACCACACATGGAGCATGACCGTGAGGATAGACGTCGACGGAACACCGACGGACACCACACTCACCTACGCCACACAGGACGGAAAGCACGAGAGCCTGACGGACGACCCCACGTGGGAAGTCCACATCCCCGAGCGGACCCTCCCCGGCGTCTACGCCTGTTCGTTCCGGGGCAACTGGAACAACGCCGCCGACGGAGAGACGGCCACCTACAGCGCCGGGACGGGCGAGGGCTGCCATGGCAGCATCACCTCCACGAACTCCACCCTCTACAGCCGTGCCAACGGCAGTTTCCGACTGACGGTGCAATAAAACGACGCCCGGGAACGTTATATTGAAAGATACGTAAGTCGAACCCTCATCCAAGCACAACCTCTGACCACATGAAAGGAGCGCGCCTCATACTGCTACTATGCCTCTTCCTGGGCGCAGTCCCTTTCCTCGCCGGTCGCCTCGTTCCGGGCGGCGGGCTTTCGGCGCAGGAACAACCCTCTGACACGACACGCGTGAAACTGCGCGGCAGCGTCGTGGACGAGAATCAGGAACCCATCCCCATGGTCATCGTCCGCATCGAGGGGCAGGGCGTGGCCACGACGGCCAGTCTCGACGGAAAGTACAACCTGACGTTCCGCACGGCTGACAGCGTCGTCGTGGTCTACCAGATGATGGGCTTCCAGACCCGCCGGCGCGTGCTGAAGAAACCCGTGGGCGAACTGGTGATGAACATCGTCATGAAGAGCAACGACCGCCAGCTGGACGACGTAGTGGTTACCGAGCAACGCCGCCAGATGGGGGCCACACAGACACTGAACACCGAGGAACTGAAACGACTGCCTTCGACCACGGGCAATGCGGTCGAGGAACTGGTTGCCACGCAAGCCGGTGTCTCCTCCCACAACGAACTCTCCAGCCAGTACAACGTGCGCGGCGGGTCGTTCGACGAAAACTGCGTCTACATCAACGGCATGGAGGTCTACCGTCCGTTGCTCATCAGCAGCGGTCAGCAGGAAGGCCTGTCGGTCATCAACAGCGACATGGTGGAAAAGGTGGACTTCTCCGCCGGAGGTTTCGAAGCGAAGTATGGCGACAAAATGTCGTCCGTGCTCGACATCACCTATCGCAAGCCCCACAACTGGGAGGGCTCCATACAGGGAAGCCTGCTCGGTGCCAACGTCTATGCAGGGTATGGGAAGAAGAAGTTCTCATTCTCCAACGGCCTGCGCTACAAGACCAACCAGTACATGCTGGGCTCTCTGGAAACAAAAGGCGAGTACCGCCCGAGCTTTCTCGACTATCAGGCCTACCTATCCTGGTCGCCGTCCCGCTACTGGACCCTCGACGTCATCGGCTATATCTCGAAGAACAACTACAAGTTCATCCCCCACGACCGCGAGACCCGCTTCGGAACCATGGAGGACGTGAAGGCGTTCCGCGTCTACTTCGACGGCAAGGAGGAGGACCTCTTCCGCACGCTCTTCGGCACGGCCAAACTGACGCGGCGCATCAACGACCGCTCGTCGGTGAGCCTGGCCTACAGTGCCTTCTCGACAAAAGAGCGCGAGACTTACGACATCCAGGGGCAGTACTGGCTCAACGAGACCAACGGCGACCAGCAACTCGGCGTGGGAACCTACATGGAACACGCCCGCAACCTGCTCACCAGCAGGACGAACACCCTGCGGCTCGACTACAACGTGCGCCGCCGGGCACATACCGTGCTTGCAGGCATCGCGTGGAAACGGGAAAGCATCCGCGAGAATGCCCGCGAATGGGAAAGCCGCGACTCCAGCGGATACAGCATTCCCCACACGGGAAAGGACCTGATGCTCATCTACAATCTCAAGAGCGTCAACCGCCTCTCGAGCAGTCATTTCGAGATGTTCGTCCAGGACACCTGGCGGAAAGAATCAGGCGTCGGCACCCTCAGCCTGAACTATGGGGCACGCCTCTCCTACTGGTCGTGGAACTCCGAATGGCTGTTTTCGCCGCGGGTCTCCATGGGATTCGTGCCGGCAAAGAACGACAACCTGACCTTCCGACTGGCCACCGGCCTCTACTATCAGCGACCGTTCTACAAGGAAATACGTGACACGGTGACCACCCACGGCAATACGACCGTCGTCCTGAACAAGGGCATCCGCTCGCAACGCTCCTTTCAGTTGCTGGCAGGTGTCGAGTACAGGTTCAGGGTTGCCCAGCGGCCTTTCCGCTTCACGACAGAACTTTACTACAAGGCGCAAAGCCGAATCAACCCCTACAACGTGGACAATGTGAAGATTGTCTACTACGGCGAGAACATAGGCAAGGGGTATGTGGCCGGCATCGACTTCAAGGTCTACGGAGAATTCGTGAAAGGCACGGACAGCTGGATAAGCTTCGGGCTGATGAAAGCCCAGATGACCCTGCACGGGAAAAAGGTTCCCCAGCCCACCGACCAACGGTGGAGCATCAACTTCTTCTTCTCAGACTACTTCCCGAACACTACACGTTGGAAGATGAACCTAAAGGCTTCGTTCGCCGACGGTCTGCCGTTCGGCGCCCCACACACTGGACTGGAGAAGAAAGCTTACCGCGCCACGGCCTACAAGCGTGTGGACGTCGGCATGAACTACCGTGCACTGAACAACGAAGACCGTCATCTCAGACACAATGCCGTCAGGAACATCTGGCTCGGACTCGACTGCTTCAACATCTTCGGATTCAACAACACCTCGGGCTATTACTGGGTGACTGACGTAGTCGGACAGCAGTATGCCGTCCCAAACTACCTGACGGGGCGCATGATAAACGCCCGCGTCCTGATAGAATTCTGAGGACATCGGGCGACGGACAACCGGGCGATTCGGATATAACTCACAGACAAAACACAGCGGAGGGAGAAGGCTTCCACACCCGGGAAGCGGCTTCTCCCTCCGCTGTCGTACAGAAATCCTGACTCAGAACTTGAATCCCAGCGACATCATCACCTGATGACGGTTGAGGGGTACGTCGACGGGCTGCAACGAAGCTCCTGCAAGCGAGGGGTTGTCCTGGGCGAACTGCCCGTTCGGGTCGGTGTAGCCAGTGTCGAAAGCATAGAACTTGCCACTCTGGGCTCTGTACTTATAAGCCAGGTCGGCGTAGAACTTCTTGTACTTGTACCCGATGCCGAAGGTGGCAATATTGGTGGCTCCGAGCGTCATGTAGTCGGTGGCCGTCTGGAAGTTCATGGCACGTGAGTCGAGATTGTACTGGTCGAAGGAAGGGTTGTCGCCGTAACGCTTCGAGATGAAGTTGTAACCCACGCGAATGGCCACCTTGTCCACGGGCTTCACCTCCAGTCCCACCTTCACGGTATGCTGGCCTTTCAGGACGGCTTCCGTCTGTCGGTTCATGGCCTGGTCGTTGGTATGGGCAAAAGAACTGTGGTATCCGTCGTTGTCGTTGTAGCTCGGGTAGCCCATCCTCGTCTTAGCCATGTTGGCATACTCGTATTCTACGCCCCAGGCCAGCACCTTATCCACCGTAGAGCCCATGCTGAGTCGCACGCGCCACGGGGTGCGGACGGTGGTTTCGAGGTAGGTTTCCAGTGTCTTTGTGCGTACGGTCGGGTTGACAGCCTGGTCGGTCAGGTCATAGAGCACGCTGCTCTTCATGCGGTACCACGTCGGAGTCTCGACGGCCAGACCGATGCGGAAGGGGTTGTCTGCCACGGGACGCACCAGGAACCCGAACTTCACGTTCACCCCATGACCGTCCACGTCGCGGTCGTTGTAGAGGGAATAGTCGCCATAGTTGCCATCCTTGTCCGCGCTCAGTTCCTGGTATTCGCTCCAGGACTTGTAGTTCACATTGTCAAGTCCCACGGTGAAACCCGTATAGAAACGGTCGCTCAGGTTGAAGGACATATTGATGTCGTAGGCCTGAAGCGAGCCGCGTTGGTGGCGGGTGTAGTTGGAACGCTGGCCCCGGTAGGCATTGTAGTAGCCCTGCTCGTCCTTGGACAGGAAGCTGTTATCTACGGCCATTCCGGCCAGATTATAGTCCGTGTCGTAGCCGGCATCGGCCAGTTCGGCAATCTGGTCCATCTGAGACAGGCCGCCCAGGTTGCGGTTGTCGGCATAGAAGCCCAGGTTATAGTTAGCCTTTTTCTGGTAGTTCACGCTGAAGTTCATGTACTTCAGCACCGAATTGTCGGTCTTCAGGCTCCAGACGAAACCCATCTGGTCGAAACTTGCCTTGGCAAGTCCCTCGCCGTAAGTGCGGGCATCGTTCTTGCTCCAACCGTTAGCCTTGTTAGGCACGATGGCACCGAACGTCAATCCTATTTCACTTCGGCGATAAAGACCTATGGCGGCGGGGTTGCTGCTGATGGCCGAGAGGTCGGCTCCCAGCGCACCCAGTGCTCCGCCCATGCCGACGTAGCGGGCCGAACCGTGAAGGTCGTCAGTGGCCGTCAGGCGGTCGTTCATGTATGTGTCTTGTGCTTTAGCGATGGTTGCTGCCACAAGCAACAGACCCATCATAAAATAACGCTTTGTCATAAGTTGTATATAATATAATATGTATTCTGAATCGTAAAACTTTGCACTTTCAATTCTATGCGTTTGGCAAGCAAGACCTTATCGTCTGCCGCCACCTCCGCGACCGCCTCCGCCACCGGAGAAGCCGCCTCCACGGCCACCACCGCCAGAGAATCCACCGCCTCCGGAGAAGCCACCGCCTCCGGAGAAGCCTCGGCTACTGCCGCCGCCGGAGAAACTGCTGCCCGAACCGCGATAGGAACCGGAACTGCGGGTGGAGACGCTCGCACCGCGAGAGGAAGAACTGGAACTGCGACTGGTCGTCGTGCCGCGTGTTACCCTGCCCGAACTGCGAGTGGAGGGATTCGTCACGGTCGTGCGGGAAGAGCTGTTGCCAATGCCACGGGTGGTCGTACCGTAGGAACGTCCGCTTCCGCGTTCGCCGCGTGTGCCGTATGTGCCACGTGTCGTGTAGTTGCCACTGCCGCTGCGAGTGCCGTAGCCGGAACGTGTGCTTTGGGAGGCAGTATAGCCGTTGCGCCCAGTACGGGTCGAAGCGTAGTTTCCGCGGCCACGTCCGCCGGCACCCGTTGTGGCATAGCCGCGTCCGCCGTTGAATCCGCGATGAGGATTCACGCCGCCGTGGTAATGATTCCAGCCGTAGTGGTGATAACCGCCGTACCAGCCGTAGCCATAGTGCCAGCGATAGGGGTTGTAGTACCAGGGATCGTACCAGCCGTAGTAGCTGCGCCAGCCGCCATACCAGCCCCAGGGACGATAGCTCCAATAGCCACCGTAGTACCAGGGGTCATAATAGAAGGGGTCATAATACCAGGGATCGTACCAGATGTAATAGGGATAGCCCACTCCATGGAAACGGGACAGACGAGCCGAGTAGGCGTAATCGTCGGCCTCGTCCGCATAGACGGGGTCCTCGCCGACGCTGCTGTTGCCCTTGCTCAATACGTACTGCCCGTCTTCGTTCAGCGTCAACTGGCTCTCATCGACCTGGAAGGTGTCCGTCTCCGTAATGATGGTCACGGAACGTCCGCCTGGCCCGCGGCGGTTGTATTCGTCGACATCGCGCAGAGGCCCCGTACTGTAGTTGGGGACTTCGCTTGCTGACTGGGACGAGGTGACTGTGCTTCGCCTTGCAGGCGGCGTTGTGGTCGTTGTTGCGGTCGTGGCGGTCTTGCCCTTCTTAGGAACGAAATACATGTCGTCTTCCTGTGCAAAACCGATGAGTGGCAAGGTTGCCAACATCATCCAAATGATTCCTTTAGCTTTCATATCTACCGTTTTTTAGGTTCTTCGATTGCAAAATTACGACCTTTTTATGTATTTCCAAGGGGAAATTCCCCTTTTTGCAGGGGGGATTTCCCGATTATTGAACTTTTTTGTGTAACTTCGCACTCACTATGAAATATTATCAAGCGAAATTCAAGATTACGCCTTACGACGAGACGGCCTGCGACGTGCTGACTGCCTTGCTGGCCGACATCGGGTTTGAAACCTTCACGCCGACCGAAGAGGGCTGCATGGCCTACGTCCGTCAGCCGTTGTTCGTGGCAGATGCCCTCGCCGAAATCGAGCGCAACTTCCTGTTGCCGGGCTACTCGATTGAGCATACTGTGGAGGAAGCTCCCGACGAAGACTGGAACCAGACGTGGGAGGAAGAGGGCTTCGCCCCGATTGTCATCGACCGCCTCGTCTGCGTCCACGATACCCGCCACCGTGACGTGCCCGAGTGCCGTTACGACATTCTCATCAATCCCCGCATGGCTTTCGGCACGGGGTCCCACCCTACCACGCGGCAGATTCTGCGGCAGCTTTGCCAGACTGACCTGCGAGGCAAACGCGTCGTGGACGCAGGATGCGGAACGGGTGTGCTGGGAATACTCTGCGCCCTTCGCGGTGCCAGGGCGGTGTTCAGCTATGACATCGACTCGTGGAGTGTGGAGAACTCTGGCGTAAACGCCCGACTCAACGGCATAGAGAATATCGAGATTCGGGAGGGAGACGCAAGCGTCCTGCCACAGACGGCCGACTTCGACGTGCTCATTGCCAACATCAATCGCAACATTCTCCTGGCCGACCTGCCTCGCTTCTCTGGCGCACTCGCTCCCCATGCCCAGCTTCTCCTGAGCGGTTTCTATGAAGCGGACATCGCATCACTGGTGGAAAAAAGCAAGACGCTTGGATTCACTCTTGCCTCGCAAACGTCCGAGGACGGCTGGGCCATGCTGCTTCTGCAACGATAGTCTGCCCTACTCTTCCTGCGGTTCCTCGCCGGAGGGCTGCAAGGTCAGTGCCATCAGGGCCTTCATGTCGCCGTTGAACACATTCAGATCCACGTCGCCCTTTATGCCGTCCACCCGTCCGCGGTCGGTGTATTGCCATAAGACCCATTTCCCTTTGTAGCGAACGGCCTTCTCATAATAATGGGCTATCCAGAGCGGATAAGCATCGAAGGCTGCATCATTCAGGTAATCAAGTTTGAACTTATAGCCCGTATAAATCACAGGAACCGCCCCGTAGGCTTCCTCCACCAACTGCAACCACGTCAGCACGTCGCGTTGAAAGTCCTTGAGCGGTTTGTTGCCCCGCTCCTCCACATCAAGGATGGGAGGCAGGTCACCCTCTTGAAGGTGGACTTGCTTCAGGTAGTATCCAGCCTGTGCGCGTGCGCTGCTTCCTGACTTGAAGAAATGATAAGCCCCTCGGACTAAGTCGTTTTCGCGTGACCGATAGAAGTTTTCGTTCAGATTCTCGTCCATCAGCGTCGTCCCCTCCGTGGCCTTGACGATGACAAACCTCACGGGGTGGTCACCTATCTTTGCATTGCGCACCTTGTTCCAGTCGATACGTTCTTGGTAATGACTTACGTCGATGCCCAAGACATCGTATCCGTCGGGATAGTCTTTCCCGTCGTAGGCGTTCTGCCACCGAAACGAAAGCGGCGTGACAAAGAAGAACCACAGCAAGGCTACCAGCAAAGCGGCAAAGAGTACCACGCCCAACAGAACACCCCACCACGAATGGAAAAGCGAGCCACCCGAACCTTTTCGCTTCGGGCGGCTGCGCTTCGTTGTCTTCTTTTTTGTGGTCACGAATAGCAAAATTGCTTGATAACGAAATATCGATATAGCAAAATGATGAGATAACGAGATTTCGTCAGAATGAGGTTACGCCTTCAATTGCTCCAATGCCAGTGTCTTGGTGCACTGATCGCAAACCTCCGTGGGACCGAAGTACTGAATGGGACCGGGATAGACGTAGCACGTCTTGCGAGCCCACTCGTCGCGATGAGCAGCAAAATACTGGAAGGGCTTGCCGTCCAGCTCCACCAGGGCCTTGCGGATTACGGGCTTGTCGGCACCGTTGCGGCGCTCGATGTTCATCATCATCGTGATGGGCACACCGCCGGCAATCCACTCTGCGGCAGGAGCCGTCGTGTTCTTGATGACCGACATGTAGCCCGTCTTGCCATTCGAAATCAGGCGGCTGGCGTTGTAGCCCAGGCTGTAGCAGTAGTCGGCATCGTAGTTAGAGGGAGCTGCACAGCGGCCTTCGTAGCCGAAGAAGTGGTGCTGGGCACTGAACTTGCCGTCATATTTGCCTTCCTTCTTCCATGCTGCCAGTTTCTTGGCCACCATGGCCGAGAGCAGTTTCTCAGTCTCGATAAGGCTCACCTGCACGTTTCCGTGGGGGTCGCGGTCGAGACAGAGCTGGCGCTTCACGTCGGCGGGCAGACTTTCCAGCACGGCCTTGTTCTCAGGCGTGATGCTGTTCAGCACAAATTCAATCTGCTCGTCGGCACTCTTGAACTCGCGAGGCTCGCCTGTCGTCGGGTCGGTCAGCACCTCGTTCAACTGGGCAATCAGTTTCTTGATGGCGGGGATGAACTCAATCAGGCCCTCGGGAACCACCACGGTACCGAAGTTGTTGCCGTCGGCTGCACGGGCGGCAACGGCCTTTGCAATGTATTCCACCACGTCGTCCAGCGACATCTGCTTCTGCTCAACCTCTTCGCTGACGAGGCAGATGTTGGGCTGGCACTGCAGGGCACACTCCAGGGCGATGTGGCTTGCCGAGCGCCCCATCACCTTGATGAAGTGCCAGTACTTGCGAGCCGAGTTGCAGTCGCGCTGGATATTGCCGATAAGTTCGCTGTAGGTCTTGCAGGCCGTGTCGAAACCAAACGAGGTTTCAATCTGCTCGTTCTTCAGGTCGCCGTCGATGGTCTTGGGGCAACCGATGACCTGCACGCCATACTTCTTTGCTGCGTAGTATTCGGCCAGCACACAGGCGTTGGTGTTCGAGTCGTCGCCACCGATGATGACCAGGGCCTTGATGCCCAGCTGGCGCAGAATCTCGATACCGCTCTCGAACTGAGCCTCCTTCTCCAGCTTCGTGCGGCCGGAGCCGATGATGTCGAAGCCGCCCGTGTTGCGATACTCGTCAATGAACTCGTCGGTGAACTCCACGTACTTGTGGTCCACCAGACCGCCAGGGCCCATGAGGAAACCATACAGTTTTGAATCCTTGTTCAGCGACTTCACGCCGTCGTACAGACCGCTGATGACGTTGTGTCCGCCGGGAGCCTGACCGCCAGAGAGGATGATGCCCACATTGATGGCCTCCTTGTTCTCGCTTTCAGCGGGTACGAACTCCACCACGGGCATGCCGTAGGTGTTGGGGAACAACTTCTTGATTTCTTCCTGGTTGCCTACGCTCTGCGTAGCCTTTCCTTCCTTAGCCTTCACAGGTCCCTGCAGAGCCTTAGGCAGTTTGGGCTGATAGGCAGCCCTTGCAATCTGCAATGCACTTTTTTCCATGTTTGATATAATTATTATAATTAGTTATAATTTTTACATTTATCCGTTAGGCTCAGCATGGCTTTGCCTTTTTCAACTCACTATATAAAAAGGAATACACGCTTATATTTCGCTCTTCTCTTGACATAACCATCACTTTCGCCCACAAAGATACGAATAAGTAAGCGATTTCCCAAATCTATTTGAGGATTTCTTGGACGAGCCAAGCGGCAAGCCGATTACCGAGCGGTACGGCCTGCATCGCGGTCGGAGGAGTCGATGAAACGGCTGTGAATGTCCAGCACGATGTCGAAGAACTCCTTGGGCAGGATGACATTCTCGCAATCCATAGCATGATAGAAAAGCGGAGCGATTTCCTCCACCCTAAATCCGGCAATGCCGCAGCCAATTTTCGTCACCAGGAACTTCAGTTCCGGATGCTGCCGGGCAAAGCGGATGAACTCATCCACGTAGGGTTTGATGGTCTCCACCCCACCCTGCATCGTCGGGATGGCATAACTCTGACCTTGCAGCCCCACGCCTTGTCCCCATACCGCACCGAAGCGGTCATAGGCAAGCCAGGCTGCCCCGCCGCCGTGAGCACCGGCAAGGTTGCTGCCAAAGACGAACACCTCATTCGGTTTCAGTTCCGTGATTCTTTCCGGTGTATATTCTTGCTCCGCTTCACTTTGCAAGCGTACTGAAGATAGGGGTCCTCTGTTGCACATATTCATTTCCACACAAATTTACGTTTCTTATTTGGATCCGCCAAATATTCTTGCGTTGAAAGTACGCGACATATTAAAAATTGACCTATTTTCCCTGAATAAAGGTCTCCACGGCCACAACTCATGACAAGGCCAACGGCCAACCCTTCACGATTCAAGCTGGCCGCCAGTCAGAAGCTTACTTCCCTATTTTACGAGGCTATCGTGCTTACCTTTATTCCATGCGCATGGTTTAATCATTCCATGCGCATGGTTTAATTAAACGATGCGCATGGAATAAGCAGAACGTTATGTCCTTCCGACTGACGCATTACGACGCGAGGCGGGACAGGACGTAAATCAGACTCACAAGCCGCATAAAAGACGGAGAGAGAGAGAGAGAAATACCACGTTCGGGGTATTGCAGGAATGGGAGAAAATTTGTAACTTTGCACGCGATTTGTAGTACGTATGCTCTGAGAGATTCATGAGAATGAGAAAATTACGGGTTGCGTTCGCTACCACGGTCACGCTGGCAATAGGTGTAACAGAAACCCTCGCCGCAGGAAAGAGCGACGGGACGGGGACAGACTATATGCCCAGAGTTACGGGCATGGTGAACTTGCGATATGCCTACGACGAGGCAAACAAGGACGCGCAGGGATTTGACGTGAGACGCGTCAGGCTGGGTGTCCGGGGCAACCTGCACAAGAAGGTGGACTACGTGATGCAGGCCGAATATGCTGGCAGCGTGAGGCTGCTGGATGCATACCTGAGATGGAAACTGAGGCCCGAGATAAACTTCCAGGTGGGCGAATTCAAGATTCCCTACTCGCAGGAGGCATTGGGCGGACCAGCCAACTGGCTCTCGACCGAGCTGCCTACCGCAGTTTCGAAGTTGAACGGCTATAGCGACCTGAGCGGACAAGCAAGCCACAAGAACGGGCGAGACATCGGACTGATGGTCTACGGAAGTGCCATACACAAGGAGGACTTCGACGTGCTCCGCTATCGGCTGGGTGTGTTCAACGGCAACGGCATCAACGTGAAGGACGACAACCGAAAGAAGGACGTTGCCGCCATGCTGTGGGTGAGCCCCGTCCGACAGCTTTCGTTCACGGGCAGCTACTACAGCGGCTCATACGGGCCGAAGGGAGCCGACCACGTCCGCAACCGTGCCAGCGCAGGAGTGGAATGGAAGGATGCCAAACTGATGGTGAGAAGCGAATATCTGTGGGGACACACTTCATTCACCCGGCAGAACGGAGTCTACGCCCAGGTAGCCTACAGGGTGCACCGGGTGGTGCAGCCACTGCTGAGCTACGACTACATGAAATACGACAACCACAACGGAGCCCCTTACGAACACAACTTGCAGGTCGGGCTGAACGTGGAACCCATAGATTACCTGCGCATTCAGGCCGGATACATCCACTCGCTCTACAACAACGACCAACACAACAACCTGGCCACGCTGCAATGTGTGCTGACCTGGTAATGCAAGAGTTGAAATCTGCAAAAGGAGTATAAAAAAATAAGTATACAATATATATATATATATGAAGAAGACTATCATGACGATGGCGGCTGCGGCCCTCATCATGGCAGCGGCAGCAGGGCTGCAAAGCTGCGGCGAAAAGAAGCAGGCAGGCGAGGACGGACTCAGCGGTGAGATTTCGCTCTCTGGCGCATTCGCCCTCTATCCTTTGGCCGTTCAGTGGGCCAACGATTTCCAAGCGTTGCATCCCGGCGTGACCATCGACGTTTCGGCCGGCGGTGCCGGTAAAGGCATTACGGATGCCTTGGCACAGGTCGTCGACTTCGGCATGGTGAGCCGCGAACTGGGCGAGGCCGAGATTGCCAACGGCGCCATCGGTTTCGCCGTGGCCAAGGATGCCGTGGTGCCCACCATCAACACCGGCAACCCCGTCTATGCCGAACTGAAAAAGCACGGCGTGACACGCCAGCAGCTGATTGACATCTTCCTGACCCAGAAGGTGACGAAGTGGGGCCAGGTGGTCGGGAACAACAACCAAAGGGACATCAGCGTCTATGTGCGCAGCGACGCCTGTGGTGCGGCCGAGACATGGGCCCTCTATTTGGGCAAGAAGCAGGAAGACCTGCAAGGTACCGCCGTGTTTGGCGACCCCGGTCTGGCAGAAGCCGTGCAGAAGGACGTGGAGGGCATCGGCCTGAACAACATCGGCTTTGCCTACGACATCGCCACGGGCAAGCCTCATCCCAACCTTGCCGTGGCCCCTATTGACGTGAACGAGAACGGGCAGATTGACCCCGAAGAGGACTTCTACGCCACGAAGCAAGGCGTGGTGGAGGCCATCAAGGACGGCCGCTACCCCTCTCCCCCAGCTCGCGACCTCTATTTCGTGTCGAAGGGCATACCCACGAACCCCGTTGTCATAGAGTTTCTGAAGTATATCCTCACTGAGGGACAGGCCGCCAACGAGGCTCAGGGCTACATAGCCATCCCGCAGGAGAAGTTGGACGCAAGCTTGCAGAAACTTGGTATTAAATGAACCGAAGGCTACTGAAAGACCGGACGGCGGGCTACATGATGTTCTTCCTGACCATCAGTAGCCTATTGCTCGTAGTCACCATGGGCATCGGGCTCTATCTGAAAGCCTCCCCCATCCTGGAAGAGCACTCCCTGTGGGACCTGCTCTCGGCCAGCGAGTGGAAGCCTATGAAGAACCAGTTCGGTTTCTTCCCCTTCCTCATGGGCACTCTGTGGGTGTCAGGGCTGGCTCTCATCATAGCCATCCCCATCTCCCTACTCATGGCCATCTACCTCACGGAGTATGCCCACAGCCTGGTGCGCCGCTTCGTCTATCCTTTCCTCGACATTCTGGCAGGTCTCCCCTCCGTCATCTATGGTGTCTGGGGCATGTTGCTCATCGTGCCTTGGGTGGCCAATGTGGCAGCCCCCTGGGTGGATCGCAACACGACGGGCTACACCACCCTGGCCTGCGGCATCGTGCTGGGCGTGATGGTCATCCCCCTGCTCGTGAGCCTGTTCATTGAGATATTCAGCAACGTATCGCACGAACTGCGCGAAGCCACGTTTGCCCTTGGTGCCACGCGCTGGCAGACCACGAAGCACGTCGTCCTGCGCAAGACCGCGCCCGGCATCATTGCCGCCATTGTCCTGGCCGCCAGCCGCGTCATGGGCGAGACTATTGCCGCCATCATGGTATGTGGCAATCTGGCCATAGCCCCCGGCTCGTTGCTTGATGCCTGCTACCCCATACCGGCACTGATAGCCAACAACTACGGTGAGATGCTGTCGATGCCGCTCTACGAGAGTGCCCTCATGTTTGCCGCCTTCATCCTGTTCTTCGTGGTGCTGGTGTTCAACCTGTTCTCACGCCTTGTGCTGAAGAAAATAAAAACGGAATGACCATGAAAAAAAGCCTCATCGAAGAAAAGATATTCAAGATGCTGATGTATGCCGCCATTGCACTGGTCATCTACTTCGTGGCCAGCGTGGTGCTCTCCGTGTTCAAGCGCGGTCTGCCGCTGCTCTCATGGGAGATGGTGTCGCAGCTGCCCGGTGGCGGATTCTATATAGGCGGCGGAGGCGGTTTCCTGAATGCCATCGTGGGGTCGCTCTACATCGTCGGTGGAGCCACCATACTGGGCTTGGGCATCAGCATCCCCGTTGTGTTCTTCCTCAACGTCTATCTGAAACCCAACTCACGTCTGGGATCCGTGGCTCGCCTGGCCTACGACGTGCTGTTCGGCATCCCAAGCATCGTGTACGGAGCCTTTGGGTTCACCCTCATGATTTACTTTGAGATGCGCACCTCGCTCATAGGCGGTATTCTGGTAGTGACCCTGCTCATCATCCCCATCTTCATCCGCTCGATGGACGAAGTGGCAAAGGCCACCCCCACCGACCTCATGGAGGCTGCCTACAGCCTGGGAGCCACGCGCTGGGAGACCATTGCCGTCATCGTGCGGCAGATAGCCCCCGCCATCGCCACAGCCACCCTGCTCAGTATCGGGCGTGCCATCGGTGATGCTGCAGGCGTCATGTTCACGGCCGGATTCTCCGACCGCATCCCGACGAGCCTCACCCAGCAGACCGCCACACTGCCCTTGAGTGTCTACTTCCAGTTGCAGTCTCCGTCGCTGGAGGTACAGAATCGCGCATACGCCGCCGCCGTGGTGCTGACATTCATCGTCCTGGCACTGAGCATCGGCGGTCGCATCATCATGAACCGTTTCTCTCGAAACAAAATACAATAAGAAGGCCCATGAATCTATTCCATCGCGAAAAGGCTTCGGCTAAAGACAATGCCTTTGTGGTGAACAATAAGTTCCCCCACCCCGACGACATGCGGCTGAGCACGCACGCGCTGTGCGTCAGCATCGGCGGGAACCCGATTTTGAAGCACGTCAACGTGGACATCCCGTGCAACAAGATTACGTGCATCATCGGTCCCTCCGGGTGTGGGAAGACCACACTCCTGCGCACCTTCAACCGCCTGGTGGACACCATCGAAGGAGTGAAAATGACAGGAGTCGTCATGCTGGGCAACCAGAACATCGTGGCCGCAGGAGCCAGTGAACTGACCGAGATACGCCGCCACATCGGACTCGTGCCTCAGCGCCCCTGCCCCCTGCCCATGAGCATCTATGACAACATTGCCTACGGATGTCGCATCCATGGTATCAGTGGCCGGCGCAAGTTGGATGCCATCGTGGAATACTATCTGCGAGCCGTGGGGCTTTGGGACGAGGTGAAAGACCGCTTGAACGCCCCCGCCAATAAGTTGTCGGGGGGGCAGCAGCAACGCCTCTGCCTGGCTCGTTCGCTGGCCATCGAGCCCAGTTACCTGTTGGCCGACGAGAGCACCAGTGCCCTCGACCCCATATCGAGCCGCATGGTGGAGGAACTGTTCGTAAAACTGAAGAAGGACTACAGCATCGTGATGGTCACCCACACCCTGCGACAGGCCAAGCGCATTGCCGACCACGTCATCTTCATGTATCTGGGCGAGGTCATCGAAGAGGGCGATGCCGAACAAGTCTTCAACCGCCCCAAGCACGAACTGACGCAAAGATACTTGGCGGGTTCGTTCAGTTAAACAAAAATCGGCGGAAAGACTTGCATACTTTCCGCCGTTTTCGTATCTTTGTCGTGTTGTACCTTTAAACCTTATTTATTCATGGACCAGAATGAGAAACCCTACGTAATTGGCCTTGACCTGGGTGGCACCAATTCCGTATTCGGCATCGTGGATGCCAATGCAAACGTAGTTGCCGAAACCTCCGTAAAGACGAAGGGGCACGGCGACAATGTGGAACTCTACGTAGAAGACTGCCTCACGGCACTACGCAAGATTATCGACCAAGTGGGCGGCATCGGCAAGATTCGCGCCATGGGTATCGGAGCCCCTAACGGCAACTACTATACGGGCTGCATCGAGTTTGCACCGAACCTGCCTTGGGCAAAGGGCGTGGTGCCCCTCGCCAAGATGTTCTCCGACGCACTAGGCATTCCCGTGGCCATGACCAACGACGCCAATGCGGCCGCCATCGGCGAGATGACCTACGGTGCAGCAAAGGGCATGAAGAACTTCATCATGATTACCCTGGGCACAGGCGTGGGCAGTGGCATCGTGGTAAACGGTCAGATGGTCTACGGCTGCGACGGCATGGCCGGCGAACTCGGACATGTCATCGTAGAGAAGAACGGCCGCGAATGCGGTTGCGGCCGCAAGGGCTGCCTGGAAACCTATTGCTCCGCCACAGGCGTAGCACGCACGGCACGCGAAATCATCACCTCCACCGACCGTCCCACCCTGCTCCGTGAGATTCCCCTCGACCAGATTGAGAGCAAGGACGTGAGCATCGCCGCAGCAAAGGGCGACGAGGTGGCCAAGGAAATCTTCGAATTCACGGGCCGCATCCTGGGCGAGGCTTGTGCCAATTTCGCGACATTCAACAGCCCCGAAGCCTTCATCTTCTTCGGCGGACTGATGAAGGCCGGCGACCTCCTGCTCAACCCCATCAAGCGTGCCTACGACGAGACGGTGCTGAAAATCTATCGCGGCAAAGCCAAGATGCTCGTCAGCCAACTCGACGACGCCAAGGCCGCCGTACTCGGAGCCAGTGCCCTCGGGTGGGAGATTGCTATGGAAACTGCCGTTCACAACGGATAAACAAACCGCGCGCCGTAGGTCCACCGAGATGCTACGGCGCTTTATTTATCAAGAGAATACTAACATACTGATATGGCGATTCTTTTCTTCAAGACACCTCAGCAGAGTGTCATCGCAACACAGAGTTCATGCCCCCTCAGTCCAGAGGACGTACAGAAACTTCAATGGCTCTACGGAGATGCCACCGTGGAAGAAGCACCGCAGATGGCTGGATTCTTCATCGGACCGCGCCGTGAGATGGTGACCCCCTGGAGCACCAATGCAGTGGAAATCACCCAGAACATGAACATCAAGGGCCTCGTGCGCATTGAAGAGTTCTTCCCCGTGGCTTCGGAGGAGGCCGACCACGACCCTATGCTCCAGCGACTCTACAAGGGACTGGACCAGGACATCTTCACCGTCGACATACAGCCTGCCCCCATCCGTCTCATCGACGACCTTGAGGCGTACAACGAAGAAGAGGGGCTAGCCCTGAGTCCTGAAGAGATTGACTACCTGCACAATGTCGAGAAACAACTGAACCGCCAACTGACCGACAGTGAGGTGTTCGGCTTTGCACAAATCAACTCCGAGCATTGTCGCCACAAAATCTTCGGCGGCACTTTCGTCATCGACGGCGAGGAGAAACCCTCGTCGCTCTTCCAGATGATAAAGAAGACTACACAAGAGAATCCGCACCATATCATTTCAGCTTACAAGGACAACGTCGCCTTTGCCCAAGGGCCCGTGGTGGAACAGTTTGCCCCACAAGACCACTCGACGAGCGACTACTTCGTCATCCGCGACATAGAGAGCGTCATCAGCATAAAAGCCGAAACCCACAACTTCCCCACCACCGTGGAACCCTTCAACGGAGCCTCCACGGGAACGGGCGGAGAGATACGCGACCGCATGGGCGGCGGCACGGGCTCCTGGCCCCTTGCAGGCACAGCCGTCTACATGACCAGCTATCCGCGCAACGACGAAGAACTGCGCACTTGGGAGCAGTTGCTTCCTGTCAGGAAGTGGCTCTACCAGACACCCGAACAAATCCTCATCAAGGCCTCCAACGGTGCCAGCGACTTTGGCAACAAGTTCGGCCAGCCGCTGATTTGCGGCTCCGTGCTCACCTTCGAGCATCAGGAGAACGGCGAACAATACGGCTACGACAAAGTCATCATGCTGGCTGGCGGCGTAGGCTACGGCACACGGCGCGACTGTCTGAAAGGCACCCCCCAGAAGGGCAACAAAATTGTCGTCGTGGGCGGTGACAACTATCGCATCGGACTGGGTGGAGGCTCCGTTTCAAGCGTAGATACGGGCCGCTACAGCAGCGGCATCGAGTTGAACGCCGTGCAGCGTGCCAACCCCGAAATGCAGAAACGCGCCAACAATCTCGTCCGTGCCCTCTGCGAGGAGGAGGTGAACCCCATCGTCAGCATCCACGACCACGGAAGCGCAGGCCACGTCAACTGCCTCTCAGAACTGGTGGAAGAGTGCGGCGGACTCATCGACATGGCCCAACTGCCCATCGGCGAACCCACCCTTTCGGCCAAGGAAATCATCGCCAACGAAAGCCAGGAACGCATGGGACTGCTCATCCAAGAGGAACACCTCGACCACGTCAGACAGATTGCCGAACGCGAACGCGCCCCGATGTATGTGGTGGGTGAAACCACGGGCGATGCCCACTTCGCTTTCCAGCAGGCCGACGGAGTGCGCCCCTTCGACCTCGACGTGGCACAGATGTTCGGCCACTCTCCCAAGACCGTCATGGTGGACGAGAGCGTGGAACGCAATTACAAAGACCTTAATGACCCTAAAGTCCTTAATGACCTTAAAGACTCCATCGAGCAAGTCCTCAGCCTCGAAGCTGTGGCATGCAAGGACTGGCTGACCAACAAGGTGGACCGCTCCGTCACCGGTAAGGTAGCTCGCCAGCAATGCCTGGGTGAGTTGCAGCTCCCCCTCAGCGACTGCGGCGTGGTGGCACTGGACTATCGGGGACGCAAAGGCATTGCCACCGCACTGGGACATGCACCGCAGGCGGGCCTTGCCAATCCGGCGGCAGGCAGTGTACTCAGCGTGGCAGAGAGCCTGACCAATATCGTCTGGGCCCCCCTGCGTGAGGGACTGGACAGTGTGAGTCTCAGTGCCAACTGGATGTGGCCCTGCCGCTCGCAGAAGGGCGAGGATGCCCGGCTCTATCAAGCCGTGGAGGCTTTGAGCGACTTCTGCTGCGAATTGCGCATCAATGTGCCCACAGGCAAGGATTCGCTCTCCATGACCCAGAAATATCCCAACGGAAGCAAGATAATCGCACCGGGCACGGTAATAGTGACCAGTGGTGGCGAGGTCCGCGACATTCGTAAGGTGGTGAGTCCCGTACTGGCCGACGAACCTAAGAGCGCACTCTACCACATCGACTTCTCGTTCGACCAACTGCGACTGGGGGGCAGTGCCTTTGCACAGAGCAAGGGCTATGTCGGGAGCGACGTGCCCACTGTGGCCAATGCCGAATACTTCCGCGATGCCTTCAACGCTATACAGGAGTGCATCAGCCGCCGACTGATTCTGGCTGGGCACGACATCTCTGCCGGAGGTCTCATCACCACCCTGCTGGAAATGTGCTTCGCCAACACCCGGGGCGGACTGAAGGTGAACCTCAACCAGTTCATGGACGAAGACCTCACGAAGATACTCTTCGCCGAGAACCCCGGGGTTGTGGTTCAGGTTGCCACCAAGCACGAAGCCGAGTTCAAGAAACTCATGGACAACGAGGGAGTGGCCTATATCTATATCGGCGTTCCCCAGCGTGAGCGCAACCTGCGCATCCGCAAGGGAGACTGCGAGGAAACACTCGACATCGACCACCTGCGCGACGTTTGGTACCGTCCGTCCTACCTGCTCGACCGCCGGCAAAGCATGAACGGAAGGGCCGAAATGCGACGTGACAACTACAAACAGCAACCCATCACCTTGCAGTTCCCCAAGCACTTCACAGGCCAGATGCCCCAATACGGCATCACCCCCGACCGCCGCAAGAAGTCGGGCACACGAGCCGCTATCATCCGCGAAAAGGGAACGAACGGCGAACGCGAAATGGCCTATTCGCTCTATCTGGCCGGCTTCGACGTGAAAGATGTCACCATGACCGACCTCATCACGGGCCGCGAAACACTGGACGATGTCAACCTGATTGTCTTCTGTGGCGGATTCTCCAACAGCGACGTGCTGGGCTCGGCCAAGGGCTGGGCTGGTGCATTCCTCTACAACCCCAAGGCTAAGGCAACGCTCGACCGCTTCTATACCCGGCCCGACACGCTCTCGCTGGGCATCTGCAATGGTTGCCAGCTGATGGTGGAACTCGGGTTAATTAAAAATGAAAAATCAGGAATTAAAACTGAGGAAAAGCCTCGCATGTTGCACAACGACAGCCACAAGTTCGAGTCGGCATATCTGGGGCTGGATATTCCCGAGAACCGCAGCATCATGTTCGGCAGCCTTTCAGGCTCTAAGTTGGGCATCTGGGTGGCACACGGAGAGGGCAAGTTCAGTCTGCCCGGCAAGGAAAGCGACTACAACATCGTAGCAAAATACCATTACAAAGACTACCCCGGCAACCCCAACGGGAGCGACTACTGCGTGGCCGGCATCTGCTCCGAGGACGGTCGCCATCTGGCCATGATGCCCCACTTGGAGCGCACCATCTTCCCCTGGCAGTGCGCATGGTATCCTGCCGACCGACGAAGCGATGAGGTGACCCCATGGATTGAAGCTTTCGTAAACGCAAGGAAATGGATAGAGAAATAAAGAACGGGGGCCTGTTCACCCTCTTCACCACCTTCCTGCACATCGGTCTCTTCACCATCGGCGGGGGCTATGCGATGATACCGCTCATTGAGGCCAAGGTGGTGGACGAACACCGCTGGATAGACCGCGAGGAACTGCTCGACCTGATAGCCGTGGCACAATCATGTCCGGGCATCTTTGCCGTCAACATAGGCATCTTCATCGGCTACAAACTACGCGGAGTGCGCGGTGCCGTCTCGACCACCCTCGGCACGGTCCTCCCCTCGTTCGTCATCATACTGGCCATCGCCCTGCTGTTCCGCCACTTCCAGGACAACGTCTACGTGGAACGCATCTTCCGCGGCATACGTCCGGCCGTCGTGGCCCTCATCGCGGCACCCGTCTTCAAGATGGCACGCATGGCAAAAATCAGCCGCTACAACGTCTGGATTCCCATCGTGGCCACACTGCTCATCTGGCAGATGGGGGTCAGTCCCGTCTACGTGATACTGGGCGCAGGCATCGGGGGCTACATCTACGGGCAAATCAAGGACGACAAACTCTGAGCCAAGCACATGAATCAATTCATTATCCACACCGCAAAAGCATAAGGCAACATGATACTACTCCTGCTCTTCCTCTTCTGGACGTTCTTTCAGATAGGTCTCTTCGGATTCGGCGGAGGCTACGCCATGGTCAGCATGATACAGGGCGAGGTGGTCACCCACTACCACTGGCTCACCACCAGCCAGTTCACCGACATCCTGGCCATCTCGCAAATGACCCCCGGCCCCATCGGCATTAACTGCGCCACCTACGTGGGCTACACAAGCCTGACAAATGCAGGCTACGAGTGGTACTGGGGCATACTCGGCTCGTCCGTTGCCTCCTTTGCCGTCGTACTTCCCTCTTTCGTGCTCATGCTGATTGTCAGCCGCTTCCTCATGGCCTACAAGAACCACCCCGTTGTGGAACACGTCTTCTCGTGGCTCCGCCCTGCCGTCGTGGGACTTTTGGCAGCGGCCTCGCTCTGCCTGATGACGGCGGAGAACTTCTCCACACCGAGCGTCAATCCGTGGCAGTTCTGGATTAGCACCCTGCTCTTCCTCTTTGCCCTCTGTTCCGTCACGGTCTACAAGATATCCCCCATCCGTGTCATCCTCTTCTGCGGCGTGGCTGGGCTGCTGCTGATGTAGTAAAGAGACGGAAGGTGCCACAGACAATAATCCCATACGAACATAATTCCTTAACATCCGTCTCCGCCCCACAGAACCTTAAAGATCCAGGGCTTCACAAGAAAGCTTTCGTCCTGCGTCTTGAAAACTTTCTTATCCATGAAAGAAAGTATTCCTCATTTCTCCCTGCGTCAGCCCCATGCCCGATTCAGCTAATTTTCCTTACAAACATCTCCCGATTTCCACTTAGCCTCCGTGAGAATTTTATGGTACGAACCTCAGTTCTCACGTTGCCTCAGGAGTGTGCGTGAAACAAAATCCTTCATTTTCTTTTTCCCTTTCATTTTTATTTCGTAACTTTGCTGCATCCTCACGCCGATAGTGCGCAGACACTGGGACGAGGAGGGCACGGGAGCGTGCCGTCTGTCGTGGGGGTGCCATATATGGAAAGGCGTTTATCACGCGCTTTGTTCTTGATATATCGGAACCTGAGAAACTTCGAATGTAATCAAAGGACAATGCAACGGTAGATGCCACGGGTATGTTATCAGACGTGCCTTGTTTTATCGTCTCGTGGATGAAAAATAGGTGTACCGTTCTATATAACATATCGGCGTGGGGTCTATGGTTGCTCGTTCGGATTACATGGGCAATCTCAGGGCCTC
>JAFTEX010000045.1 GCA_017453445.1 Bacteroidaceae bacterium
AAAAATTAAAAATTAAAAATTAAAAATTGTATCTTTGCATCGAAGTGAAGAACGTATGGCAGAACGAGAGAAATGGCAATGGCAGGAACCGGGCAAGGCATGGAAGGGTGCGGGACTGTATCATATCACCCTAACCGTCACGGACCGGCAGCCAGTGTTGGGCAGGCTCGCCATGCCTGAGGGCGACCCGGCCAGGGCCTTCGTGGCACGCACGGCCCTGGGCGATGCATTGGTGGACTGCCTGAAGAGCATACCCCAGCACCACACGGAGGTGCAGGTGCTGCATTTCTGCCTGATGCCTGACCATCTGCATGCGGTGCTGTATGTGCGGCGAAAGATGGAGAAGGGCATCGCCTCAGTGGTGAGGGGCTTCTGGCAGGCGGCCAAGAAACTGGGGCGGGCATGCACGGCAACGGGGGATTCTTTTATTATCCCGAATGACATTCGGGAAGAACTTAAAGAAGGGAGCAGACAGCTGAATGACATTCGGGAAGAACTCAAAGAAGGGAGCAGACAGCAGAACGACATTCGGGAAGAACTCAAAGAAGGGAGCAGACGGTTGGAGGACATTGCTGCCACGCTGCGCGAACAGATGGGCGACGAGGCATACTACCGTCTTGCACCCGTCTTCACGGAGATGCCATTTATCCGACCGATGGTCCGCTACTCGCAATTGCCGAACACCATACGCTATCTTGACATGAACCCTCAACGCCTGGCCACCAAACGTCTCAGACCAGGTCTCTTCCGAGTGCAGAAGGACATTGCCATTGGCGATAGAAAGTACGATGGTGTGGGCAATGTGGCCTTGCTAATGAGAGAACAATATGCTCCTGTGCATGTGCGCCGCACTATGGTGGAACAGGCCCAACAGGGCTGTGCAGAGCCTCTGCGCCAATACAAGAACGGCTGTGTGCTGAAGGCCCGCGAAGGGACTGTGATGGTCTCTCCGTTCATATCGCAGGATGAAAAGCAAGTGATGGCGGTACTGCTGCAAGAGCGACACCCGTTCGTTCTCTTGACCGACAATGGCTTCCATGATTACTACAAGCCAGCCGACCTGCTATTCGATGCATGTGCGGAGGGTCGTCTGCTCATACTCAGTCCCTGGCCGTATGACGGAGGGAAGCGACGCATCAGCCGTGCTGACTGTGTAGCCCTTAACACGATGGCCGAAGAAATATGCACAAACCTATGAAAAACATCATCTATAAAAACAATACACTATGAACACAGACTTAATCATCATCGGTGCCGGCCCTGGCGGCTACGAGACTGCGGTACGCGCTGCAAAGGCGGGATTGCAGGTTGTCATTATCGAAAAAGAGCACTTGGGCGGCACGTGTCTCAACGCCGGGTGCATCCCTACAAAGTGCCTGTGCCATTCGGCAGAGGGCCCCACCCCCAGCCCCTCTCCTGTAGGGAGGGGAGAAGACGCTGAAGCCCTTCTGGACGAGGCCAACGTCTATCTTGCAGAGGCCATTGCAAGGAAGAACGAGGTGGTGGAGAAATTGAAGGCGGGTGTTGCCCAACTGATGAAGACACCGGGCATCACGCTCGTAGAGGGCGAAGCACGATTCTTTGACAGCCATACAGTGGCCGTGAAGGCAACGGACAATGAGTTTTCCGCTCCCAACATTATCATCGCCACGGGCAGCCAGACAAAGTTCCTGCCCATCCCCGGCGCACATGCCGAGGGCGTAGTGACCAGCACCGAGATGCTGAACCTCACTACCCTGCCCCAGCGCCTCTGCATCATCGGCGGCGGTGTCATCGGCCTGGAGTTTGCCAGCATCTTCCAATCCCTCGGGTCGCAGGTGACGGTCATTGAATTCTGCAAGGAGATTCTTCCCAACTTCGACCGCGACCTGGCCAAGCGCCTGCGCACCAGCCTGAAGAAGCGCGGCATCGAGTTCCACACCAGTGCTGCCGCCAAGGAAATCAGACCCCTCCCGGCCTCCCCTTGTAGGGAAGGAGAAGATACCATACACCCTTTAAGAGGGGGAGTAAAAGGGAGGCTCCAAGTTGACTTCGAGGAAAAGGGCAAGCTGCAGAGCGTGGAGGCCGACCTGGTCTTGATGGCCGTTGGGCGCGCCGCCAACCTCCAAAGCCTGAATCTCGCAGACGTGGGCATCGAGACCACTCCGCGCGGCATCGTGGTGGACGAACACATGCAGACCAATGTCCCTGGCATCTATGCCATCGGCGACGTGAACGGACTTATGCAGTTGGCTCATGCCGCTTCGGCACAGGGTCGTGTGGCATTAGAACATATAACCAGACCCACCCCCAACCCCTCCCTTAAAGAGAGGGGAGCCGATACTGCTGCAAATGAGAATAGGAATGTAACCACTCCTCTCCATACAAGGGAGAGACAGGGTGTGGGTCCTATCCCCTCCGCCGTCTTTACCGTGCCCGAAGCAGCCATGGTGGGGCAGACAGAGGAGCAGTTGGAAGAGGCCGGCACGGAGTATCAGGCACACAAGGCCCTGTATCGCGCCAACGGCAAGGCACTGGCCATGGAGGCCGAAGACGGACTGGTGAAGATTCTGACCGACAAGGACGGGAAGATACTGGGCTGCCACATCCTGGGGGCCCACGCCAGCGACCTCATCCACGAGGCGACACTGGCCATGCGCCTCGGTGCCACCATCCACGACCTGGCCGACACCGTGCATGCCCACCCCTCGCTGAGCGAGATACTGCTTGCCGCAGCCGAAGCATGAATTGGCCGTCAATAGTATATATAACCATTTCAAACAGGAAATCACATGAAACTGTCAACGATTGCCGCCGTCACATTCTCTTTGGGATTCATGCCCCTGATGGCTCCGGCCCAGGACATACGGCAAAGCCGAGAACTCGGGGGGAAACTGGTACAACAGATAGACTCCGACATGGCACAGCGCAAGGCTCGCATCAAGAGAGTGAGGGGGCTGAAAGGAACCCAGGGAGAACTCTATAGCATCTGGACCGACGGAAAGGATCTCTACGCGCTCGTCTCGCCGGACGACAATACCCGCTACGAGCTTCGCAACACCGCGACCGATTCCCTTCTGGGGCACTTCACGTACCGCACAGCCGACGGCCGCATCACGACCAGAGACATGAAGGGCGTGACGCAGGCCTGCATCTGCACCTTCGGCAACGCCCGCCTGTTGCTGCTCCAGGACAGCAAAGGCCAAACGAAGCACCTGTTCACCGAAAGCCAATTGCCGGAAATCTCCATCGAGCAGCAAACCTTCGATGCCCACTTTCTCTACGACGGGCTCTACATGACCGACGACAGCCTCCACGCCCTCTTCGGCCCCAACCGCGACTACCCCATTGACAGGTTTGAGGGCGACCCGGGCCCCTTCTTCGTCAGTTACGAGGCGAAGCCCTCCGAGGGATACGCCCACTGCATCGCTTACGGCGGAGGCAGAATCAGTCACGGCGACCCCAGCAGCCCCAACTTCGGGAAAATGCCGGGCGGAGGCGGGGCGGCAGCCCTCATGGGCCCCATGCTTTGGGACGTGCGCCCCACCCTTGAAGGTCTGGCCGTCAAAGTCGTCCGGGACGAGCCATTCGTGGATCACAACCCACGGTTCCACGGGGAGGAGTTCCAACTGCGCCACGTAGCCAGCCCCTACGCCGAAGTGCCCGGTCATTGGGCGTTCGCGTCGGTGCGCCCCGTGACGCGGGCCATGCTCCAGATATTCCCACGCGAGGCACTTCCCCTGATTCGTGCCGAAATCTACGCCCGCCACGGCCATCGGTTCACGAATGCCGAACGTCGGGCCTACTTCAATCAGCAACCCTGGTACAAGGCGGTCAACACGCCCACGCCCCTCACCGACGTCGAAAAGCTCAATGTACAACTCATCGAAGCGGAAATGCAGACGAAAGAGTAGCCAGTGGCACATGCACCGCAATGAAAAAACTTGACATCCGCAATCATCGCCAAACAAGATTACTATACCTATTGGCATAAGATTACTATGCTTACGGGGATAAGATTACTAAGGTTGTCTGCCTAAGCATAGTAATCTTACGCCATAGGGGGCCTATGGCTGGCGTGAGCGAAAAATAAAATTCTATTACAAACAAAGCCCGCCTCCGAGAAAATTCTCAGAGGCGGGCTTCTTGGGCTTAGTTGCGGAGGTCCGACTCGAACGGGCGACCTCCAGGTTATGAGCCTGGCGAGCTACCAACTGCTCCACTCCGCGATTTGCGACTGCAAAGGTACGTAGAAAAATCGGCATGGCCAAATATTTTACAAAGAATTTGATGAAAATCTCTTTATAATTTTCTATTTATAATTTAATATTGTATCTTTGCACCAGACTATGGGCTTAGTAAAAACCAGAGAAAAACTCATCGACGTAGCCCGGCAACTATTTGCGAAGAAAGGGCTTGACGACACCACGATGAACGACATCGCCATTGCTTCGGGCAAGGGCCGGCGGACGTTGTACACCTACTTCAAAAGCAAGGATGACGTGTTCTACGCCGTGGTAGAGGAGGAGATGCGCCGCATGGGCGAGCGGCTGAAACTGGTGGCATCAAAAGACCTGGAACCCGAAGACAAACTGGTGCAACTCGTCTACACCCACCTGAGCCTCATCAAAGAGGTGGTGATGCGCAACGGCAACCTTCGCGCCGAGTTTTTCCGCAACATCTGGCTCGTAGAGAAGGTTCGCAAGAAGTTCGACCAGACCGAAGTGGACCTCATCACACAAATCATCATGCAGGGCATCCGGCAGGGGAAATTCGACGTGACGAACATCCGCCTCTCGGTCGACATCATCCACTACTGCATCCGCGGACTGGAGGTGCCCTACATCTATGGCCGTCTGGGCATGAGCATCAGCGTCAGCCGCCCCATGGTGAAACAGGTCATCCACCGCGCTATGGCCAAGACCGACCGTCCGGACGAGCAAGAACAGACAATGCAAACAAACTAAGAATACAACAAAATTATGGGACTTTTAAGTGGAAAGACCGCCCTCATCACGGGAGCGGCACGTGGAATCGGCAAGGCTATTGCCCTGAAATTTGCCCAGGAGGGCGCAAACATCGCATTCACCGACTTGGAGGTGAACGCTGAAACCGAGCAGGAAATCGCAGCCCTGGGCGTGAAGGCCAAGAGCTATGCGTCGAACGCCGCCGACTTCCAGCAGACCGAAACCGTCGTGGCTCAAGTGAAGGAGGAGTTTGGTTCGATTGACATATTGGTAAACAACGCAGGCATCACGAAGGACGGACTGATGCTGCGCATGAGCGAGCAGCAATGGGATGCCGTGATAGCCGTAAACCTGAAGTCGGCCTTCAACTTCATCCACGCTTGTGTGCCCATCATGATGCGCCAGCGCGGCGGAAGCATCATCAACATGGCCTCCGTCGTCGGTGTACACGGCAATGCCGGCCAGGCCAACTACGCAGCCTCCAAGGCCGGACTGATTGCCCTGGCAAAGTCCATCGCCCAGGAAATGGGCCCGAAGGGCATCCGCGCCAATGCCATCGCTCCGGGCTTCATCGAGACAGCCATGACCGCCGCCCTGCCCGACAACGTGCGTGAAGAGTGGAAGAAGAAGATACCCCTGCGCCGCGGCGGTCAGGTGGAAGACATCGCCAACACAGCCCTCTATCTGGCCTGCGACCTGAGTTCGTATGTCTCGGGACAGGTCATTCAGGTCGACGGCGGCATGAACATGTGACAACAGACCCTCCCCCTACCCCTCCCATAAAGGGCGGGGAGTGGAAACCTACAATGGACATCGATAACAGGCAAAATGCATCCTCTCCCCTCTCTCACAGAGAGGGGCAGGGGGTGAGTATTCTTTATGAGGACAATCATGTCGTCATCGTCGCAAAGCGGGCGGGAGACATCGTGCAGGGCGACAAGACCGGCGACGTGCCCCTTTCCGATACCGTGAAGGCGTATATCAAGGAGCGGTACCACAAGCCCGGCGAGGTGTTTCTCGGCGTGGTGCACCGACTGGACCGCCCTGTCAGCGGCCTCGTGCTTTTCGTCCGCACCTCGAAGGCACTGACACGCCTCAGCGAGATGTTCCGCACGCGGCAGGTCAAGAAGACCTACTGGGCCATCGTTGCCAACCAACCGCCACAGCCCGAAGGCACGCTGACACACTGGCTCACACGCAACCCCAAGAACAACACGGCACGCGCATACGACCGCGAGGTGCCTGGCTCGAAGCAGGCCATACTGGACTATCGGGTCATTGCCCGCAGCGACCGCTATTGGCTCTTAGAGGTCGACCTCCACACGGGTCGCCACCATCAGATTCGCTGCCAACTGGCCAAGATGGGCTGCCCCATCAAGGGCGACCTCAAGTATGGTGCCCCGCGCTCCAACCCCGACGGAGGCATCTCGCTACATGCCCGGCACATCCGCTTCGAACATCCCGTCTCACATCAGGAGATAGACATCACCGCCCCGGTGCCCGACGACAAACTGTGGCAGGCGTTCAATACGGCAACGCCCACCCCAACAACCTCATAGGCGCCCATGGCCTGCCAGTTTGCTTTTTCGCTCGGTTTGCACTATCTTTGAGCCCATGTCATTCTCTAAGATAGGCTGCACCTCGGAAAAACCAAACAAAAGTTTGCTTTTTCGCTCGGTTTGCACTATCTTTGCAAGCAATAACGATAAACAATAACCATTAAACATTAAAACTGACAATGAAACCTACATTGTTTCTCTTGGCTGCAGGTATGGGCAGCCGCTATGGCGGTCTGAAGCAGCTGGACGGACTGGGCCCACAGGGACAGACCATTAGGGATTACAGCATCTACGATGCCATAAAGGCCGGATTCGGCAAGATTGTATGGGTCATCCGCAAGGATTTCGAAGAGCAGTTCCGCACACAGATTCTCTCGAAGTACGAGGGTCACGTGCCCTGTGAACTGTGCTTCCAGAGCCTCGACGCACTGCCCGAGGGCTTCACGGTACCCGAGGGACGCATCAAGCCCTGGGGCACGAACCACGCCGTGCTGATGGGCAAGGACATTATCAAGGAACCCTTTGCCGTGCTGAACTGTGACGACTTCTACGACCGCGATGCCTTCCGCGTGATGGGCAAGTTCCTCAGCGAGCTGCCCGAGGGCTCGAAGGGCAAGTATGCCATGGTGGGTTTCCGCGTGGACAACACCCTGAGCGAGAGCGGCACCGTAAGCCGCGGCATCTGTGAGAACGACGAGAAGACCCACCACTTGACCAGCGTAGTGGAGCGCACCAAGATCGAGCGCCGCAACGGTCAGGTGCAATACCTCAACGAGAACGACCAGTGGGTGAGCATCCCCGACACGACCCCCGTATCGATGAACTTCTGGGGCTTCACTCCCGACTACTTCGAACATAGCGAGGCTTACTTCAAGCAGTTCCTCAGCGACCCGAAGAACATCGAGAACCTGAAGGCCGAGTTCTTCATCCCCCTCATGGTCGACCACCTCATCAAGACCGGACAGGCCACGTGTGAAGTGCTCGACACCACATCGAAGTGGTTCGGCGTGACGTATCCCGAGGACCGTCCCGGCGTAGTGGAGAAACTGGCCAAGCTGCACGCCGACGGCCAGTACCCCGAGAAGATGTTCTAAGACAAATTCAAATTTAATTAATTCAAAATTCAAAATTGGGCTACGCCGTGGCTGGTTTCACTGCCACACGCCGAAAGCTTAATTTTGAATTTTGAATTTACACCGAATGGTTTCTATTGACAACCTTTTCGTCGAGTTTAGCACGAAACCTCTGTTCTCAGGGGTTTCGTATGTCATCAACGACCGCGACCGCATAGCCCTCGTGGGCAAGAACGGAGCGGGCAAGAGCACTATGCTCAAGATTATCGCCGGGCAGCAGCAACCCACCGGCGGAAGCGTGAGCCACCCCAGGGAGACCACCGTGGGCTATCTGCCGCAGGTGATGATCCTCTCCGACGAACGGACGGTGCGCGACGAAGCGGCTCTGGCCTTCAGCCACATCCAAGAGATGCAAGCCGAATTGGACCGCATGAACCAGGAACTGGCCGAGCGAACGGACTATGAAAGCCCAGAATACATGGCACTGGTGGAACGCTTTGCTCAGACGGACGAACACTTCCAGATGATGGGCGGGGCGAACTATCTGGGCGAATTGGAACGCACGCTCTCGGGACTTGGGTTCCGTCAGGAGGACTTCAACCGCCCCACGAGTGAGTTCTCGGGCGGTTGGCGCATGCGCATCGAACTGGCCAAGATTCTCCTCCAGCGCCCCGACGTGCTGTTGCTGGACGAGCCCACCAACCACCTGGACATCGAGAGCATCCAGTGGTTGGAGCAGTTCCTCATTCAGTACCAGGGGGCCGTAGTGATGGTCTCGCACGACCGTGCCTTCATCAATAACGTGACGAACCGCACCATCGAAATCTCGTGCGGACAAATCTACGACTACAAGGTCAAGTACGACGAATATGTCGTACTGCGCGCCGAACGCCGCGAGCAACAACTCCGTGCCTACGAAAACCAGCAGAAGGAGATTGCCGACACGAAGGCCTTCATCGAGCGATTCCGCTACCAAGCCACCAAGGCCAATCAGGTGCAGAGCCGCATCAAGGCACTGGAAAAGATTGTGCCCATCGAAATCGACGAGGTGGACAACTCGCGGCTGCGACTGAAGTTCACTTGCAGCCAGCGCTCGGGCGACTTCCCCATCGTCTGCGAGGAAGTGGGGAAAACCTACGGAACCCACAACGTATTCCACAACGTCAACCTCACCATCCGCCGAGGCGAGAAGGTGGCCTTCGTGGGCCGAAACGGCGAGGGAAAGACCACGCTGGTGAAGTGCATCATGGGGCAGATTCCCTTCGACGGACACCTGAAGATTGGGCACAACGTGGAGATTGGTTACTTCGCCCAGAATCAGGCACAACTGCTCGACGGCGAACTGACCGTCTTCGACACCATCGACCGCGTGGCACGAGGCGACATCCGCACCCGGATTCGCGACATACTCGGTGCCTTCATGTTCGGCGGCGAGGAGTCGGAGAAGAAGGTGAAGGTGCTCTCAGGCGGCGAGCGCACGCGGTTGGCCATGATAAAGTTGCTGTTGGAACCCGTCAACCTGCTCATCCTCGACGAACCCACCAACCACCTGGACATGCGCTCGAAAGACGTGCTGAAGGAGGCCATCCGCCAGTTCGACGGCACGGTCATCCTGGTCAGTCACGACCGCTATTTCCTCGACGGACTCGTCTCACGCGTCTATGCCTTTGCCGACGGCCAGGTGAGGGAACATTTGGGCGGCATCTATGACTATCTGAAGGAGAGCGAGAAGAAAGAAGTGAGAAGTGAGAAGAGAAATGAATTAGCCGCCTCGAACAGCTTTCAGGAAAAGAATCTATCCTCTTCTCATCCCTCGCCTCTCCCTTCCCACCAAGATGGCCGCAGGGCCTTTGAGGCACAAAAGGCACAAGCCCGCCAGCGGAAGAAAGCAGAAAAAGCCGTGGCCGAGGCCGAACAGGCAATCACGGAACTGGAACAGGCCATTTCCATCTTGGAGGCTCAAATGGCTACCCCCGAAGGCGGCAGCGACATGTCGCTATACGAAAAGCATAGCAAGCTGAAACAACAGTTGTCACAGGCCGAAGACGAATGGGCAGAGGCCATGGAGGCACTGGAAGAATGGAAGGACTGAGAAACATGGAAAAACCGGTGAAATACTCCCTCATCATACCTGTCTATAACCGCCCGGACGAAGTAGACGAATTGTTGGAAAGTCTCACAAGGCAGACACTGAAGGGATTCGAGGTCATCGTCGTGGAGGACGGTTCACAGGTGCCATGCGAAGAGGTTGTAAAGAAGTACAGCCAAGGGCTGGACGTCCACTACTTCGAGAAGCCCAACAGCGGTCCGGGGCAATCCCGCAATTACGGGGCGGAGCGCAGCCGCGGGGAATACCTGATAGTGCTGGACAGCGACGTCGTACTGCCCGAAGGCTATCTGGCAGCAGTGGACGAGGAACTGACGGCCAATCCCTGTGAGGCATTCGGCGGTCCTGACCGTGCGCACGAGAGTTTCACTCCCATACAAAGGGCCATCAACTACTCCATGACCTCATTCTTCACCACAGGCGGCATCCGAGGCGGGTCTTCCCCATTAAGAGGGAACGGAAAGGGGGCTCTCGACAAGTTCTATCCCCGCTCCTTCAACATGGGCATCCGTGCAGATTTATTCAGGCAGTTGAACGGTTTCTCTGCCATGCGTTTCGGCGAGGACATCGACTTCAGCATCCGCATCTTCAAGAGCGGGGCACGCTGCCGCCTGTTCCCGGATGCATGGGTATGGCACAAGCGCCGGACCGACTTCCGCAAGTTTTTCCGTCAGGTCCACAATAGCGGCATCGCCCGCATCAACCTTTACAAGAAATATCCCGAAAGCCTGAAACTCGTCCACATGCTCCCGGCCCTGTTCACGGTGGGGGTAGCCTTGCTTGCCGCACTTTTCCTTACGGGGCTGGTCTTTGTCGGCATAGGTCTGTGGGCTGGCTATTGTGGTTCTACGGGGTGCAACATGGGGCTTGTCGTGGCTTATATGGGTGCCGCACTGATGGTGCTTGCCCTCTTGCCTCTTCTGCTCTATTCGCTCATTATCTTCATTGACTCCTCGATAAAGAACCACAGCCTGAAAGTGGGCTTTTTGAGCATTCCTGCTTCCTTCATCCAGCTGACGGGCTACGGCACGGGATTCCTCCGCGCCTGGTGGCTTCGATGCGTGCGGGGTAGGAACGAAGAACTGCAAGCATTCAAGAAAACCTTTTATAAATGACCCGACACAGCCCCATGACAAAAGTTAACATCAAAGACCTGCCACTGGACGAACGCCCCCGTGAAAAGATGATGGGCCAGGGGCCTGCCGCCCTGAGCGACGCAGAACTGCTGGCCATACTCATCGGGAGCGGCAACGCCGAAGAAACAGCGGTCGGGCTGATGCAAAGAGTGTTGCACGACTGCAACAACAGTCTGAACACACTGGGGCACATGACCATAGACGACCTCGTCAGCCGCTACAAGGGCATCGGCGAGGCCAAGGCCATCACACTACTGGCCGCCTGCGAACTGGGCAGCAGACGCCGACGGGAGGAAGTCGTGGTGCGCAAGAAGATTACGAACAGCCTGGATGCCTACGAATACTTCGACGACATGCGCAACCTGCATTTAGAGGAATGCCGCATAATCATGCTAAGGCAGAACCACAGCATCATCGGTTCCGCACTTATCAGCAAGGGGGGACTGACCGGCACGGCAGTCGACGTGCGCGAAGTGCTTCGCCACGCGCTAATCAACCGGGCTGCCGGCATCGTGCTCTGCCACAACCACCCCAGCGGCAACCTCACGCCCAGCAACGAAGACAACCGCCTGACGCACAGTGTCGCCGAGGCCTGCCGCACCATGAACATCCAACTCGTCGACCACATCATCGTGGCCAGTACGGGCTTCTACAGCTACAGAGAGCAAGGTAAAATATAGTGGGAATAGAATTACAAGGATATGGACGAACTGCAAATACAAGAAAAGGCCATAGATATGCTGAAGACGGTTTTCGACCCCGAAATCCCCGTAAACATCTATGACTTAGGGCTCATCTACCGCATTGAACTCTCGGAGGACAACACGGCACTGGCCGTAGACATGACACTCACGGCCCCGAACTGTCCGGCTGCCGACTACATCATGGAAGATGTGCGCCAGAAGCTTGAGACCATCGAAGGGCTGAAAAGGGTGGACGTGAACCTCGTGTTCGAGCCCGAGTGGGACAAAGACATGATGAGCGAAGAAGCAAAACTGGAATTGGGACTGCTATGAAAAACATTTATTTCCTCTCCGATGCCCATCTGGGTAGCCTGGCTCTCCAACACACACGCCAGCAAGAGCGCCGTCTGGTGCGTTTCCTCGATGAAATCAAGCCTAAGGCCGAAGCCGTCTACCTGCTTGGTGACATGTTCGACTTCTGGTTCGAGTATCGCCGTGTCGTGCCTAAAGGCTTCACGCGTTTCCTCGGCAAGTTGAGCGAGTTGACCGACGACGGAGTAGAAGTACACTTCTTCACGGGCAACCACGACATCTGGTGCTGGGATTACCTGCACGACGAGTGCGGCGTCATCATGCATCACGAACCCATCACACTCTCCATCGCCGACAAGACTTTCTACATCGGGCATGGCGACGGACTGGGCGACCCAGACCCGAAGTTCAAGTTCATCCGCAGTGTCTTCCACAACCCTGTTTGCCAATGGATGTTCCGTTGGTTGCACCCCGACCTGGGCATGGCATTCGGGCTCAGCTGGGCCAAGCATAGCCGACTGGCACACGAACCCAACCTGCAAGAGGGCAATGGCGGCGACCCACCCTATCTGGGGGAAGACAAGGAACATCTGGTGCTCTATGCCAAAAAATACCTGAAATCGCATCCCGACATCAACTACTTCCTGTTCGGGCATCGCCACATCGAACTCGACCTCATGCTCACCCAGCAATGCCGCATGCTCATCCTCGGCGACTGGATAACACAATGCACCTACGCCGTCTTCAACGGTGAGCAGTTCTACATGGAGAACTATATCGAAGGAGATACGCAGGTATAGAAAAGACTGAAAGTCGCCCTAACGGACGACTTTCAATTTTCCATCTACTATGTAAAGTCCGCGAACGG
>JAFTEX010000046.1 GCA_017453445.1 Bacteroidaceae bacterium
CGTATTGAAAAAGTCCGTACCTTTGCATCGGTTTTAAAAGCATTTGATTTTTTTACTAAATTAAAAAAAGAAAAAAATGAAAAAGTTAGCATTCTTGTTCGTAGCTGTAGCAGCTATTTCTTTCGCTTCTTGCGGTAACGGTACAAAGCAGGCTGAGGTTGTTGAGGACACCACCGCCGCTTGTGTAGACACAACTGCAGTTGTTGAGGACACCACCAGCCAGGACACCGCTGCAGCTGAAGTTGCTGCTGAGCCCGTTGCAGAGCAGCAGTAATCAGAAACGGACAATAAGTCAGTTGAAGGGATTGCACCAGGTGCAGTCCCTTCTTTTTTTGTTTCCATTCCGCGCCCCCTCTCGGAGGCGAAAAACGTCTATCAAGACCTGCAGGACTTCACCGACCCGTCATGGGAATGGAACTACCAACCGCGTAAAGGATGGTTTTCGATACGACATAAATCCCTTCAACTTAAAGCCTTTCAACCACTCGAAAAGGGCAACCTGCTGAAAGCCGGCAATACCATTGTCCAACGTGTCTGGCGTTCTCCCGAGAACGTGGTGACCGTAAGGTTGGATTGCCGACAAATGGCCGACGGCCAACGTAGCGGCCTGTGCCACTTTGCTCATTTGCGGAATGGATTGCCACACAAAAAAATGTCGCCCCGATACCTCTTGTGAAGAATCGGGGCGACATTTTTTTGTATTCTGTGATATGCTCGCAGTATTTACTCTGCAGCTTCCTCAGCAGTTTCCTCCGTAGCAGGAGTTTCTTCCACAGCGGGAGTCTCCTCTACTACGGGAGCCTCAGCCACGGGAGTTTCCTCAACTGCGGGAGCACCCTCGGCAACTACCGTAAAGGGAACCTCTGCACTAACCTCCTTATGGAGTTTCACGACGGCCACGAAATCACCAACCGTCTTCACATCCTTCACCACAATCTTCTTGCGGTCAATGTCGAAGCCAAGTTTCTGGAGCTCGTCAGCAATCTGCAGAGAGTTTACGCTGCCATAGATAGAACCGGAGTTGCTGACCTTGGTAGCGATGGTCAGAGCCACGCCTGCAAGTTTGTCGGCAACAGCCTGAGCCTCAGCCTTAATCTTAGCGAGTTTCACAGCCTGCTGACGCAGGTTCTCGGCGAGCACCTTCTTAGCACTCTCGCTGGCGATAACGGCCTTGCCCGTGGGGATAAGATAGTTACGTCCGTATCCAGACTTCACATTCACGATATCGTTCTTGTAACCCAAGCCGATAACATCTTCTTTCAGAATAATTTCCATAATCTTACCTCCTAGTTTAATTATTTCATCATATCGGTTACGAAGGGCAGCAGAGCCAAGTGACGGGCACGCTTAACAGCCTGAGCCACGCGACGCTGGTACTTCAGAGAGGTTCCGGTGATACGACGGGGAAGAATCTTACCCTGCTCGTTGAGGAACTTCTTCAGGAATTCGGGATCCTTGTAGTCGATATACTTGATACCGCTCTTCTTGAAACGGCAATACTTCTTACGCTTGGTGTCGATGACGGGAGCGTTCAGGTAACGGATTTCAGATGCTTGCTGTGTCATGGTTTAAGCCTCCTCCTTCTTGTTAAACTTGTTTCTTCTCTTCTCAGCATACTCAGCGGCATACTTCTCGTTCTTGATGGTCAGGAAGCGGATGACCTTCTCATCGCGACGGAAGTTCACTTCCAGCTTCTTGATAAGTTCAGGCTGAGCCTTGAACTCGAACATTACATAGAAACCCGTAGTTTTCTTCTGGATAGGGTAAGCCAAAGTCTTCATGCCCCACAGTTCCTCATTGATGAGTTCTGCACCGTTATCGGTGAGCAGGCCTTTGAACTTGTTTACCGTTTCCTTCATCTGATCATCAGACAAAACGGGAGTTAAAATGAAAACGGTTTCGTACTGGTTCATAATACGTTTTAGTTGGTTAATAATTGGTTATTTTGCATAAAGCGGTGCAAAGGTACGATTTTTCTCGCATTCTGCCAAGCATTTTGCTCCTATTCTCCGAAAAAATGCGTTTCAGTTCCCCTTCTGGCACGAATATGGGCGGATAAAGAGTTTTTTTGCCTGAAATGTTTCGCAATATCGTTTTTTTTGTGTTATTTTGCAAATGAATAATGCAAACACTAAAACAAAAATACATATAATTATGAAAAAGAACATCGGAATACTGATGATTATTCTGGGAGCCATTGTGCTGGTGATTAGTTATTTCATGCAGTGGGTGGACAATAACATCGTTCAGTTCAGTGCCCTTGCATTGATGATTCTGGGACTTATCGCCCACATTGTCATTACAAGAAGAATAAAGTAAGGATACTGAAATCCTCCCAAAAAGAAAGCAGAGGCGGCAATTGATTGCCGCCTCTGCTTGTTTTCCGCCATGTGTCCCGCTCTACTCATCGAGCAACTCTGGCACGATGAGTTTATACCCCTTCCCGTGTACGTTGTTTATCTCAATGGTGGGGTCTCCCTTCAGATGCTTGCGCAGTTTCGTGATATAGACATCCATGGAGCGTGCGTTGAAGTAGTTGTCATCAATCCAGATAGACTTCAATGCCACCTCACGGAGCAACACATCGTTGGCATGGGCGCAAAGCAGGCTCAGCAGTTCACTCTCCTTCGTGGTCAGTTTCACTTGTTCGTCACCGATTGACAATATCTGTCGCTGGGTGTCAAAGATGAACTTGCCCAACTTGTATTGTTCGGCCATCGGCGAGCGTACCGTCTTCACACGACGCAGGACAGCCTCCATGCGATACACCAGTTCGTCCATCGAGAAGGGTTTCGTCAGATAGTCATCCGCACCCAGTTTGAACCCTTCGAAGATGTCTTCTTTCAGGTTCTTTGCCGTCAGGAAGATAATGGGAACGTCAGGGTTCACCTCACGGATTTCCTGAGCCAGTGTGAATCCATCCTTCTTGGGCATCATCACATCCAGCACACACATGTCGTAGTGGTTCTTCAGGAAGGTCTTGTACCCCGCTTCGCCATCCAGACATAGTTCGGCATCGTAGCCTTTTGCCTGTAAGTACTCCCTCAGCAACATGCCCAGGCTCTCATCGTCCTCGCATAGCAGAATGTGTTGTCTTGTCTCCATAATATTTCATATTTGTGTTAAATGTTCAGTTCTCCAACGTGGGCAGCACAAGCGTGAATGTCGTCCCCTGCCCCACTTCACTTTCCACCTTGACCGTACCCTTGTGCTGCCGCACCATGTTTTTCACGTAGGCCAGCCCCAGTCCGAAGCCCTTCACGTTGTGCTGATTGCCCGTATGCACACGGTAGAACTTCTCAAACACTCGTTTCAGGTCTTCCTTCTTGATGCCGATGCCGTTGTCACGGATGCTCAGGAAATACTTCTTTCCCTGGTTCCACGTACGCACGACCAGCCTCAGAGGCACCTCTTCGCGCCGATATTTCACGGCATTGTCCAACAGCGTAGACACGACGTTAGTGAAATGCATCTCGTCGAAGTATACATTCGGATTCTCCGCATCGAACTGTGCCTCAATTTCTCCCCCCATCCGTTCCACCTTCAGGGCAAATGAAGTTCCAATAATGCTCTCCACCAGGTCGTCGGCATTCAGTTCTACGGGTTTCAGGGCTATGTTGTCATGGTCGTAGAGCGACATTTGCAGTACCTTCTCCACCTGATACCTCAGACGTTTTGTCTCCGTGTCTATCACCTTTCCCAAGTTTTCATACATCGAGGGGGTCTTATTCACGCTCTCGTCGGCCAACATCTGCGCTGCCAGTGACAGACTCGCAATGGGTGTCTTGAACTCGTGGGTCATATTGTTCACAAAGTCATTTTTCATCTCGTCTATCTTGCGTTGGCGCACGAACAGATAGATAGTGAACATGAACGTGACGAACAGAATCAGCGTGAACACCATGGCAGGCATCATCAGGCGGGCCACACCGCGGACATATTTGCTACGCCCGGGGAAATGCACCTTCATGACCCCCATCTTGCTGCTGGGGTCGTTGCGGAAGAGTATCTGTGTATAGGTGTGTTCGTTGCCGTTCTCCGTATAGTCGGGACACCTGTACAGCTCGCGCCCGTCACTGGTCAGGATGGAGAAGTGGAAGGGGAGCGTCACACCGTTCTGTTCCAGGTCCATGCGCAGGCAGGCATCGAGGAACTTTGTATCGATGCGTTCCTCAAACGAGTTTTCGCTGGCGCTGTAGAGTATCGAATAGATTACCTCATCCAGGATTCCTTTCTGGTAGAGATAAGCATTGCGCATGGCCATCTGGAACTGTTGGTTCGGCACGGCATACGGATTCTGCTGGTTCATGCCGAGCGAAAGACGGGGCATCATATTGATGGTGTCAAAGCGCTGCACCCCCATCAGCGTGGGATTTCCCAGCACTTTTTTCGAATGGGGCTGCTCGTGTTCATTGTTCACCTGGGTCAGGTCTTCCACGTAGTTCGACACGATGCCCTCCAGATAGTTGAACGTCTCGTTGCGCTCCAAATCGTGCGATGCCTGGTCCAGACTGCGCTTCACGCTTTCGTCGAATTGGTCGGTGCGCATCTTCACCATCATGGCCGTGTACTGGGTCTGCAAAACCAGCAGCACCACGAAACTGACACCGATACCGATGCTAATACTCCAAGTCACCCAACGTTTCATGCCACAAAGATAAGGGAAAATGTTAAAAAACGGAGCAAGAACCGTCAATTCTTGCTCCGTTTTTAATATTCTTAACAAATTCCGGCCGTCTTCGGTCAATCTGTGGTTTCCTCTTCGTGCTCCTTGACAAGTTTTTGCTGCACGTCGGCAGGCACAAGCTCATAGCTTGCGAAACTCATTATGAAGCTGGCACGTCCACCGGTCAGACTGCTCAAGGCAGTACTGTACGACGACATTTCCTTCAGCGGAGCGCGAGCGGTCAGTTTCTCGTATCCGGCCTCACTGGTCATGCCCATAATCATGGCACGACGTCCCTGCAAGTCGCTCATCACATCGCCCAGTTTGTCACTCGGCACGAACACTTCCACGTCATAGATAGGTTCCAGAATCTTCGGACCAGCCTCGCGGAAAGCCTGGGCAAAGGCCTGACGGCCGGCAAGCATGAACGAAAGTTCGTTGGAGTCTACGGGGTGCATCTTGCCGTCATAGACGATGACACGCACGTCGCGGGCATAGCAGCCCGTCAAGGGACCCTGCTCCATGCGTTGCATGATACCCTTCAAGATGGCAGGCATGAAACGGGCATCGATGGCACCGCCGACCACAGAGTTGATGAAGACGAGCTTGCCGCCCCACTCCAGGTCAACCACCTCCTCACTCTTGGCATTGATACGGAACTCCTGACCGCCGAACTTGTAAACCTCTTTCGTCGGTTCACCCTCTACGTAGGGTTCCACAATCAGGTGCACTTCACCAAACTGGCCGGCACCGCCCGACTGCTTTTTGTGGCGATAGTCGGCACGAGCAGCCTTTGTGATGGTCTCACGATAGGGCACCTTCGGTTCGTCAAAGACAATCTGGATTTTCTCGTTGTTCTCCATGCGCCACTTCAGCGTGCGCAGATGGAACTCGCCCTGCCCGTGTACCAGTATCTGGCGCAGTTCCTTCGACTGCTCAATCTGCCACGTGGGGTCTTCCTCGCGCATCTTCTGCAAGGCGTTCATCATCTTCTCCGTCTCGCTCTCATTCACCGCGCGGATGGCACGTGAATACTTCGTATTGGGGTACTTGATAAAATTGAAGCGGCTCTCAGAGTTCTTGTCGTTCAGCGTGTTGCCGGTCTTCACGTCTTTCAGTTTCACGGTGCAGCCGATGTCGCCAGCCACCAGTTCTTCCACCTTGATGCGGTTCTGGCCGGCGCAGCAGAACAGCTGAGCGATGCGCTCCTTAGAGCCACGGTCGGCGTTCGTCAGGTCATCCCCCTCACGCACTCTGCCACTCATCACCTTGAAGTACTGCACCTCACCGATATGCGGCTCCATGCTGGTCTTGAAGAAGAAGAGACTCGTCGGCCCGTCAGCATCGGGTTTCACCTCAGCACCACGGGTATTGAAGACGGGAGGCATTTCGTCCACGAAGGGAACCACGTTGCCCAGGAACTCCATCAGGCGGCGCACACCCATGTCCTTGCCTGCGCAGACGCAGAAGACGGGGAACATGCCGCGTGCGGCCAGTCCCTTGCGGATGCCCTCGCGCATCTCGTCCTCGGTCAGGCTCTCGCTCTCGAAGAACTTCTCCATCAGGGCCTCGTCGTGCTCAGCAGCGGCTTCCACCAGCACGCGATGCATCTCCGATGCCTTGTCCATCTGGTCGGCAGGAATATCCTCGATGGTGGGTGCGCCACCTTCGGGTCCCCACGAATACTTCTTCATCAGCAGCACGTCAATGACGGCGTTGAAGTCCGGACCGGTCTTTATGGGATACTGCACGGGCACCACCTTCGAACCGTAGATTTCGGTCAGTTGCTCCAGGATTTTGTCGTAGTCCGTGTTCTCGTCGTCCAGTTGGTTCACCAGGAAGATGACGGGCTTCTTCAACTTTTCCGTATAGCGGAAGTGGTTCTGTGTGCCCACCTCTACGCCGTTGGCACCCTTCAGCAACAGGATGGCCGTGTCGGTCACGTTCAGTGCCGTGATGGCCGCACCGGCAAAGTCGTCACTGCCAGGGCAGTCGATGATGTTCAGTTTCTTTCCGTTCCACTCCACGTGGAATACCGTGCTGAAGACCGAATAGCCATACTCCTGCTCCACGGGGAAATAGTCGCTGACGGTATTCTTCTGCGTGATGCGGCCGCGACGCTTGATGATGCCTGCTTCGAAGAGCAGGCTCTCCGTGAGGGTTGTTTTACCTGCACCGTCATTGCCCAGCAAGGCAATGTTCTTAATCTCATGAGTCTGATAAACCTTCATAATATTAGTGTTTAAGTTTAATGTATTAGCTCTTTTTGGCCTCCAGAAGGCCCAATCGGTTTGCAATTTAGTGAAAACCTGCGATGTGACCAAATCTTTGCCACGTTTTTTTGCACTCAGACTCCAAAATTGGCCAATGTCTTGCTTTGTATTGTCTTTTTCCATAACTTTGTCCAGACTCTCACATATAATAAATAGGTACAAACTGAGGCATGAATCACCGTACGCCGCTTTTGCTTTCCATCCTGGCCCTGACGGCATGTCGCCATCAGCCCCGCCCTGGGGGGGCAATTCTGCCCGACACGCTCCGTCTGGAGGCTGGCGACGTGGTTTTTCGTCGCTGCACGGGACTCGCCAGCACTCTCGTGGTCCGTCAGGACACGGGCGGCATATTTTCCCACGTGGGCATCGTGGTGGACTCGGCCGGCGTGCCCATGATTGTACATGCCGTACCCGGGGAACCCGATTACCAGGGCGACCCGGACCGTGTGAAGATGTCACGTCCGGCCGAATTCTATGCCAGGGGCTATGCCCAATGCGGCGCAGTATGTCGCCCGTGCAACCGCAAGGCAGGATACCACGCAGCTCGCAAGGCAATGGAAGTCTACCGCCGTGGTACGCTCTTCGACCACGACTACGACGGCCGGGACACGACGCGCATGTACTGTACAGAACTCATCGTCGATGCCTACCGCACGGCCGGCATTGACCTCGTGGGCGACGAGCGTCGCGACGCGGGACTTCCGCTCATGTCCACCCGTTGCATCATGCCCTCTCAGGTGTTCAACTCCCCCCATCTGCAACAACCCATCATGTTTAACCCCTAATAACACTACCACTATGAAAAAACTCATGACCATCACCCTCGTGTGTGCCATTGCATTCGTCATTGCGGCTTGTTCCTCGGGAGGAAGCGAACCCAAGACCGTTGTCGAGGACTACATCACCGCCCTCCAAAAAGGAAACTACCAAGAGGCTCTCGAATACTGCAACTACACACAGGAGGAGAAAGAGAAATTGGCAGCTCTTCTGGAAGAGAAGGCCAAACAGGAAGACGGACAATTGACAGCCCTGAAGAGTTTCAAAATCATCGACCAGCAAATCGACGAGGAAGCGGGCACCGCCGTGGTCACCGTGAGCGTCACCAACGACAAGGACGAGACCAACGAACGCAAGCTCAGCCTCGTGAAGCACGACGGGAAGTGGCTCCTCAAGGATGCTAAGTAGCCCCTCACACGATGGCTGGTATCTACATCCACATCCCTTTCTGTCGCAGTAGGTGCATCTACTGCGACTTCTTTTCCACCACTCTCCCTCCCAGTTGGCACCAACCCTACGTCGAGGCCCTGGAGCGGGAGCTCGACCTCCGTGCCTCGGAACTCGCGGCCCTCGTCACCGCCAGCGCCCCCGCCCCCCTCACCCTCTATCTCGGCGGAGGCACCCCATCTTTGCTCTCCCCCGCCCTACTCTCCCGTCTCCTGAGTGCCGTATGTCAGTACGCCGCCTCAACGAGTCGCACATGTCGGCATCTCATGCCGGTCTCCTCGCCCTTCTCCGAGATTACCATCGAGGCCAACCCCGACGACGTTACCCCTGAATGGGTCGATGCCCTGCGCTCCACACCCGTCAACCGCATCAGCATGGGCGTGCAGAGTCTCAACGACAACATCCTCCGCACCCTCCGACGCCGCCACACCGCCCGACAGGCACGTCACGCCGTAAGTCTCCTCCGGGATGCGGGCTACACCAACCTCAGCCTCGACCTCATCTATGGTCTTCCCGGCCAGACTTTGGCAATGTTCGAGCACGACGTGCAGGAACTCCTCGACCTCGGCATCCCCCACCTTTCGGCCTACGCCTTACAGTTCGAGCCTGGCACACCCCTCACCCGTCTCCGCGACCAAGGCATCCTTCGCGAAGCCGACGAGGAACTGAGCCTCGCCTGCTACCAGCGCCTCATAGACCTCACCGCATCGGCCGGACTGGAACACTACGAGATTTCCAACTTCGCTCGTCCGGGCTTCCGCTCGCGCCACAACTCATCCTACTGGACGGAGTCGCCCTACCTCGGCCTCGGAGCCAGTGCCCACAGCTACAGTCCCTCGTCCTGTATTCGCAGTTTCAACTGCGAAAATATCCAAGAATACATCCGCGTCCTCAACGAAGGCCGCCTACCCTCCACTACGGAGTCCCTCACCCCCACCGACCGCTACAACGAGCGCATCATGCTCCGCCTCCGCACCTGCGAGGGACTCTCCCTCACGGCCTTGGCACGGGACTTCGGAGAAGAGCGGCTTGCCTATTGCCGGCGCATGGCAGCCCCCCACCTACGGCGCGGCACCCTGGAGCTGGTGCAGACAGAAATGGGCGAGACACTCCGTCTCACCCGTCAGGGGCTTTTCGTCAGCGACGACATCCTCAGCGATCTCATGATCATATAAGCTATCTGCACCTCACCTACCGGACCAGCCGAAGGGAGGGCCAAAACAAGAAAGCTTTCTTCAAGGCTGAAGAAAGCTTTCTTATGGCGATAGGAATACTTTCTTACGGGCATAAGAAAGTATTCCTATTTTTCAGGGTCTAATGAGACACTAATCTCTCATTGCTTCATACGAAATCTCGTAGAAACAGGGATAGACATTGTTCGTGGCATCCCCCGTGCCCTGCGTGTGCGGCACAATCAGGCGCACGAGGGCAATCCCCTCGTCGGGCGTAGTCTGCCGGCCTATGTTGATATACGTCAGCGGCACAATCCATCCCGAAGGCACAGCCGTGGAATTGTAGAGCCGATACATGGCACCGCCACCGTTCTCCGTCGTATTGAAACTGGCCGTGAAGGTCCCGGAATTGTTGCTCACGTCCATTATTTCCGGGTTCGTCATCCAGTAGGGCACCCGATTGCTGCTCTGCAGGCTGTCGCCCATGATGTTATACTCCCAGTAACGGCAGATGATGCGCTTATTGTCTCCGCTCTTCATCTTTTTGCCTGCTCCCTTTCGCACAATCTGCATGTAGATGCCCGTATTGGCAAACAGCACGAACTCGTCCTTCGAAGCGTCCGTCATCGAGTCCTGCGCCTCAAACTGCTCCAGCGAGATGACGTTCATCCGTGGAATGTTCAGCAGCGTATCGGAGTTGGCTCCAACCAAGACCAGGGGACTCCGCGCCACCATGGCCGTAATGGCCTTGCGCTCTTTCTCCTTCTGCTCGGCATACGACTCGTTGTCCTTGCATGAAGCACAGAGCACGCCGAGGAAAGCTACCCACATGAAGACTCTCCCCCATCCCCATCCTGACAGGAAGGGGCGTATATACTCATGCTCTCTTTTTACCATTTTTGTCATTATTAGCAAAATATTATAATTATCAGTGAATCATCAATCAACCGCCAGACGTATCTACTCCCCTCGCTCACAGAGAGGGGCTGGGGGTGAGTCTGCAAGCTTGTCGCTATACGCCTTCACGGCTTCCTTCACCACCTTCGTCGCCTCCAGCATCGTCATCCGCAGACTGCCGCCGGAGGCATTCTTATGGCCGCCTCCGTTGAAGAAGCGGGCACAAAGCTCGTTACAGGGAAAGTCGTCCACGCTTCGGGTTGACACCCGTATGAGCCCCTTCTGTTCCGTATCCTCCCGCAGGAAGATGCTCAGTTTCATGCCCTCGATTTGCAGGGGGAGGTTCACGATGCCTTCCGTAGCACCATTCTTCACCTGAAAGAGTTTCCGCTCCTCGTTCGTCATCGTGATGAGGGCTGCGTTCATGCCCTTCAGCACCTCCATCTTCACGTAAAGCAGGTAGCCCATCATGCGCATGCGTCCCTCGCTGTAGGTGAAGAAGACGTTGCGATAGATGCGGTCCTTGTCGATGCCCGTAGCCAGCAACACACTGACGGCCTCAAACACCTCGGGACGGTTCGACGCATACGAGAAATTGCCCGTGTCGGTCATCAGTCCCGTGTATAGGGCCGAAGCCTCCTCGGCGGTCAGTCCCTCGGTCCATCCCATGTCCGCCATCACGCGCAGCAACACCTCGCACGTGCTCGACATTTCGGGATGCGACACCACCAGTTCGCAGGGGATGTCCGGGTCCAGATGGTGGTCAATCATGATTCGTCGTCCCCGGGCTGCCTCCACCTTTGCACCCAACAAGTCGCCCATGCGGCTCTGGGTGTTGAGGTCGAGCATCATGATGAGGTCGGCTTCCTCCAGCGCACGGTCCACACTGTCGTGATGTTTGAAGGCCATCAGCACTTCGTCCGCCGTAGGCAGCCAGTGCAGGAAGTCTGGGAAATTATTCGGGGCGATGCCCGTCACCTGTTTTCCCATTCGCCTCATCAACAATGTCATGGCCGCCATGCTCCCGATGGCATCGCCGTCGGGGTTCTGGTGACACACCACCACCACTCGCTGCGCCTCCGTTACCAGTCCGCACAGCGTCTCCTTCTCTTCCTGTGTCAGTATGGGTTGTAACATGCTAAGATTGCTATCGCCTCTTTCAACGACAAAGGTACGACGATAAATCCATTTCTCCAAATAATCGCACGAAAAACGTGCCCCCTGCTAGGCACAACATGGCTAAGCAACCCGTGACTACGGAGAAAAACAACAAGGCCAATAGTAACAATAAGAACAACAGAAACAACAAAAAACAACAAGAACAACAATCTCACAAATTCATCCAACTCTTTCAATTCATTATTAGATTTGGACAGATTGGAAAGATTTCTGCCCCGGCAGGGGCACTCCATCTATGATTAGGGACTTATCGCCACACGGAGAATCTTTACAAGCCGAACTCTGTGTGCCCTGTGGTTCAATTTTACCCCGTTGACGGATTCAACCCAATCCGCGTTTAACACAAAAAAGTTGTTCCGAGTTGTTCCAGTTGTTTTATAAATAAAAACTATCAAAAAAGAAGATTCACGGGGCTCTCTGGGGATGGGTGGGGATGGGGAGAGCACCCGTGAATCAATGGAGGAACAAGTCCTCCGGGGGTATGAAGAAATGACTATTTCTTGAGAACCTTGTTGACGAGTTTCGTCACGTCGGAGATGGACACCTGACCGTCGCCGTCCCAGTCGGCACTCATCTGCTGGCCGTCGGTAGGACGAACGTAGTGGATGCCGTCATCCGTGGTCGTGACATTGCCCTTGCCGAGCAGCATGTTGACGAGCGTCGTCACGTCAGAGATGGACACGGTGGGATCCATGACAAAGTCACCTCCGTCGATGAGCCGGAAGCTCAGCTGGGCAGGAGCGGGAGCCGCGCCGAGGGTCTCCACATCGAGATAGACACGGAACGGATAGACCTTGGCATTGGCGGGAACTTTCACGAAGTAGGTACCGTCTGCATTCAGCTTATAGTAGCTGTGCCCCGTCTCCGAAGCGTCGCCCGTGTTGATGGTCAGCGTCTGGTATGCACCCTTCAGCGTGGCCTTGCGAGAGCCGTCGCTCTTCGGGTCTTCTACGGGGGCTGCACCGTTCACGGCGAATGTGCCAGAAAGCCCGTTGATGTTCCACGAAGTAGTGGTCGAAGTCTTCACAATCACGGGGGTACCGGCAGCCACTGTGCCCTCTGTCATCTTCACGAAATTCACAGTTCCGTCCGTCACAGACCCCAGCACATAGATTTCTGCGTCAGTGCCAAACATGCTGGCAGAGCATGCCTGTGCCACCGTATAGCTGAACGGCAGGCAGACAGAGTTGAAGCCACTGACACCACTACGCGTATAAGACACTTTCGAAGTCGTCGTGAATGCAGCAGGCGCATAGAAGTTGGTGTAGCCGTTGTTCGTCGAGACACCAGCCTGCTTGTCCGTCACTACAATGCTGGCCGCCTCACCGTTGATGACAACCCTATCAGCAGTTTTAATGGGGACGGGTACTGCTTCTAATTCAGCAGAGGTAAGCGTCTTAATCAATACGGCCACCTGGTTATCCGTCAGAGCAGGAGCTGCATCTGTCACGAGTACATTCTCATAGTCCATGGAACTACCACTGTAAACTCTGAAAGCATAATGAGGCACTTCCACATACAATGCGACAGGCTGCTGCCCTGATTTGTCGTAACATGCGAAACGAGGAGAAGCCAGATTATAATGCAATTCGCGGCTCGATGTTGCCACATTCGTGACAGTCAGTTCACCACTTGTAAACGTCAGTTCCCAGCTGGTGCTACCAGCTTTCGTAGCACTCGTTGAGAGGCTATTGCCACTGGTCCAAGAGAGGTATTGATTTTCAATGCTTGTCTCAAATGCATAGCCTGAGGGAGTTCCCTCCGACAAAGTCAACACATTGACAGACTCATCATATACCGCGATTTTGTTATCAGTGATAGTATATCCACGGAGACTTTCTCCATAGTATGTAGAGCCACCATGCTTGTTGACACTACCCATAAGTCGGGCTGAGGTTCCAGACTCATATACCAATATATAATTCTTGCCTGCTTCAAGCCCACTTGCCGAAGTGACTTTCTGATATACTTTCACAGGACCGACCTTCACATGGCAGGTTTCTGAATAGACGGTGCCCGAAACCGTAATGCTGGCCGTAATTGTGGCTTCACCAGCAGCTACGCCCGTGATGGTGCACTTTGCCCCATCAGCAGAGACGGAAACCTTGGCAGGGTCAGAACTTGTCCAAGTAACCGTGGCTTCAGGATGATTCGTTGTGGCTGTCAAGACCTCTGTCCAGCCAAGATCCAACCCTGTGGAATTCTTGTTCAACATAATCCAGGGACCTGTTACTACAGGATGCAATATCAGACGTTCAGAGAAACTTTCGGCATAGCAAGCAAAACCATACCCAGGATTATAACGAAGATGGGAATTTATACTCTTACCCTCATTATATTTGTTTACAAAATCCCAAGTTTCACCAGTTCCACCATCTACAGACCATTTAGCCTTATCGTCTGTTCCATTTGCCAATAACTGGGCCTGATTTTTGGCTCCAGTACTTGCTGCATATTTATTCTCTGCAGCATTATAGATAGTGTAATAGTCCCCACTCTTTGCGATGTGCCAAACTATGCTGGGGTCAGGGTTAATGGCTTTACCGGAGGTTGTGAAGTTACAATTATCATCAGAACCCAGACGGCCCTCTACAATCTCATTCTTCATGTAACGTCCATCATGCTCTATGACGTAGTCGCCTTCCTCCAAGTGAGCCTGCACGGTAACTTCACATGTAGCTTCATAGTCATACCCATTCACGTTGATGCTGGCCGTAATGGTTGCCGTACCGGCTGTCACAGCCGTGATGGTGCGGGATGCACCAGTACCTGAAATGGAAACTATAGCGTCATCGGAGGTCGTCCAGTCAACAGTAGCCCCATCCGCATTCGTCAGCGTAGCAGTCAGCGTCTCCGTACCGCCTATCTCTAATCCCGCTGAAGTCTTATTCAACTCGATAGTCGGAGCCACTACGGTTACGGTAAATGACAATTCTCCAGACTTGTATTCACCATTCTTGGCGGCCTTTATCTTGATTGTGGTTTCACCAGCACTAACGGCTGTGACGGTTGCCTTGTTCGTTGTGCCATTCCACGCCACCGTAGCCACATCTTCATCGGAACTCGTAGCACTAAGTGTCCCTCCACTATTCACAGATATGGCCGCTGTCTCGTATGTGGCACCTACTACTAAGTTTTGATTGGCGATAGAAGAAGGAGTAAAGGTCGGGGCTGTGCCGGACTCCTCCTTTACATACAAGGCTACAACTGCCTGACCTGATTCATAACATGCAAATCGAGGAGAACCAGTATTATACTTTAATTTTCGCGTGGATGTACCAACATTAGTGATAGTCAAAGTGCTTCCACTATACTCTAAGAACCAATCAAACTTACTCGCCACACTTGCATTGTCCACATTCAAACTATTCCCAGAGTTCCAGCACAATGTCTTCCCCTCTATACTCGTGAGGAATCTGTATTTCGTCTTGCCTTCCTGAGAACCATTTGCACTGAGGGTCAATACATTTACAGCTTGGTCCGTTACCATTATAGTGTTGTCATTTATTGTAAAACCAGATACACTTGTGCCATACTTTGTAGAAGTGCTACTGATTTCACCCATCACTCGAGCAGATGTTCCAGACTCATATACTAAAATGTACTCGCTCCCATCCTCAAGGCCACTGGCATTTGTTACCTTAGTATAAGTGGTTCCAGAAGGAGCCGCCGATACATTTACCGTCACGGTCTTTGGTTCAGAGGCCAAATATAAAGAACCTTCGGCTTGAGAAACGGTGATTGTAGTTGTACCCTCAGCAACGCCCATTACGACACCCTCACTATTTACTGTTGTAACAGAAGTATTATTTGAAGTGTATGACATTGCCCCGTCACTACTGCTGCTTTTCTGAATGGTAGCCGTCCCCCCCACATAGACATTCAAGGGAGAAGTCACTGAAAGGTCTGAAGCACCTTTGACCGTAACATCAATTTCAAGCGGACCGCCAGCGGCTATTGTTGTAGAAGCTGCCTGATTTAGCGTAATCGTACATGTACCCACACCTTTCGCTGTGATTGTACCTGTTAAGTTTCCGGTACTAGAGAAAGTGGCAACTGCGGGATCAGAGGAGTTTCCTGTCATCTCAGTTGTCGTATTATTGGAAGTACATGTTACTGTTGATGTCGTTGTATTTACTGTATTCAACGTCACCTCAGACGATGTGGATAGGGCAAACGTAGAGGGTGTCAAAGAGCCACCGCCAGATTTCGTATAAGTTACAGTAATACTCTTTACATACAGGGCCTTTGTAGCTGAGGTTTGCGTAAGGCTTACCTCTATAGCTCCAGAGGCGGATCCTGTAAACGTGTATGAAGTTGCTGTTGCTGTCAATGATTCTTGACTTCCAAAAGCACTTCCACCGACTTTTACATTTAATTTGGCGGCAGTCTTACTCGCACCAGAAGCATTTACAACAATTTTAGTAATAGTTCCTGATATATCTGAGGTTGTAAGATTTAAGTATGACACAGCTTTTGAGCCTGACCCATAATGAATTCCCTTTGTTCCATCATAGGTAGTTTCAGCAGCATCAGACGTAATCGTCCACGTAGTGCCATCGTCAGCAGTACCCGAACCGCCACAGGCTTTAGTAAAAGTCAATGTACTTGTATCCGCCCACGTTTGCCCCGCCACTCCGAACATAAGCAGCAGGAGCATGAGAACTCGTATAATAACATTGGACTGCGTCCCACCTTTTCCCGTCATGACAGAGCCTGTGCGGGCAAGACTCTGTGCGGTTGACTTAATGAAAACGTTGGACAGCGTCCCACCTTTTCCCGTCATGACAGAGTCCATGCGAGCATGACTCTGTGCGGTTGACTTAATGAAAACGTTCATATCTTTTATTTTTTAGTTTCGATGTTGGTTTAAATACTCGAATTCGGTACAACCGCGTTACCACGCTTTGTCCCACACGTTCTCGTTCTTCGGTTCCCAAACATCCTCATCAAAGGACTCTTCTTCTTTCACGTGGTCATCGTCGGGGTCACCCGTCTGACTGGTGCGAACGTCTATACCTTCCATATAGCCCTCCTCACCAATCCAGAGGACGGCGACGACACTCGGTTTGATGTACTTCCGTTCCGTTTCGCTTACTTGTTCCATATATGTTCTTTTTCTTTTTACCTTTTCTGTTTTTCGTTGTGCCCCGTCTGGCCTCGTCAACTATGTTTCAGCGACTTAGAAAACAAAATTGCGCCGTACAGGACGGCGCAATGGGGCGTTTTTCGAGCGTAGGAGGTACTACAGGCTGTCTCAGCCGTATGAACCGGAGTATAGGATCTCTGATGTACCATGTCTACACAATCTCGATTTTCCAACCGCAAAGGTACAAAAATTTTGCGACATACGATGCACTAAAAACAAAATATTTTTGGATGCCACTGATGTTTATGTAGTCAAAAACAACAGGGTCAACACAGTACAACTTCATCTGCGTGAAACGCAAAATATTTGGATTTTAACATAGAAAGCAAATCTGTCCCAATCTAACAACTAATTGAAAGATTTGTTGTTTTCTCCATGGGGTGATAAGTTCATATCAGTATCGGCGAAGATACTTCCTGCCACCCTGGATGTAGATGCCAGGGGTGGAAGAAGTCCCCTTCAACGGGCGGCCGCTGAGGTCGTAGACTGGCACAGCGGCCGCATCGGCCGACGGACTCTGGACGGCATCGGCCTTCGTGCGACGATAGAGACTGACGGACTGCTGCCCCGACGTGTAGAAGCGGAAGCGGTCGGCCGAGACGTTGAAGCGTAGCGAGTAGCTGCCGCTGGCGATGGTGGCCTCGCCCCCGGACACGGTGATTGTGTTCGTGAAACTGTCCGAAGTGGAGGAACTGAGGTCGTTGCCCGAAGCGTGACCGATGTAGACTCCACTCTTGGCACGGATGGAATAGCCGCCGGTCTTCTTGACGATTTGGAACTCTGCGGCTTCGGTTTCACGCGTGACGGCTATCTGGCTGCCAGAGATGGTGACGGGGATGTAGTTGCCCTTTTCGCCCGAGACGTTCGCGCCGTTCAAGGCTTTTTCGTCCTCTTCATATACAATGAGATAAGTACCAGAGAAATCAGAGCTATTACTGACCAAGCGCTCATAAGAGACACCGGGGATGGGGGTGTCGGGGTTGTCTGGGTTGTCCGGGTTGTCCGGGTCATCCGGGTTGTCGGGATTGTCGGGATTGTCCGGGTTATCGGGGGTGACTGGTTCGCCCGTGTAGGGGTCCACGTAGTCGGACACACTGATGCCGACGTTCGTGTAGTCGCCCCAGACGTACTGTTCCAGGCCCGGGAAGTCGACGAAGGGGTTGCGGTTGCCCTGCACGTCCATGACGGCCTCGTTGCGGGTACGCTCCACGTTGTCCACAGGGTCTTGCTTCGACCAGCGCATGAACATGTCAAACGCCCATTTTGCCAAAGGCTGATAGGTGGTGCCAGTGAAGACTCCGCCGCTCCAACCGGTACACTTGTTCTGGTAGCAGGTGACCATATAGAAATAGATGCGCGCGATGTCGCCCTTCACTTCGTCGTTGGGTTCAAAGACGGTGCCCGTGTAGCCCAGTCCGCTCTTGGCCGAGCCCAACTTGCTGTAGCCGCTGTTCGACTGATAGGTGGCCGACCCGACCTCGCCGAAGGGGAAACTGGAGCGACGGTTGTTGACATAGCCGTCGGTGGGGATGACATGGACGATGTCGCTCCGCATGGGGCTGGCCTTGCCGAACCACGACTGGGGGACCGAGTGCTCACGGTTGTAGCAGTCGCCCTCCTTCTTGTAAGAGCCGGCCTTGTCCGTACCGTGGCGGAAGCGGGTAGTGTTGGAATACCAGTCGCGCACGTAGCCGTCGGGACGGGTATCGGTTTTCTCGTAGGCCTCAATGAGCCCGTCGTAGCTGACTACCTTGGGACCGCCAATGATGCCGAATAGGGCGGTTTTCAATGACTGGCCCGACTTTCCATTAGCCTGAGCGTAATAACTCTGGCGGTCGTATGCAAAACCTGTCGCCACGATGAGTAGCGACAGGCTGAGCATCCATAAGCGGAATAATTTCATCTCAATTACAGTGCTTTTCCAAGAACGATATTTACCAGTGCCGTCACGTCAGCGATGGTCACTTGCCCATCCTGGTTAACGTCGGCAGCTTCGTGGTCGTAGACAGGCGTAGTGCCGCTGTCCTTGCCGAGCACGATGTTCACCAATGCCGTCACGTCGGCAATAGAGACGTTGCCGTCCCTGTTCACGTCGCCCGACGTTCCGGGTTCCTCACCGCTGGACACCTTCTTGTAGAGTTGCACGGACTGGAGCGCTGTAGAATAGGAATAGTAGCGGAAGAGCGGCGTGCCGTTGTTGGCGTTGAAGCGCAGGCGGACAGGAGTGTCGGTAGAAACGCCGCTCGAGGTAACGACGCTGGTGCAAGCGATGGTGACCGAATCGCCGTCGCTATGATAGGCCAGTGTGTTGGCAATAGCCTCCGAAGAGGTGTCCATGCCACTCTTGCCCTTGGCCAGGCCGAGGAAACCGCCGCTGGCGGCCTTGATGCTGTAGCCGTCCGTCATCTTGGCAACGGTGAACTCAGCGGCTGCAGTGTAGGTGGTGGCGGCAATCTGGCCTTCCTCGATGGTCACCGTGATGCAGTTCGACTGGCCGCTGGCGGCATTCAGTGTCTCGCGACCGCCGTCGAGTGCCACACTGGCCTCCTCATTGACGATGAGGTACGTGCCGCTCCAGTCCGTGGGTTCGCTGGTGACCTTCACATAGTTGTAGTCGAGCGACTGCTCGGCGGCCACGACGGTAACGGTGTAGGTGGGTGCTGCGGCATTATAGGTGTCAGTGGCGGCGATGTTGGCCGTGATGGTTGCGGTGCCGGCGGCAACGGCGGTCACCAGTCCCGTAGAGGCATCGACGGTGGCCACTGCGGGGTCTGAACTGCTATAAGTGACGGCACCGTCAGAGTTCGTGTTGACGGTCTGCATGTAGGTGTCGCCCACCGTCAGCGTGACAGCACTTTCCTCGAAAGAGGCAGAGGGATTCATCAGGGCACCTGAAGTGATGTTCCATACGATGTTGATGCCAGTGGCGTAGAGGGCACCTGAGTTGGAGCGGATGCCGATGTAGGCATAGTCGTCAGAGACGGTCAGTGACGTAGAGGTACCATATACAATAGTACCCAGAAGCGCACCTTGCTTGCTGGAGTCGTAGAGGTCGGCGGGCGACGAGTAGGCGGTGTTGCTGCCATAGATGTTGAGCACTCGCCCGCTTTGGGTTGTAGAAGTCCAGTCGACAGTCACGCTGTTGACAGTGCCGACGGAAGCCGTGGAAACGATACCCGAATTGTTGTTGTTCGAGCGCATCTGGATAAATTCCTTGTCGGCATTGGTCATGGCATGGGCCGCATAGACAGTACCCGAAGCAGCCGTCTTGCCCGTGACATCGCCGTATGACGTGCCCAGGTCGAGCACGGTGGCGGTGAGTTCGTCGGTGCTCAAGCCGCTGCCCGAGTCTGTGACGGTGACGGTATAGGTGGCCGTGGCAGCCGTGAAGTTGTCGGTGGCAGCCACGGTGGCCGTGATGATGGCCGTGCCGACGGCAACGGCAGTCACAAGCCCCGTCTGGGCATTCACAGAGGCCACCTGGGCATTCGATGTGCTATAGGTGACGGCACCGTCGGAGTTGGTCGTAAGGGTCTGGGTGTAGGTGGCACCCACGGTCAGCGTCTTCGAAGCCGAGGCAAACGATGCGGTGGGAGCCACGGGGCCGCTGCTGGGACGAACCAAGGAGACAATCTTGCTGTTCGCAGCAAATTCGTTGGTGTTACCATAGGTGGTGAGCGTACCGAGGACTACTACCTGGTCGGCCACCTGCAACTGGTCATCGCTGGTGAAGTTGGCACCGTCGAGGTACAGACCGTTATAGACGTAGAACTGGTTGGTGGTAGTACCGTCGTCAGAGATATAGTACTGTGCCCGGGTGTATTTCGAGACATCCAGTGACTTGATTTGCGACACGATGCCACTCACGTAAACCTCTGTAGAGGGTACGTTGTTGTCGGCAAACAGTTGCAGCACGTCGGCCACGGTGTAGGGGTCGGTCTGTGTGCCGCTGCCCGTGAGGGTGGAGCTTCCAGAGGCCGTGACGGTGACAGTATAGGTAGCCGTACCAGCCGTGTAGTTGCTGGTGGCAGCCACGTTAGCCGTGATGGTGGCCGTACCGGCGCTGACAGCGGTCACCTTGCCCGTTGCGGCTTCGACAGTAGCCACCTGGGGATTGCTGCTCGTGTAGGTAACAGCACCGTTGGAGTTCGTAGTGACGGCCTGCGTAAAGGTCTCACCTACAGTCAGCGACTTCGTGGCCGTAGCGAACGATACAGTGGGAGCCACGGGCGTGGGAGTCGTTCCTGAACCGGTGTTCCACTGGATGCGGATGCTGTTGGCATAGAGTGCGTTGGCGTTGGAACGGATGCCGACGTAGGCGTAGTTTCCAGAGACGGCCAGCTCCGTGGAGGTTCCATATACGATGGTGCCCAGGAGGGTTCCCTGCTTGCTCGAATCATAGAGATCTGTGGGGGATGTATAGGCTGTATTGCTACCATAGATGTTCAGCACACGTCCGCTAGCAGTATTGGACGACCACGTAACGGTCACCTTGGCGATGGTGCCGACCGAAGAAGTGGAGACGATACCCGAATTGTTGTTGCTGGAACGCATCTGGATATAGTCTTTGCTGGTGTTGGTCATGCCATTGGCGGCATAGACCGTACCCGAAGTGGCGGTCTTGCCCGATACATCGCCATACGAGGAGGGCAGGTCGAGCACGGTGGCGGTGAGTTCGTCCTCCGTGGTGGAGCCTGTGCCCGATGACTCTACGACTGTGAGCGTATAGGAGGCACTTCCCTGATTGTAGTTGTCGGTGGCAGCCACGGTAGCCGTGATGGTGGTCTGGCCGGCGCTGAGGGCAGTCACGAGACCTGACTCGGCATCGACGGTGGCCACCTGGGTATTGCTGCTCGAATAGGTCACCAGGCCGTCGGAGTTGGTATCGGCTTCGTTGACAACGGTCTCACCCACGAACATGCTCAGCACGGAAGTGGTGAAGGATACGGTGGGATCAACGGGCTCCGTAGGAGTGGGGTCACCCCCTGTGCCGCTACCTTCCGACTTCTTGTAGAGTTGGATGGCCTTTTGGCCTGTATAAGAGCCTGACTTGAAGTAGCGGAAGCGGGTCTGACCCGAGCTGGCGTTGTAGCGCAAATATGCTCCACCGCTGACGATGTCCGCGTCAGAACCGGAAAGGGAAATTGCATTGGTGTAACTGTCAGTGGTGCCTGATTTCAGTCCATTGGCATCACTGGTCTGTCCCATGTAGAGGCCGCTGGCACTCTTAATGCTGTAGCCATCAGATTTAGAGGCTATCGTGAACGAGGCTGCATCGGTGGTGGAAGTGCTGGCGATGGTGTTGTCGGAAATGGTGACACTGATGGTGTTCGATACGGCATCCAGACTGGAGCTGAGACCACCGTTCAACGCCACACCTCCATCTTCATACACGATGAGGTAGGTGCCGCTCCAGTCGCTGGGAGCCGTGGTCACCTTCACGTAGTCACCGGTGGCCTCCGTCGGGTCGTCGGCACTGGCCTTGACGGTGAGCAGGTAGGAAGCCGAGGCAGCCTTGTAGGTGTTGGTCTGAGCCACGCTGGCCGTGATGGTGGTGGTGCCCACGCCCACGATGGTCACCGTACCGTTGGACGAGACGGTGGCCACGTTCGTGTTGCTGCTGGCATACTGGATGGTGCCGTCGCTGTTGGTAGTGGCCTGATACTGGAAGGCTGCATCGCCCAGCACCTTCACGACGTTGGTGCCGTTGAAGTTGAAGGTGGGAGTGGTGAGGCCGGAAGTGTCGTAGGGGTTATCATACGACGTGACGCTGATGGCGGTGGTCTTCAGGCTGCCCCATACGTACTGTTCCAGACCGGGGAAGTCAACGAAGGGGTTACGGTTGCCCTGCACGTCCTGCACGGCATTGTTACGGGCAATCTCAATGTCGTCGACAGGGTCCTCCTCCGACCAGCGCATGAACATCGTCAGCGACCAACTGGACAGTGGGGAATAGGTCGTACCCGTGAACACGTTGTTACCCCATGAGGTACACTTGTCCTGATAGCAGGTGGCCATGTAGAAGTAGATGCGGGCCAGGTCGCCCTTTATCTCGTCGGCCGGCTCGAACACGGTGCCGCTGTAGCCCAGGCCGCTCTTGGCCGAACCGAGCTTGCAGTAGCCTCCGTTGCTGGTGTAGGTGGCTGTGCCCACCTCGCCGAAGGGATAGTTGCCACGGCGGTTGTTGACGTAGCCGTCGGTGGGCAACACATGCACGATGTCGCTCTTGATGTTTCCGCTGCCGAACCACGACTGGGGCACTGAGTGCTCACGGTTGTAGCAGTCACCCTCCTTCGAGTAACTGCCGGCCTTGTCGGTGACGTGCTTGTAGCGGGTGGTGGTGGAGTACCAGTCGCGCACATACGTCGTGCCGCCGATGACCCGGTTGTCAGTTTTCTTGTAGGCCGTGTAGAGCCCGTCGTAACTGGTCACGTCGGGGTTCTTGATGATGTTGTAGAGGGCAGTCTTCAGGGACTCTCCCTTCTTGCCGTTGGCCGACGTGTAGTACGACGTGGTGAAGTCTACAGCCGACAGGCTTACTGCCACGAACAGCAGCAGGTTAAGCGAAAAAAGTCTTAATTTATTCATGATTGGGTTAGTTATTTTCAGCTCAAAAATGCGTGGCAAAGATAGGAAAAAAATCTCACACGGGCAAGACTTTCTCCCAAATTAACACCTACAAGGAGAAATGATGCACAAGAACGTGTTTTTCAACACAGAGGAAACTTTGTAAAAAAAATCCAACCACGTCGGGAGCTACATGACATTTACCACGTAGTCCAGTCCGAAATAGGTGATGAGGGCGGCAATCCATCCGAGCACGACCTTGCCGGAGATGTGGCGGAAATACCACCATACAGAGGTGTCCTCGCTCTTCATCAGAGCATAGCCGGCGGTGCAGCCGATGGGCAACAGGCAACCGCCCACACAGGCGGAGAGCACCACGAGGTGCCAGTACTGGCCGTTCTGGGTAAAGAACTGTTGGTAGGTCGTGGAGGCCTCGGGCAGCACGTCGTAGATGTTGACCGCAGAAAGCACCAGGCAGACATTGTCGAGCACGGCGGAGAGCAACCCGAGGAAGACGCTGATGACATAGATGTCGTGGACGTAGGTGTCGAGCCAGCGCCCCACGCTTTGCATGGCACCAATCTCCACCAGCACGCTCACCGAAAGGGCCACGCCTATGAAGAACATGATGACCTGCAGGACCTCGTACTGAAGACGGCGGTCACTGCCGGGCAGGAAGATGGGTTGGTCACTGCGGATGCTGCTGCGGTTGAACACCTCGTTGAGCACCCAGACAACGCCCAGCACACACAACGAACCGAGGAAGGGAGGCAGGAGGGTGAGCCGATGGAACGTGGGCACGAACCATAGTCCCACGATGCCGAAGAAGAGCATCACACAGCGCTGCCAGAGGGGCATGGCAGAGTCGTCGCCCAGGAATACGAAGTGGCGGCGATTGATGTCAAGCGTGTCGGGCAGTTCGTAACTGATGAGCAGTACGGGGATGAACGTGGCCACCAGGGCGGGCAGCGTCATGGCCTGGGCAAAGGCCGTGGGAGTGACGGCCCCACGGGTCCAGAGCATCAGCGTGGTGACGTCGCCGATGACCGTGAACGAACCGCCACAGCAGGCGGCCACCACGACGGCAGCCCCGACGTAGAGACGCTGACGGCGGCTGGCCAGCAGCCGGCGCACGATAATGAGCATCAGGACGACGGTGGTCAGGTTGTCCAGATTGGCAGAGAGCAGGAAGGTGATGAGCACCGTGCCCCAGAGGAAGCGGGGCATCGAACGGGTGCGCAGGAAATTGGTAATGAAGTCGAAGCAGCCGTTGTCGCTCAGCACTTCCACGATGGCCATGGTGGAGAGCAGATAGAGCACGATGGAACAGAAATAGGCCGAGTGGCGCACGAAGACGTGTTCTGCAATTTCGGCTTTGTCGGGGCCGACGTAGATGATGTAGAGAATCCACCCTACCACACCCGCAAACATGGCAGTCGTGGCCTTGTTGATGTGAGTGACATGTTCGGTGGCTATCAGCAGATAGGCCAGCAACATCAATACGACAATGGCGATAGTCATGGGAGTTATTTCATTTTCTCAAATTCTCAATTTTTCATTCTCTTATCATTTCACCGCTTCGGGGCTTTTCCCCACGATGACCTTAATCTTCACGATGCGGCGCTCGTCCAGTTCCATCACTTCGAAGGTGACGTGGCGGTAGGAAATCTTCTCGTGCAGTTTCGGGAACTCGCCCTTGATTTCCAGGAGCAGTCCCGCCAGGGTGTCGGCCTCGCCCTCCACCTCTTCGAAGAAGTCGTCGTCGAGCTGTATCAGGCGGAAGAAGTCGCTCAGCGGACACTTGGCCTCAAAGACATACGTGTTCTGGTTCAGGCGGACGTAGGGTTTCTCTGCATCGTCGTACTCGTCGTCTATCTCGCCCACGATTTCCTCCAGGATGTCCTCCATGGTGACAATGCCGCTGGTGCCGCCGAACTCGTCGACGACGATGGCAATGTGTACCTTGTTGGCCTGGAAGTCACGCAGGAGGTCGTCAATCATCTTGGTCTCGGGCACGAAGTATGGCGGACGTATGAGGCTCTGCCAGCGGAAGTTGGCCGGTTTGCCCAGATGGGGCAGCAAGTCCTTGATGTAGAGCACGCCTTTGATGTTGTCCTCCGTCTCGGCATAGACGGGTATGCGGCTGTAGTTATTTTCGACAATGCACTTCAGCACGTCGGGGAAGGGGGTGTGCATCTCCAGGTCGACCAGGTCGACACGTGGTGTCATCACCTCGCGGGCGGTCTCGCCGCCGAAGCGGATGATGCCCTGCAACATCTGGCTCTCCTCGGCAATCTCGCGCTGGTCGGTCAGTTCCAGTGCCTGTTCCAGGTCGTCCACCGTCAGCGTCTGGGCTTCGTGGGCCAGGATGCGCTCCGTCAGTCCCCGGCTGCGCATAAGCAGGGAGGAGACGGGATAGAACAGTTTGTTCAGCACCCCAAAGACGGGAGCGGCCTTCCGGCAGAAGGAGAGCCGATGCTGGGCTGAATAGATTTTGGGCATCACCTCGCCGAAGAGCAGGAGCAGAAAGGTGAGCACAACGGTCATCAGCAGGAACTCCACCCATTCCGCCCCGAACTGGAAAATCTGCATCAGGGCATAGTTGAGCAGCATGATGATGGCCACATTGACAAGGTTGTTGGCAATGAGGATGGTGGCCAGCAGCCGCTCGCTGTCGCTGCGCAGACGGGTAATCTTGGCGTCGGAGGAGTGGCGTCCCTCCTCAATGTCGCTCAGGTCGGCAGGCGACAGGGAGAAGAAGGCGATTTCCGAGGCCGACACGAAGCCGGAGCAGAGCAGCAGCAGGACAGCCACGCACAGGGCTATCAGGCTCCCCAGGGTGGGGGGCATGACCGTGATGTGATAGAGGGAGGAGAGGTCCAAGGGGGGAGAGAGGATTAGGGATTAGGGATTAGGGATTCGGGATTAGAGGATTAGGGATTAGAAGGGAGCATCGTTTTCTCCATTCTGGGCAGCAGGTTGGGCAGCAGGGGCCTGGGCGGCAGGTGCCTGGACGGGCTGAGCCGTGCGCGGGGCAGAGAGTTCCTCCACACGTTCTGCCCAGACCTCTGTTACATAGCGTTTCACACCGTTGCGGTCGTCCCACGAACGGGTGCGAAGCTGTCCCTCGATATAGAGTTTGTCGCCCTTGTGGACGTACTTCTCCACAAACTCCGCAGGCTTTTTCCAAGTTACAATGTTATGCCATTCCGTGCGCTCGGGCACCTGGGTGCCGTTCTGCAACGTATAGCCACGCTCCGTCGTGGCCAGACGGAAACTGCCCACAGCCACGCCCTGTTCCACATAGCGCACCTCGGGTTCGTTCCCCACATTGCCTATCAGCATTACTTTGTTCAGTGACATCGGTTTTGTATTTTTAGAATTTAATGATTCTACGATTTTCAGGTTTTCTGGATGGACGCAAAGTTACAAAGATTTCTCCGTCTGACCAAATCATGCAAAAGGAATCTTTACAACTATCTTTCGGACAGGACTTGGCAGGCCGTCCACGGCCATGCAGGGCATGTGGGCATCCGTGGGGTAGAGCACGAGCCAGCTCTCCGGGCCGACCTCCACTTCTCGGGCGTTGTCGGCACGGGCAAACAGGACGAAGTCGCCCTCGACGTCGAATTCCCCCTGTGGCTCGCGTCCCATGTCCTTGTCGGCCACGAAGACCGTTTCCCGGCCCGAGGCCAGCAACTGCACGTCGATGTAGCGGCGGTGGAGTTCATACTTCGAGGCGGTCTTCGTCTCGTACTCCTGCACGTTGGCAAAGCACCCCTCCCCTATCTCGTTGCGCCCCAGGGGCAATGCGGCGAGGTCTGCCTTCTTCAGGAACTGGGCCACGGCCTGCCAGGCCTTGGGGTTCTTTTCTATCTGCCGGTCCAGTGCCGCGAGGTCGTTGGCCGGCGACAGGGGCAGACTTCTCCAGAGCGACTTGATTTCTTGTGTTGTCATCATTTGCTTACTATTTTTTTACCGTTTTGAATGTATATTCCCTTCCGGGTCGTCTTCTCCACGCGCTGCCCGGCCAGATTGTAGCGGGCGGCATCCGTCCCGTCGGCACCGACCACCGGGAGCGAGTTCCCCCCACGTTCGATCGGGGACCACGCGACGTCGCTCGCATGTTCTTCGCCCCCCGCCCCGGTAGATGCTCTGCACGCCGAGGCGCGTGTAGGTCTGCGTCGGCGACTTGAGCATGACATAGACCACCGTACCGTCCACATCGAAGTCGCGCCGGTCGCTCAGCGTGAAGGGCACCTCCGTGAGGTCGGCCTCGAGCGAAGCATACTTGCCGCACTCGAAGACGTAGTCACCGACCTTGCCGTCCTCGTCGACTATCAGCCTGTAGGAGAGTTTGTCCACAGCCATGGCGCGCCCCTCCGTGTCCACGATGGGAATCTCCACCCCCACCAGTCCATACTCGAACAGGTCGTTCCAGTCCTGGAACTCCACCACCTGCGGCGTTGCGGGCTTTCCGGCCCTCTCCACGACCTTCGTCAGCACCACGTCCGTCAGGATTTCGTAGGGAGCCGCCTCCGTGGCGTTAGAGTTCGTCATCACCCACTTGTCGGCCGTCAGCCTCAGCCCGTCGTCCGAGAACGTGAAGGTCACGTCGCCCACCGCCTTGTTTCCGTAGCCGATGAAGTAGAGGTCCTGCTCATTGAAGAGTGACTGGTAGGGGCCGTAGTACTGGCCGGCAGGCAGGACAATCCGGCCTTCCTCCAGCCGTCCCTTCACCCAAGCCTCGGGCAGATAGCCGCAAAGCCCCTGGACGTAGGCATCCCCTCCGTCCACTGCCACGCGTGCCACGCTCTCGACGGGCGTATAGACGGGTGTCTTCCCGCCCGATTCCGATTTCTTGTAATTCAGCGACACGGCATTCAGGTGCCACTCCTGGGGCACCACGCCCTCGGGCGGCGTCACCACCGTCGGCCCCACTGCCTCGCCCGGGGTGAGGGTCACATTCTCCCAGAGGTTCCAGACGTCCGCGCTGCCCTTCGCGTCGGTTTCGCCGAAGGAGCAGCCCTCGGCCAGCGTCAGCACGCCCGTCTCCGAGTCGCAGTCGAAGCAAAATTCCGGGGCATAGGCATAGTCCCCGCCGTACTGTTCGTCGGTCTCGTCTTCGACCCAAACGAGCCCCACCAGATAGTCGTCGCCATAGTCGTCGGTCCCCATCAGCTGGTTGCTTCCGAACGTCACCCGGCCGTCCTCGACGGTGCCCTTGGCCCAGGCTTCCTCCATCCAGTAGGACAGGCCCTGCACATAGAAGTCCTTCCCGACGCGGACCACCTGTACGGTCTGCGAGACGGTTTTTGTGGCGTCGCTGGTGAGCAGGGTACCCGTCAAGGCGTAAGGTTCCGCCTTTGCCCCGTCGGGCGGTGTCACGACGGCGTCCGTCTGGGCAAGTGCCAGCGCCGTTGTCAGGACCGCCAGCAGCATCAGTGTAATCTTTCTCATGTTGTTTGTTGCTTACAGATTTCCTTCACTTTTTCCATAATCCAGACACAAAGATACAAAGAAGTCTGCGAAAAACAAAGAATGACCTGAATATATTTGACAGGCACGAGGTATTCAACTTTCGCATGTTCTTTGAAACACCGAGAACACTGAGCATACAGAGTTCCTTTCCATATAGAGGGAGTTTTTTTGAGGAACCTAAAGGTTCTTCACAGAGTGCTGCGCCCAATTTTTATGGTGTAGCCCTCTCTGTGCAGTGCCTTAGGCACCTCCTGGAATCTCTCTTGCATGGATAAAGAAGCACTGTTTCCTCCGTGCTCTCTGTGGTGAAATAAGAATCGGCGAACATGCGAAACTCGAGTACAATAAGGAAAAAACAAAAAAATAAGCACTGAAAGCAAGAAGCTTCCGGTGCTTAACGTATTCAGTTGTTTCCTTCTGATTAGAAAGCGTAGTATGCGCCGAAGGTAATGGTCTCGTTGTTCACGCCGAAACCAAACTGGTCGTGATCTTCGGTGTGGCGATAACCCAGATAACCCAGTTTCGTTACCAGGCAGACCTTCGGGCTAATCTGAAGGGCGACACCGGGCTGGAAGCCGATGCCGATTACGCCTTCTGCGTCAAAGCCCTCTACCTTCTGGAAACCAGCCTCGATGCCGCCATCTACAAAGAAACTGGCCATGCCTGCCTTTGCAAAGGTATAACGCGCATAGGGGGTAATGGTTAAGGTATTGACACTTGCCCCGTTAACCACCTTACCATAAGTGTAATCGAGGTTGCCGGCAATGGCCCACTTGTCTGAGAGATTGTAACCAATCTCGGGAGACACGCTGATTGCATGTGTCTTGACACCATTGTTCTTGTCAAAGTCGTAACCGAGGTTGCCGCCAATCCACAGTTGAGCATTAGCGCTAACGGCACAAATGGCCATGATAGCCATCAAAAACATTTTTTTCATATTTTTTTATCTTTATTAGTTTCACCTACTCTGTTAAGGGTTTTCGGCTTTTCCCTTTCGTAAACGGCCACAAAGGTACAAAAATAATCCTTATGGGTGGATTGAAAATATATTATTTAACATTTCACGGGCATACTCGCCCCACCTATCGCAACCACAATTGCAGATACCCCAAACACGGAAGCTAAGCAAGACCCGCCCTGACCCCGGGGGCACGAGGCGAGAGGCACGGGCGTAACACAAAGAGGGTGTGTCAAAATGCTTGGAATGCGCTTTCGCGCAGAAATCCTACAAATCTTTTCAAATCCGACAAATTGATTTTCAATATTGTAGTTTCTTGAAAGATTTGTTTAGATTTGTGCGATTTCTCGCCCGAAGGGCGA
>JAFTEX010000047.1 GCA_017453445.1 Bacteroidaceae bacterium
CCCACTACGCCAACGCCGCCACCGACATCGAGTTCCACATGCCCTTCGGCTTCAAGGAGGTGGAGGGAATACACTCGCGCACCAACTTCGACCTCTCGCAGCATGCCAAGTATTCGGGCAAGAAGATTGAGTACTTCGACCCCGAGACCAACGAGAGTTACACGCCGTACGTCATCGAGACCTCTATCGGCGTCGACCGCATGTTCCTCAGCGTCATGTGCCACAGCTACTGCGAGGAACAGCTGCCCAACGGCGAGAGCCGCGTCGTGCTGAAGTTGCCCGCAGCCCTGGCTCCTGTCAAGTTGGCCGTCTTCCCCCTGACGAAGAAGGACGGACTGCCCGAGAAGGCACAAGAGATTATCAAGGACCTGCGCTTCCACTTCAACTGCAAGTACGAGGAGAAGGACCAGATAGGCAAGCGCTACCGCCGCATGGACGCCATCGGTTGCCCCTACTGCGTGACCGTCGATCCGCAGACGCTGGAGGACAACACCGTCACCCTGCGCGACCGCGACACCATGGAGCAGCATCGCGTCAACATTGCCGACCTGCGCTCCATCATTGAAGACAAAGTCAGCATCACCTCGCTCTTAAAGACCCTGATTTGATGAAAAGCCTTTTTAGATCAATAGCGTTTATAGTGACTATAGCATCTATAGGAACTATATCTTCCTGCTCCGACGATGAGCAAGCCTACGACCCCTACCACGACTGGAAGGCGCGGAACACGGAGTGGTTTGCGACGGTGGCCGATTCGGCCCGGACGGCCATCGGTCGGGCCAAGGCGCAGTTCGGCGACGACTGGCAGGCGCATTGTCAGTGGCGAATGTACAAACGGCTGGATCACGCACAGGACTACAATACGGGGCGCTTGGACGACTCCATCTGTGTGCGCATCGTCTCGGACGGTGCGGGCAGCTACTCGCCGACGTGGAGCGACAGCATCCGCTTCAGCTACCGTGGCTGGATGATGCCCACGACCTACCGTCTCTACAATCAGGAGAACCAACTCGTGGACAGCCTGCGGCAGGAAGTATTCGACCAGACCTATTATGGGGCCTTTGACCCGTCTACTGCAGCACCAAGCCTTCAGCCAGTCTCAGCCTTCGTGACGGGCTTTACCACGGCGCTGCAATACATGGTCGAGGGGGACAGCTGGATGATTTACATGCCCTGCCGGCTGGCCTACGGCGATACGGACCATGGCTCCATCCCGGCCTACAGCACGCTGCTCTTCCACATCCACCTTGCAGCCGTCTATCCCTGCAACTCGGGCGTGCCCGACTGGAAGGTGAAACAGGAGTAAGCACCACGGACATGAATTTGTTTTTAACTACGAATTTCACGAATTAAACGAATTGTTTTATCGCATAATTATCATTTAATTAATTGAAAATTCGTTTAATTCGTGAAATTCGTAGTTTAGGTAAGTTTAGGGGCTGTGCCGTCCGGCACAGCCCCTTTTTTTCGTTTATGTCCCAATCGTTGTTTATTGGGATCTATGTCAGTCGGTTTTCGGGGTAGGGGCGCTGGGGCTATTCGTCTCCCCAGACTTTGTCCCAGACGTTGTGATCCTCCACCTCCCATGAAGTCTCTTCCTTAACCCATCCGCCGTCGTCGCCGTCCACGGTTTCATCGTGGGTGGACAGCGCGATGAAGTCTTTGGCATCGAGGCTCCTCACTACATACAAGTCAGGTTGCAGATATGTCTTTTTCATTTTTTCCAATCGTGTTTCAGTTTTTGACTACCTTCTTCCCGTTGATTATGTACACGCCGCGCTCGGCCTTGCTGACGCGCTGGCCGGCCAGGTTGTAGATGACTTCGCGGGCGTCCTCGCTCGCTTCGAGGGCCTGGATGGCGTCGGTGCCGTCCCAACTGATGGCGTAGCCCTTGACGCTGCTCGACGACGTGTCGCCGGCGATGTAGGCGCGGTTAGCCTTCAGATTGTTGCTCGACCAGTGGTAGAAGCCAATCTTGCCGTCCAGTTGTCCCAGCACGTAGTCCGTCGTCCCGTCGATGGTGGTGGCCAGGAACACGCCCGTCAGTGCCGTCCCGCTTGCGGGAGTGGTCGTATAGTTCCCGTCGATTTCGATGGTGGCGGTGGCTGCTGTGCCGTTCAGCAGCACGGGAGTGCCGGCGGCGACAGTGACTTGTTCATCCGTGGTGAGCACGTTGCCGCTTCTCGACAGTGTGTGCGCGTGAGCCCCCACGATGGTGAAGTCGAACGGCACGCACAGCGTGGCGTAGTACTCGCCGCCTACGCTGTTGAGCGAGACGGTGACTTCGCTTGCCTCTTCAAATGTCCACTGGGCTTCCGCATCCGTGGCATTGCCACCGACCACTTGGTCGTTCGTGCCCAATTTGTAGTAAGAGCCGTCAATGTAGGCTTCGTATGAGCCTTCGCCGTTACCCAGCGAATGGGCAAAGGCGGCCTGTCCGGGATTGCCCAGCACGAAACGAGCGTACTTGCCTGCATTAGCAGCGTCCAGCAGTGCCGGGTTACTTGCCCAGTAGCACCATCCGAACTCCTTGCCTTGTGTGGCGAAGTAGGTCTTCCCGTTGCGGATTTGGGCCTGCACGATGGAGCTCGCCGTCGGGGCATCAGCATCTGCATAGATGCCGCTGGCCGACTTCACGTTTATGTACTTCCCGTTGCTCACGTTCTTTATGACGTAGAACTTTCCGTCTTCAGGATAGAGGATGCCTGCGTCGAAGAGAGCCTTGATGCCGTTGTATTCTGCCTCGGTGAAGTTCTCGCTGTTGAGCTGTGTGAGGTAGGTCTGAACGATGTTTGTGGCGGCACTCTGGGACAAACCGAACACCTGCCCGATTGTCGGCGAGGGGTTGCCCTCTCCGTCCATGAGGTAGGGGATGATTTCGGCCTCTACGAGGTCATAGTAGTTCGGAATAGCTATTGCCCAGAATGAAGACCCGGCGTCGAATCCACCCCAATATTTCAGTGTTCCGCTTTGTACATTGAGGTAGGTCAGGCTGCTGTCGTAGAGACCAAACCAGTTTTCTCCTTGTGTGAAACTGCTTGTCTGTTTTTTCAGTGTCCAGGCTTTTTCAGTGGTCCCCATCGTGGCCGGATTCGTGGCCTGAAGCCATTTCCCGCTGCCTGAGGCCCGGTTGACGACTTTTATACCTTGGATTGGGTTGCCGATGAAGGCCCACTGGTATGCCTCGCTGGTACCTGTCGTTTGGCTGCAGACCGTGTTGGCCCCGTCTGTCGAAACCTGATAGTTCGTTGTTCCGTGTATATGCAGGTAGTGCCATTGTGCCCTGGCATAGTCCTTGCTGAGTTTGAAGGGAAGCCCGGAGAACTCCGGTGTGGCGGTAACGGTTGTGGTGGAGGAGGTTATTTCTGCCACGTCATACGTATAGGTGGTATAGTCGAACGCCAGGGCAGCGGGAACCTGGGGGGCTGCGCCAATCCCTTGTGCCTCGGTGGCAGAGGCAACGATATTTCCGTCAAGGACTACGTTGTAAGTGACATAGGCGATGTCTGGCACTTCCTCAACCGTCAGGGTGGAGCCTGCGTCGTCATGTGCATACACCCATTCGCTCAAACTGAGAGTGCTGAGGTTGGGGGTGCGCAGGTGCATGTAGATGCTGTTGTCTTCGGGCATACGGAACACGAACCCTCCCGTGTTCTTGTCCAGCACCCAGGCTGTTTGCGTCGTCTTCATGTAGGGGTTGACGTTGTTGGCGGCATTGTCATAGCTCAGGTACTTTCCGTTGCCGGCAGCCTTGTTGATGATTTTTACTCCTTGGATGGGGTTGCCGATGAACGCCCATTGTTGCGACTCGTTTGCCAAATCGCGGGAGTCTTTCCCTTGGTAGGGCGTGGAGGTGGAATATTCCAGGTACTTGCCTCGTAGCGTCATAAAGTACCACGTGGCCGTGGCATAGTCCGTACTGGCCGTGAAGGGCATGTCAAATCCCGTTACGGTAACGTTGATAGTGGCGGTTGAAGCATCGGGGACAACGTCTGTGCTGAAAGAGTAGTTCGTGTATGGGAATTTGATGTCTGACGGTAACGAAACCGCAGCTCCGATGTTTTGAGTTTCTGTCGCCGTGTAAGTTTTTCCACCATAAGTGTAGGTATACGTTACGTCGCATAATGGCAAAACTTCCTCAATTCGGAAATACGATCCGGTTCCATCTTCGTACCATTTTGCCAGTCCACCGGCTCCATTGTCGTTCAGCAGGTGCGGATAGCCGATAGATTCGCTGTTGTCAGAGAACATAAAATAACCTGGGTAGCGGGCCGCGTTGAAATAGTACCATGTGGCAGCCGTATTCGAGAGTCCGGGATCCGTGGTAAGATACTTGTTGCTGTTGTTCGTAAGTCCCGTTTTGCTGACAATGTTCACACCTGTGCCTCCGGTGGAGATGAACGCAAACTTGTAGTCGTCCGTTTTGGGATTGGTCGTGGCCGTACCGGCTTTTGTCCCATTTGCATAGACATAACGTCCGCGCCCGGTCTGAATGTAATACCACTTCGGATTTGCGAGTGTAGACGTTTCGTATTGTGGCACTTCGACTATCTGCCATGAGGTGCCGTCAGCGTCTCCTGAAGCAGGCCGCCAATACCCTGTAGTCATAACGCCATTGGCATTGCAGTCCCAACAGTTTGCACTTAAATTGCTGTTTTTAGAAATGCAGACAAAACCATTCTTATAGGGATTCTCTTTGATGTACCAGGTCGATCCGTTGTCGTCAAAACCCGTTCCGACATCTTTGAGTTTTTTCCCATTTACATTGCTGACGATTTTTACACCATCGTCAAAGTTCGTTCCGTTGACGGGGACAAAGTAGAACTTGGTGTTCAGGCTGGTAAAGTCAAATGTCTGGGTGATAGTTGCATTGTCTCCTGCATATTGCACATAACGCTGAGAGCGCCAGCTCTGGATGCAGTAAAGCGCTGGATTGCTCGTGTCCGTGGTCGGTGTGGGCATTGTCACGTCGGCCCACGCCCCCGTGGCCCCCATCAGTACGAGCAGAAGAAGTAGAAATCTCTTCATAGTTTTATCTTGTTTTCGGTTAGTAATTCTTAGGTTTTGAATGGATTTTGTCGCAAAGGTACGTTTTTCTACCTATATATGACGCGCGTCCGCGCGGAAAGTTTGGCGCGTTTAATATTATTTAACATTTAGCGACGCGTCGGGTGACTCTTAGGCACCATAGCCTGCAGTCGTAGCCTTACTTGCTTAAGCTTATTCCATGCGCATGGTTTAATTAAACGGTGCGCATGGTTCAATTAAACCATGCGCATGGAATAAGCATCGGGAAGTAACCCTGTGCGGACAGGCAAGTATCATTCTCCGTGTGGTGATAGGTTCCTGATTGGCACGAGTCCGCCCCAAAGGCCGATGCCGATGAAAAATATTGGCGGAAAATGGTGCAGGAGTGGAAAAGAATGCGTAACTTTGCGCCGCCGAATCCAGAGAGCGGCCTATAATAATATAATGTATATCGAATCGCAGTCATGAGAGTAGCCATCGTAGGCGCCAGCGGCGCAGTGGGACAAGAGTTCCTGAGAGTGTTGGAAGAACGTCGTTTCCCCATCGACGAACTGCTGTTGTTCGGCAGTCAGAGGAGTGCGGGACGGAAATACGTGTTCCGTGGTAAGGAGGTGGAAGTGAATCTGTTGCAGCATAATGACGACTTCCGCGGCGTGGACATCGCCTTCACGAGTGCCGGGGCCTCGACGAGTCGCGAATATGCCGAGACGATAACGAAGTACGGGGCCGTGATGATAGACAATTCCTCGGCCTTCCGCATGGACGAGGACGTGCCCCTGGTGGTGCCGGAGTGCAATGCAGAGGATGCGCTCCGTCGTCCCCGCGGCATCATTGCCAACCCCAACTGCACCACCATCATCATGGTCGTCGCCCTTCAGTGTCTGGAGCGGCTGAGTCACATCCGTCGTATCCATGTGGCCTCGTATCAGGCTGCCAGTGGAGCTGGAGCCGCTGCAATGGCTGAGTTGGAGCAGCAGTACCGCGAGGTCATCGAGGGGCGGCCCGTGACGGTTGAGAAGTTTGCTTATCAATTGGCTTACAACGTGATACCGCAGATTGACGTCTTCACGGACAACGGCTATACGAAGGAAGAAATGAAGATGTTCAACGAGACGCGGAAAATCATGCACACCGACGCTGCGTGCTCGGCGATGTGCGTCCGGGTGCCCAGTCTCAGGAGCCACAGCGAGGCCGTCTGGGCTGAGACCGAGCTGCCCGTCTCGCCCGAGCAGTTTGCCCAGGCCATCCGTGAGGGCGAGGGCGTCCAGCTCATGGACGACCCGGCCCACAAGGTCTACCCCATGCCGCTCTTCCTGGCCGGCAAGGACGATGTCTATGTGGGGCGCATCCGCAAGGACCTGACCAACCCCAACGGGCTGACCTTCTGGCTCGTAGGCGACCAGATAAAGAAGGGCGCCGCCCTGAATGCCGTGCAGATAGCCGAATATCTCCTGCGCGTCGGCAACGTCTGACCCTTGGCACACAGGCGTCCCGCCTGCGACCATGCGGGAAGTTTTAAACGTCCGTCGCTGACGGGCGTTTTCTGTTTCTCACTTCCGTCCGTTGTGTGCAAAAAACGGGACAGAATGTTAAAAACATTAAATATATGTAAGAAATGTCGAACGCGGTTTCCTCATGTCGTGCTTTTTTCGTAACTTTGTCTCCGATTTGGGCGTATTATTTTAAGGAATCAATTGAGAAACTAAAAAACTATGGATATGAAGAAAACTTTACTCATTTTATTCGCACTCGTGACTTCTGTGGGCGGGTTTGCCGCTGATGGTGATGTCTTCTATGCAAACAGCGTGGAAGGTGCCTCCGTGCGCTACCAGGTGAAGAGCGAATCGGCAAAGACGGCTGAGGTCTACGGTATCAGCACGTCGGACAGAGCCATCGCTACGGATGTCACGGCGCTGACCATTCCCGCCACGGTGGAGAACGCCGGCGAGACGTACACCGTCACGGGCATCACGAACTATGCCTTCTGGTCTTTGGGCAAACTGAAGACCGTCACTTTACCCGCAACCATCAAGGAATGCGGTACGTCGGCTTTCCGTCTTTCGGGCATCACGAAGGTGGACATCGCCGATGTGGCAAAGTGGTGCGAGATTAGTTTTGCCAGTGCGGGTGCCAACCCGTTGTATCAGTTGAGCCTGAACAGGGGGACGCTGTATGTGAATGGCGTGGACGTGACAGAAGAACTGGTCATCTCGGGCGTGACGACAATCCCCGATCTGACGTTTAATTATGTGCCTGTAAAGAAGGTGGTTTTGGCCGAAGGCGTGCGCGTTCTGGGCAGCCAGGTATTCTACGGCAGTACGACGCTGGAGCAGGTGACCTTCCCCAGTACCATCACGGAAATCGGTAGTGCCGCTTTTGGCAATTGCACTGCGATGAAAGCCGTGAACCTCGAAAGTGCCGGTGGTGTGGCCGCCTGGTGCGGGTTGAACTTCGCTTCGGGCTCGGCTAACCCTCTGCAGGGCGCCGACCTCTATCTGCAAGGTGTGCTGGCTGAGAACCTGGTCATTCCCTCATCGGTGACAAAAGTGAATCCTTACGTGTTCACTCGTGCCAAAATCAAGAGCGTGACCTTTGAAGACGGCGTGCAGGAAATCGGTGAGCAGGCCTTCTACCAGTGTCCGGATTTGGAGCGTGTGACCTTCCCCGCCAGCCTGAAGAAGATTGGTAGCGCGGCTTTCGGTGCCTGCTCGTCCATGGATGAGGTGAACCTGCTGGGCGATGGCGGTGTGGCTGCATGGTGCAACCTGGACTTTGCCAGTGGCTCTGCCAATCCCCTGTCCAGTGCCAAGAATCTTTACATCAATGGCACGAAGGTGACCGAACTTACAATTCCCGGCTCGGTGACGACGGTGAAACCCTACGTCTTCAACTATGCCAGCATTGAGAAGATAACCTTGAGCGAAGGCGTGAAGACCGTGAGCACACAGTGCTTCTACCACTGCGACAACGTCACGGAACTGACCATCCCCTCTTCGCTTCAGCGGGTGGAGGCTTCCGCTTTTGGAACGTGCAACAGTCTGGCGAGAGTGAACATCAACGACCTGAAGGAATGGTGCGACATCGACTTTGCTTCGGGCAGCTCCAACCCTCTGCAGACCGCCAAGTTCCTGTACATCGGCGGTGAGAAGGTGACCGAGCTGGTGATTCCCGACAATGTCACGGCCATCAAGCCCTACGCATTCAACTACAGCGGCATCACGTCAGTGACCATCCCCAGCACCGTGACCTCTATCGGTCAGGAAGCCTTCTTCCATTGCGAAAACTTGAATGACATCATCTGTACGGGGGCTCCCGCTACGGTCGACTATGCAAGCACGTTCGACGACCGCACTCGTCGCGAGGCTACGGTCTATGCTCCTATCGCATCCTTGGCTGACTACATCGAACATGCAACCTGGTGGAACCAGTTCGCCCAGTACGGTGCTGAAATCAAGGAGGGCGAGGATTATACGAATACCGAAGACATCGAGATTCCCTCGGGCAAGACGCTTCGTGTGAGATATACCCGCAACTTCAAGAACAACAATTGGCAGGCTTGGTTCATGCCCTTCGACGTGGAAGTCGCACAATTGGAAGATTACTTCGACATTGCAATCTTCGATGGCGCAGCTGATGACACAGAGGCCTTTGACGAAAACGGACTCCATCTCTCCTACACCTACGTGAAGGGTGCCTATGTGCTTGAAGCTAATAAGCCCTATATTGTGATGCTCAAGAAAGAGTGGGGCAACAACTATGATTTGCACATCCGTGCCGACATTCAGAAGATTTGGGGCTACGACGGCGTGACAGAGTACGCTGAAAGGTTCGGTATTTGTGAGTTCGTCGGAACCTATAAGACGTTCACGGGACTCTTTGACCAAACTCCTACCAGCGACTATTATCAGTGGGCCATGAGCGGAGGTCTCCTCTGCCGGGCCAAGACTGATGCGGCCAAATTGCAGCCCTACCGTTGGTATCTTCGCATTGCAAAGGCCGAGGTGGATCCGGCAGTCTACAATGTCATTGACCAACTGATTACTTTCGATGTGACGGACGGCTACGAGACGGCTGTGGAGCGCATCGCGACCGACGTAGAGACCGACGAAGCCTGGTATAATTTGGCCGGTCAGCGTGTGGAACGTCCCACGAGGGGCATTTATGTAAAGAATGGTAAAAAGGTATTGTTTTAAGGAATGAAGATGAAAGCACTGAAATCTTATATCAGGCCACAGATACGTTTCGTGTCTTTGGATGACGAAGAGTTCATCGCCAAGAGTTTCATAGGCGAAGGCGAGCACACAGATGAATTCGATGCGAATGAAGATGTGTGGGGCGATGCCTGGGGAGAAGATGACTCTTGGGACAGTGGCTCCACCGGTGGAGTCTGGGAGCAAGGTTGGTGACCAAAAGGGTAGGGGACTACGACCTCAGCTCTGAGTCCCCTTGTCACACGATATTCGAGTGTCGGGCTTCTGCATTTCACGAATGCGGAAGTCCGATTTATTTCTTGATTAGAGTGAAGAAATTGACGTTCCCAGTTTGCCGTGTGACGATATTCTTGTATTTTTGCAGTTGAAAATAAGACGATTTATTCTTTATGCCAAATCCGAAAGAGATACAGATAAGGAACTATAATTATCCCTTGCCGGAAGAGAGAATTGCAAAGTATCCCCTCGCGGAGCGTGACCAGAGCAAACTGCTCGTCTATGACCGGGGGGATATCAGTGAACGGACGTTCTGCGACCTGCCCGACTTGTTGCCCGAGGGCAGCCTGCTGGTGATGAACAACACGCGCGTCATACAGGCGCGCCTCCACTTCTATAAGGAGACGGGGGCCCGAGTGGAGATACTGGTGCTGGAGCCCGCCGCCCCGGCAGAGTATCAGGAAAACTTCGCCCGGCGCGGACAGACGGCCTGGTACTGCATGGTCGGCGGACTGAAGAAATGGAAGCAGGGGCCGCTGACGGCCAAAGTCGCCATCAATGGGGAAGAGATAACGGTCACTGCAAGCAGAACCCCCACCAACAGACCCAACCCC
>JAFTEX010000048.1 GCA_017453445.1 Bacteroidaceae bacterium
ATGTATCCTCGTGCCCCTTGCCCCTTGCCCCTTGCCCCTTTTGTCTTCCCGACGAGGTTCCCGTTCGGTTGCCCAACGGCGAGACCATCTTCGTGCCCGTACACTACGGCGACGGCTATGCCTATTGCATCAAGGACGGCGGCGACGACCCCGACGTGACCAATGGCATAGAGGTGAGGGCGACGGCCTGCCCTCATACCAAGGAGGGGGGAAGCCCCTGCGATGGTGCCCTGCCCCTACGGTTAGGGCTCTCCGGCATCGAGGTCTATGCCGGCGAGGGCATCGGCCGCTTCACCCTGCCCGGCTTCGACTATCCACCTGGCGAAGCAGCTGTCAACCGCGTGCCGCGCGAGATGTTGCGCCAGAACATTAAGTTGCTCTGCGACCAACTTTCAACATTCCGCTCAGCCCGCAGGGACGCTTGCCTTAGCAAGAACTTTCAATTTTCAATTATCCTCTCCGTCCCCCAGGGCGCTGAGATAGCCCGCCGCACCTTCAATCCCCGGCTGGGCATCGAGGGCGGCATCAGCCTCATCGGTGTCTCGGGCATCGTCATGCCCTACTCGGAGGAAGCCTTCGTGCAGAGCATCCGCAAGTGCATGGAGGTGGCCAAGGCTGCCTTTCCGCCAGACACCCAAATGGTAAATGGGACTCGCGAAGTGCTTGGCTCGTCCAAGAATTTGGTAAATAGTAAATGCCACGTGGTCATCGGCAGCGGCATGAAGAGCGAACAGCAGTTGCGCCGGCTATACCCCGACCTGCCCCCGCAGGCCTTCGTGGAGTATGGCAACTACATCGGCGAGACGCTGAAGATGGCCCACGAACTCAATATCCCCCGCGTCACGCTGGGCATCATGATAGGCAAGGCCGTGAAACTGGCACAGGGTCACCTCGACACCCACAGCCGCCGCGTCACGATGGACAAGCAGTTCGTGGCCCAACTCCTGCGCGAGGCCCATTGTCCATTGTCCATTATCCATTCTCAATTGCCCCGCATCACCGTTGCCCGCGAACTCTGGGACCTGCTCTCACCCTCCGAAGCCCAACGCCTCAGCGAGGTCATCGTCCGCCATTGTTACGAGCACTGCAAGCCCCTGCTGCCCAACGGCCAGCTCACCATCCTGCTACTGCGAAACGAATAAAAGAACCTCATCGCTCGGCCCGAAGGGACGCTTTCACCGAGCGAAGCGAATGAAAGGACCTTATAACCTTAAAACCTCATAACCTTAAAAAACTCATGAAACCACGCATTCTCACCCTTGCAGCCACACTAACGGCCTGCGCTTGCCTGTGGGCGCAAAGCCTGCCGTACCAAAACCCCGACCTCCCGGCCAAAGAACGGGCACGCGACCTCTGCAGCCGACTGACGCTGGAGGAAAAGGCCCAGCTGATGCTGGACGAAAGTCCGGCCATCCCCCGACTGGGCATCAAGAAGTTCTACTGGTGGAGCGAGGCCCTGCACGGAGCCGCCAACCAGGGCAACGTCACCGTCTTCCCCGAGCCCATCGGCATGGCCTCGTCGTGGAACCCCGACCTGCTGCGCGAGGTATTTGACATTGCCAGCACGGAGATGCGTGCACAATACCACCACCGCCTGTCGAACGGCGGCGAGGACGAGAAGTTCCATAGCCTCTCGGTGTGGACACCAAACGTCAATATCTTCCGCGACCCGCGCTGGGGACGCGGACAGGAAACCTACGGCGAAGACCCCTACCTGACGAGCGTCATGGGCTCGGCCGTCGTGCGTGGCCTGCAGGGACCCGAGGAGAGCAAGTATCGCAAACTATGGGCCTGCGCCAAGCACTACGCCGTACACAGCGGCCCCGAATACACGCGCCACACGGCAAACGTGAACGACGTTTCGCTGCGCGACCTGCAGGAGACCTACCTGCCCGCCTTCAAGACGCTGGTCGAGGATGCCAAGGTGCGCGAAGTGATGTGTGCCTACCAGCGGCTGGACGACGAACCCTGCTGCGCCAACACGCGCCTACTGCAGCATATCCTGCGCGACGAATGGGGGTTCCAGTACCTCGTCGTGAGTGACTGCGGTGCCGTGAGCGACTTCCACCAAAACCACAAGACATCCTCCGATGCCGTCCATGCGGCTGCCGCCGGCACGCTGGCCGGCACCGACGTGGAATGTGGCTGGGGCTATGTTTACCGCAGCATTCCCGAAGCCGTGCGCCGTGGGCTCATCACGGAACAGGAGGTGGACAAGCACGTCGTGCGTCTACTCGAAGGGCGCTTCGACCTGGGCGAAATGGACGACCCTGCGCTGGTCGAGTGGTCGCGCATCCCCTACTCCGTCATGTCCTCGCCCGAACACGCCCGGAAGGCCCTCGACATGGCCCGACAGAGCATCGTGCTCCTGCAGAACCGCGGCAACGTGCTGCCCCTGAAGCCAGGCCGGGGAAAGATTGCCGTCATCGGCCCCAACGCCCACAACACGGCCATGATGTGGGGCAACTACAACGGCACGCCCAACCACACCGTGACCATCCTCGACGGCATCAAGGCCGTGCAGAAGCAAGTGAAGTTTCTGCCCGGATGCGACTTGGTGGACGACAAGGTGATGGACGGACTGATGGACACCGAATGCCAGATGGACGGGCGGAAGGGCCTGCGCGGCACCTTCTGGAACAACACGCGCATGGAAGGCAAGCCCGTCAGCACACAGTTCTACACGGCTCCGCTGGCCGTCACCACGGCGGGCTTCCACAACTTTGCGCCCGACGTCAACATCACCGACTTCTCTGCCCGCTACGAAACCGTCTTCACGCCCAGCCATTCGGGCGAATATGTCATCAACGTCGAGGGCACGGGCCACTTCGAGGTATTCATCGACGGACAGGAGCGGCAGAAGCAGCACACCTGGCGCACCACGCCCACGCGCACCCTCCTGCAGGCCGAGGCCGGAAAGGCCTACCACATCGAGATTCGTTACCAGTTCGTACAGAACTGGGGAGCCGACCTGAAGGTGAACATCGCCAAGGAGGAGCCCATCAACTACCAGACCCTCATCAGCCAGTTGCAAGGCATCCGGACCGTCATCTTCGTGGGTGGCATCTCGCCGGCACTGGAGGGCGAGGAAATGCCCGTCAACGTGCCGGGCTTCAAGGGCGGCGACCGCACGGACATCGAACTGCCCCGCGTCCAGCGCGACTTCCTGCGTGCCCTGAAGGAGGCCGGAAAGACTGTCATCTTGGTCAACTGCTCAGGTTCGGCCATCGCTCTGGAACCCGAAACCCAGACATGCGATGCCATCCTCCAGGCCTGGTATCTGGGGCAAGAGGGCGGCACGGCCGTGGCCGACGTGCTCTTCGGCAAGGTCAACCCCAGCGGTCGGCTGCCCGTCACCTTCTACCGCAACTCACAGCAACTGCCTGACTACGAAGACTATGCCATGAAGGGGCGCACCTACCGCTACTTCTCCGACGCACTCTTCCCCTTCGGTTTCGGCCTCAGCTACACCAACTTCGTACTCGGCAAGGCCCGTTTGGAGAGCGACGGCGACAACCTCCGCCTCACCGTTCCCGTGTCGAACCAGGGGAAGCGCAACGGCACCGCAGTTGTCCAGGTCTATGTGAAAGACCCTGCCGACACGGAGGGGCCCCTGCGCTCGCTGCGGGCCTTCCAGCGCATCGACGTCGGGGCGGGCAAGACTGCCGAGGCCGTGCTCACCCTCACGCCGAAGACCTTCGAACTCTTCGACCCGAAGACCAACACCCTGCACGCCCACCCGGGACGCTACCAACTCTTCTACGGCACCAGTTCACGCCCCGAAGACCTGCAACTGCTGGAGGTGGAACGCTGAGGGGGAAGGCTGCGGACGATGATGTGAAACACACAAGATAAGACAATCATAAAGACGATGAAACGTACCTCATTTCTTTCCCTTTTTCTACATTTGGCAGTTGTCCTTAGCCTCAGCGCCCAGACACTGCGCAGCGACATCAGCCTGAGCGACCCGTTCGTCATGGCCGACCCTGTGTCGAAACAGTACTACATGACGGGCACCGGCGGCGGGCTGTGGCGAAGCCCCGACCTGGAAACGTGGACCTACCTGGGCTTCCCCTTCCAGTTCAACGAGGCGGCATGGATGGGAGCCAGTCCACAGGTGTGGGCCTCGGAAATCCACCGCATCGACGGACGATACTATAACCTCTCCACCCTCACCAACAGCGCCACGACCATCGACTCCGACGGACATCCGCGCCGTGCCGTCCATGTCATGAGCAGCACACTGCCCGAGGGCAAGTACACGCTCATCACAGGGGGCGATGCCACCTACGTGCCAGCCGAGAAGACGACGCTGGACGGCACCTTCTTCGAGGACACTGACGGACGGCGCTACCTCGTCTTCTGCCACGAATGGATTCAGAACGGCAACGGCACCGTGGAGTACCTGCCCCTGAAGCCCGACATGACGGGCACCGAGGGCGAGGGACAGGTGATGTTCCGCGCCAAGGACGCCAAGTGGAACACCAGCCCCGTGACCGACGGTCCCTACCTGTTCCGTACCCAGACTGGCCGACTGGGCGCAATATGGACCAGTTGGCACGGCGGACGCTATGTGCAAGGCGTGGCCTACTCCCAGTCGGGCACGCTCTCGGGGCCCTGGACACAGGAACCGTTGCCCATCACGCCCGACAACTATGGTCATGGTATGCTCTTCCGCACCTTCGACGGACAGTTGCTAATGTCCATCCACAGCCACCGCACCATCGACGAATCGAAACAGAAATGGGAACGGCATCCTGCACTGTTCCTCATGGACGACAGCGGCGAACGCCTGCGCACAGTGATGGAGTACAAGGTGGGCATCGGCCCCTCGAACCCCACGCAAGTGATGGTGGACAACCCCGAGTTTGAGTATGGCAAGCAGGGCTGGACCATCACCACTGGAGCGCAGAACCAACTCATAGCCACCAACCAGAGCGGAGCCATCACGGGGCCGTTCCTGGAGAGTTGGGATGCCAACTCCTTCACGGGCGAGATGTTTCAAGAAAAGACCGTGCCGAACGGAACCTATCGCGTGAGGGCTGCCGCCTTCCGCAGTTCCCTCATCACGGGTGGCAGGCAGGATGCCGAGGTCGTACACCTCTTTGCCAACGGCGAGACGACTCTTGTCAGTTCCACCTCTCCCCTGTTCTACTCCGTCACCGTCCATGTCACCGACGGTCGTCTGCGCTTCGGACTGCGCTCGGACAAGAAGAACTTCAAGTGGATGGGCATCGACAACGTCAGCGTCCTGTACTACGGCGAGGCCCGGCTGACAGCCGACGAGATAGACCATGCAGAGCGCAATGCCGCCGTTTACCTACGCAATCGTCGCGACGGCAAGTTTCTCAACGCCGGCCAGTCGTGGGGCACGCAAGCCGTCATGGGCGAGCACCCCATGGACTTCCGTCTCGTGGCACTGCCCGACGGCAGATACGCCCTCGACAGCCAACTGGACAACGGCGGAGGCAACCACTACGCCGGGGCCAACGGCTATCTGGACGGAAGCCCAGCACCCTTCACCATAGGACAGACGGAAGAGGGCTTCGTGACACTAAGCACGGACGGGAAGCACTATTGGGGCAGCACCGGGGCAACCCTCGTCAGCACCTCGCTGACCAGCCCTGCAGGCAAGGGGGCACAATGGGAAATGCTGCGCTACGACGACCTGTGCGCCGCGCTCAGCGAGGCCTCAGCCGACAGCCCCCGAGACGCCACGTTCCTCATCCAGTGCCCCAACTTCGGACGAAACGACAACCGCATCGTCCATTGGCAAGGCGAAGTCGTCCGAGGCGGAGACGTGAAGAACCAGTGCGCCGAAGCACCGTCGGGCAAGTTCGACATCCACCAGACGCTGACCGGCATCCCCAATGGCATCTACCGACTCTCGGCACAAGGCTTCTGCCAAGGCGGCACGGCCCGCCTCTATGCCAACCAGACGACCCAAGCCCTGAAGGACATTGCCGACGAAAGCGGCACCCAGCCCACCACGCTCGACGCGGCCTCGGCCCGCTTCAAGGCTGGGCGATACGCCAATGCGCTCACCACAGAAGTGACCGACGGAAGCCTCACGCTTGGCATCAAGAAAGCCACCACCACCCAGTCATGGACCGTGTTCGACAACTTCGAACTTTACTATCTGGGACCCAAGGGAGCCGACGGTGTCGAGCTCGTCGCCCAACCCGCACAGGGCGGCTCTGGCGCTCGCCCTGGCCTCGCAGTCTATAACCTGGCAGGCCAGCGCGTCGGGAACACCACCGCCAACCTTGCGCCGGGCCTATACCTCATAGAGAAAGGCCACGAACGGCGCAAGGCATTCATCAGAAGATAAGAGAAAGCCGTCAGGCAACTGCAACGGAAATACTGTTTTTCAGTGAGAGAGTCACAACTCACGTCTCACTTCTCACTCCTCACTTCCACCCACACTTTCGAGGGGCCGCGACCCTGTGCACAGATGGGGACGGAGGGGTCGTCGTGGAAGTCGCGGAGCTGGAGGCTGGCCACCGTGCGCGAGACATTGACCAGACGGGCATAGTCGGCAAGGCGCAGGAAACCATGCTCGCGGATGTGTCGGAGAGCCATGCCCATGCGCTCGTTGCGACTGAGGGTGGAATGGCGAAGGCTGACGGGGCCGCCACCCTCGCGGTGGAGGTGTCCTCGGCAGTGCCTGTCCACCTCGTTTACCAGTTCGCTTGACACACGGAAATTCACCCCTCTCACACGGACGCTGCGCGCATTGGTCTCACGCCCGGCGGCATCCTCCTCGTCGTAGTGGCTGCGCCTGTGCTCCACGCCGAGGCTGAGCGAGAAGGAACCCAAGCCATCGATGCTCACCGTGCGCCCGTTGGCCATCTCGTGCGCCATCTCCTCTGTCAGGACCGTAACAAGGCCCATGACCTCTCCCTCCGTCATGGAGTGGAAACGCCGGATGGCAAGGCGGGCAAGCCGACGCAGGTCGGTGGTCCCCTCGGAGCGCAGTTCGTAGCGGTATTGTTTCTCACCCGTACCGTTCAGGTCGGGAATCTCTCGCTTGTAGTAGTAGGGCATAATATCAGAAGTTATTAAGACAGCGTAGCAAAGACTGCCGCATTGCTTTGCAAAGATACGAAGAAAACTTAGCATATACAAATCCTTGACGGGGAACCATCGTTCGCCGACGGGGAACAATGATTCGCCGTCGGCGAACGATGGTTCACAGACGGCGAACATTCTTTGCTCAGCACCTGACAAGACAGCCCTTTATTCTATTGAATAAAGGCAACAGAAAGGGATTACCGTTTTCTCAGCCGGTCTATTCCCCTCGCACCCAGGCCCCGACGACCTCGCCGATGTACATCGAGTGGATGCCGGCAGGGAAGTTGCCGTACATGCGCTCGGGCACGTCGCTCTTGAAGTGTTGTGGGTCAAAGGGAGCCGCGTACATCGTCTTGCACTCGATGACCATTGTGGCCTCGGTGTAGTAGGGCGTGCCGTTGGCGGTATAGGCGACGTGGAGACCAAGTGCCTCGGCCTTATCCCCATCGCGCCCGCTGTTGCGCCCCATATAGGTGAGCACACGGCTCTGGCTGACGTCGAAGGACATCACGGTGAAGTACTGTTCGCGATCCATGAACTCCTTGGTGTAGCGTTTCTCGGCCACGTAGACGGTCAGCGCGGTGCGGCCCCATAGTGTGCCGATTCCGCCCCAGCCGATGGTCATGGCGTTGCTTTTCTCGCGGTTGCCGGCGCAGAGCAGTTGCGCATCGCGGAACCACTGGAAGCCGTTCTCCGAGAAGTCCTCCGTGACGTTGATTTTCTTAAATCCCTGTTCTTCCTGCCCCAGGGCGGAAGTGGCAACGAGCATCAAGGATGCAAGCAGAGAGATGCAAATGTAGTTTTTCATTTTTCCTTCTTATTTATTATATTAATACTGTCCCTTGCGATGGAAGAGGACGGCGGCGATGACGGGGGCCCCGACGAGAGCGGTGACGGAGTTGACGGGCAGGGCACCCTCGAAGCCGGGCATGCGGGCGATGAGGTTGCACACAAGGGCAAGTGAAGCCCCGACGAGGGCCGTTCCAGGCATCAAAAGCCGGTGGTCGGCAGTGCGGAAGAGGCTGCGGGCCAGGTGGGGCACGGCAAGGCCAATGAACATGATGGGGCCGCAGTAGGCCGTGACGATGGCCACAAGGATGCCGGAGGAGGCGATGACAAGCATGCGCTGGCGCTGAACGTCGAGTCCGAGGTTGCGGGCATAGTTGTCGCCCAGGAGCAGGAGGTTCATGGGCTTGACCAGGAGCATGGAGAGGGGCAGGAGCACGGACATGAGGACGACGAAGAGCACCATCTGGTCGCCCGAGACGCGGGCGAAAGAGCCGAGCCCCCAGACGACGTAGGCCTTGATGTCCTCTTCGTTGCTGAAGAACTTAAGCACACCGACAATGGCCGTGGCCAGGTAGCCTATCATGACACCGATGACGAGCAGTGTGACGTCGCCCTTGACCTTCTGAGACACGTAGAGGATGAGGGCCATGACGGCCAGCGCCCCCACGATGGCTCCCAGGGAGATGGCCACGTCGCCCAGATAGCCCAGGCGGCTCAGGGCCACGCCGCCCAACGCCCCCGACATGAGCACGACAAAGGCCACGCCAAGCGAGGCTCCGTTGGAGATTCCCAGCACGGAAGGGCCGGCCAGGGGATTGCGGAAGACGGTCTGCATCTGCAGTCCGCTGACAGCCAGCCCGGCTCCGGCCACGAGAGCGGTGAGGGCCTGCGGCACACGGCTGCTCCACACGATGTTGTACCAGATTTCACTGACGCCCTCGTGGCCAGCCATGATACACAGGATGTCCCTCACAGGGATGCGCACCGTGCCCAACAGCAGGTTGAGCACGAAGCACACGGCAATGGCGGCTAAAAGGGACAGGAATAGAAGAACATTACGATGCATATACGTTTATTTCTTTACCACAGATTACATAGATTCACTGATTATTAGTTACTTTAATGTTCTTACCACAGATTACACAGATTCACTGATTATTAGTTACTTTAATGTTCTTACCACAGATTACACAGATTATTAGCAACATTAACCTACAACTAAAGGAATACGACGCACACAATGAATCTCCTTTCATCCCCAATCTGTGTAATCTGCGTAATCTGTGGTTTGACAGCTATTTCAGTAAGCGATAGAACGTGCCCTCGTGGTCGGGCAGGAGTTCGGGGTGGAAAATGGCCACGAGGTCGGCCAAAAGGCGGTCGGGCTGGACAGGGGCCAATTCATAATAGGGTGTCTGGCGCATGTTGCAGTAGATGACGTGGCGGTCCTTGAAAGCCTTGAACAAGGCGTTGCGCGGCTCGCTGGCCAAGAGGGCCTCGTAGGAGAAGTCGCCGGGGAAACTGTTGAGGATGCGCCAGTAGTCGGCATTGGCAGCCGTGGCATAGAGCTGTTCGTATTCGAGGTTCACGCCGCCGGTGTTGTCATCCTTGATGATGTAGTCGGCTCCGGCGTCGCGGAACATCTGTGCCAGGTGGTTGCGCCCGCCGACGGCATACCAGTTGCCGCCGTGCATCTCGCCGCTGAAGACGGTAGGGCGCTTAGCCGTTGGGGCGTTGGGGCGTTGGGCCGTCAGGGAATCCACTCGCTGCTTTAGGTCGTTGTAGCGCCGTTCAATGCCGTCGAAGACCTCGTTGGCCTCGCGTTCCTTGCCGAGGAACATGGCCACGAACTTCACCCACTCGGCCTGGCCCAGGGGGGTGAGTTCCTTGTAGCCGAGATGGGGGATGAGGGTGATGCCCGTCTCCTTGATGGCATCGTAGCCACCGCGCTTGAAGGGGGAGATGAAGATGACATCGGGCCGAGCGGCAAGGATGAGCTCGGGGTCGAAGTTGCCCTCCATGCCTATCTTCTGTATGCGCCCGTCGCGGACACGCTGGAGGATGTTCTCGTTATAGAGGTTCTTGGTGCCGGTGATGCCCTTGACGTAATCGTGAGCGTCGAGCGCAGTGAAGTTGGAGAGCTGGAGCGAGGTCATGGTGATGGTGCTACGTATGGGCACCTCCACGCGTTCATAGCCCTCGGGCACTTCCACCTCACAGCCTCGGGGAACGAGGGCAAAACTGTAGCCGATGGGCATGTGGTCGTCGTCCTGCTGAGGGTCGGTTACCTCCACGAGGCGCACCCCGTCGGACAAATACTTGACCGTAAAGCCTTTGGCATAGCGAGGTTGCATCCACAAGGCCGAGTCTTCGACCTCGCCTTCCCCGACCACGCGCCCCTTTTCCGAGGGCTGGCGGCAGCTGGCGGCCAACAGGCACAGGAGGCACAGAAAGAGAATCTTTTTCATTGCTTACGTTACATTTTACGGCAAAGGTACGAAAAAGTTGTAAGTTACAGCCCATCGGACGAAAGTTTTTTTCGCCGTTCGTGGCTCATAATTCACGAGAATTTGCTATCTTTGCACGCATGAAACGAATTGCCCTATACCTCACACTGCTTTTTCTCCCCTTGTCCTCCCTCCAACTCGCGGCGCAACTGCCCTGGCAAGCCGAATCGCCCAAACGCGAACTGCGCGCCGTATGGGTCACGACGCTGAGCGGACTGGACTGGCCCCGGACGCGAGCCACCTCGCCGGCGGGCATCGAACGGCAGAAGGAGGAACTGCGCACGCTGCTGGACCAACTGAAGGCCGCCCACATCAACACGGTGCTCCTGCAGACGCGCATCCGAGGCTCCGTCATCTATCCGTCGGACATCGAGCCGTGGGACGTGTGCCTGACGGGACAGTTCGACCGCAATCCTGGCTACGACCCCTTGCAGTTCGCCATCGAAGAGACCCATCGACGGGGCATGGACTTGCACGCATGGATTGTGACCATACCAGCCTTCAAGACTGAGGCCGCACGGAAAATGGGGCGACGCTCGCTGCTCAAGACTCACCCCAACTTGCTCCACAAGCACAACGACCAGTACTACCTGGATCCCGGTCTGCCCGGCACGGCCGACTATCTGTCCAGCCTGATCCGCGAGGTGGTGAACCGCTACGACGTCGACGGCATCCATTTCGACTACATCCGCTATCCCGAGAACGCAACGACCTTCCCTGACGACAAGACTTTCCGCACCCACGGAAAGGGCAAGGCAAAGCCGACTTGGCGGCGGGACAACATCACCCACATCGTCCGACGGCTCTACCGCGAGGTGAAGGCCGTGAAACCCTGGGTGGTGATGTCGTGCAGCCCCGTGGGGAAATACCGCGACACGCGGCGCTATTCCAGTCGCGGATGGAATTCGTTTGACGCCGTTTATCAGGACGCACAAGGCTGGCTCCGTGAGGGCATCCAGGATGCCTTGTTCCCCATGATGTACTTCACCGGCGACCATTTCTACCCCTTTGCCGTCGACTGGCAGGAGGGCTGCTACGGACGTTACGTCGCTCCCGGGCTGGGCATCTACTTCCTCCACCCCCAAGAGAAGGACTGGGCACTCAGCGTCATCACGCGCGAACTGCACTACCTGCGGCGGAACGGGCTCAGCGGGCAGGCATACTTCCGCTCCAAATTCCTCACCGACAACACGAAGGGACTGTACGACTATCTGCAACAGACTTTCTACCCCCACCCTGCCCTGCCGCCGGCCTACACGTGGCTCGACCCAACGCCGCCCTCGACTCCCGAAGGCTTCACCGAGACAGCCATAGACGACCAACTGACGGAACTGCGCTGGCATCCCTCAACAGACCGTGCAACGGGCAGCCAGGCGAAAGCCACTGCGAACGTAAGATACAACGTCTATGCCAGCTACGACTACCCCGTGGACATCACCAAAGGAGAGAATCTGATAGCCACCGCCCTGGCCGAGCCGCGCTACATCTACAACCGACGCTACCCCGAACAATACGGGCTGAACCTGGCCGTCACGGCCATGGACCGCTGCGGCAACGAAAGCGAACCCGCACAGCTGGGCAAGGAACGACAGACTGCAACGCAGCCTGCGGCCGAACGTCCACGGCTCCGTCCGCTCCCCGGCGAAGAACACTACATGCCCCACGACGGGCACACCCTGTCGCTGCCCGACCTGGAGACAGAGTATTACCTCATCACCGACCTGACCGGGCGATACGTCACCTCGGGGACCTACCGCCGCCAGGTGGATATCACGCGTCTCTGCCCCGGAGTCTACACCGTCCGCACGCTGCAAAAGCGGGGTGTGTCACGTCGAATCGGGGACTTTAAGATTTAATGCGGAATGCATAATGCAGAATTCATAACTTTTTTGTATCTTTGCACGCTTTCAAGAAACGGAATAACGTAATAATGACAAAATAGAACTATGGCTAAAGAACTGGACTTCCTCACGAAACGTAGTGAGGACTATTCAAGATGGTACAATGAACTGGTGGTGAAGGCCGACCTGGCTGAGCAGTCGGACGTGCGCGGCTGCATGGTCATCAAGCCCTACGGCTACGCCATCTGGGAACGGATGCAGCGGCTCCTGGACGACCGTTTCAAGGCAACAGGCGTGCAGAATGCCTACTTCCCCCTGCTCATCCCCAAATCATTCCTCTCACGCGAAGCGGAACACGTGGAGGGCTTTGCCAAGGAGTGCGCCGTCGTGACGCACTACCGCCTGAAGACCAACGAGACACACGACGGTGTGGTCGTAGACCCGGCCGCCAAACTTGAGGAGGAACTCATCATCCGTCCCACGTCGGAGACCATCATCTGGAACACCTACAAGAACTGGATTCACTCGTATCGCGACCTGCCACTACTCATCAATCAGTGGTGCAACGTCATGCGGTGGGAGATGCGCACACGACTTTTCCTGCGCACCAGCGAGTTCCTCTGGCAGGAAGGCCACACCGCCCACGCCACACGCGAGGAGGCTGAGGAACGTGCGAAACTGATGCTGAAGGTCTATGCCGAGTTTGCCGAGCAGGAAATGGCCGTACCCGTGGTACAGGGCGTCAAGAGCGAGACCGAACGTTTCGCAGGTGCCCTGGACACTTACACCATCGAGGCCATGATGCAGGACGGCAAGGCCCTGCAGTCGGGAACTAGCCACTTCCTCGGCCAGAACTTCGGACGTGCCTTCGACGTGCAGTTCCTCAACAAGGAGAATCAGGCCGAATATGCCTGGGCCACTTCGTGGGGAGTCAGCACCCGCCTGATGGGTGCCCTCATCATGACCCACTCCGACGACAACGGTCTCGTGCTGCCCCCGCGCCTCGCCCCCATCCAGGTGGTCATCATCCCCATTGGCGGCAAACCCGAACAAATGGCTGCCGTCGATGCTGCAGTGGCTCCCATCATGGAAGCACTCAGGCAAAAGGGCATCAGCGTCAAGTATGATAATGCCGACAACCGCCGTCCCGGCTTCAAGTTTGCCGACTACGAACTGAAGGGCGTGCCCGTGCGCCTCGTGCTGGGTGCCCGTGACCTGGAGAACGGAACCGTGGAAGTTATGCGCCGCGACACGCTGGAGAAGGAGACTCGCCCCCTGGAAGGCATCGTCGAATACGTGACCACGCTGCTCGACGACATACAGCAGAACATCTTCCAAAAGGCAAAGACCTTCCGTGACGCACACATCTACGAGTGCGACAACTACGACGAGTTCAAAGCCCGCGTGAAGGAAGGCGGCTTCTTCCTCTGCCACTGGGACGGCACGCCTGAGACGGAGGCCAAGATTAAGGAAGACACGCAGGCCACCATCCGCTGCGTGCCCTTCGGCTTCGACCAGACACCCGGTACGGACATGGTAAGTGGCAAGCCAGCAAAGTGCCGCGTGCTCATCGCACGTTCGTACTGACGACCTAAGACCAAATACGCACAAGTGAGTTCCATCCACGTGGAACTCACTTGTGTTTTATGCGTGCCCCCTACTTGCGCGACGAAAGGACATCCGTGCGGATGGCTTCCGTGTCGCTGGGGCGCATCCCGAACTGTTTCTGGAAACACTTGGTGAAGTAAGACGGGCTGGTGAATCCCACCATGTAGCATACCTCGTTGACCTTGTACCGCCCCTCGGCCAACAGGGCGGCAGCACGCTTCAGGCGCACCAACTGAATCATTTCGTTCGGAGTCACGTCGACCAGTGCCTTGATTTTGGCAAAGAGCCCGCTCCGGCTGATTGCCAGCTGCTCGGCCAGGAAGTTTACGGACAATGCAGGGTTCGCGAAGTTGTCTTCTATCACCTTTGCCAGCTGGGACAGGAAGTCGCTGTCGGTGGGATTGGAGGCAATCTTCTCAAGAGGTTCGAGAGGCTGCGACGAGAAGCGTTCGCGCAAACGCTGACGCATGTCGAGCAAGTTGCGGATACAAGCCTCCAGATATTGCACGCTGAAGGGTTTCTCTACGTAGATATCGGCTCCGACGTCCAGACCTTCGACCTTCGAGTCGTTGTCTGTCTTGGCCGTGAGCATGACGAAACTGATGTGGCTCGTGGCGGGATTGGAGCGGACGCGCCGACAAAGTTCCGCACCGTCCATACGCGGCATCATCCAGTCGCTGATGATGAGCGTCACCTCGCGGCGGCGCAAGAGGTCGAGGGCTTCGATGCCGTCGTGGGCCGTGATGAGCCGATACTTGCGGCGGAACGTATTGGAAAGGAACTCTACCATATCTTCGTTGTCGTCGACAATCAACATGAGTCCACGGTCTTCTTCATCCTGAATAGGGGGCTGAGCGGAAATGTCCTGCCCGCCGCCAGACGAAGACGTGGGAAGGGGGGCTTTCTCTCCCTGCAACGGAGACATGGAAGCGGAGTCTGAACGGGTGGCTTCGACCATCACCCCCTCTGGCTGGCAGTTCACGGGAAGCGTCAAGATGAAGGAAGTGCCCTGCCCCACCTCAGAAACCACAGAGATGCTTCCGTGGTGCAGTTCCACGATGTTGCGCACGATACTGAGCCCGATGCCCGTGCCGGGCTTGTTGTCCATGGCCTGATAGAACGGTTCGAAGATGCGCTGACGGTCTTCCTCACGGATGCCCACACCGTTGTCTGTCACCGTGATGCGGAAGTGTTCGCCGTCGGGTTCCAGGAGGCAGGCGAGACGGACCTCATCACGTGTGTACTTGTTTGCATTGGTCAGCAGATTGCTGATGACCTTGGTAATGCCCTCACGGTCGATGATGGCCGTAAGGCTCTCATCGGGATAGTCGATGGTGAAGTGCTTGCCGCCCTGGGCAAAAGTCGGTGCAAAGCGCTCGCCCACATCGCGCAGCAACTGCCCCACGTTCTGGGGAGCGAAGTGCATGACAAGGCTTTGCTGCTCCACCTTGCGGAAGTCGAGCAACTGATTCACCAGTTCCAGCAGGCGGTGTGCATTGTGGTCTATCACCCGGAGCAGGCCGCGTTCCTCGTTTTCCTCCGAAGTCTTCTGTTCCTCCACCTTCAGCAGTTGCTCCAGGGGGCCGATGATGAGCGAGACGGGGGTACGAATCTCATGGGCAATCATCGTAAAGAAGTTCAGACGTGCCTCGCGCACCTCTTCCTCCTTCATCTCCTTCAGATGTTGCAGTTCGTGGCGGTGACGATGCTCAGCACGGTTGAGCCTGTAGTGAATATACCACCAAAGGAGTGCCACGGCAAGGAGAAGATAGAAGAGTTTGGCATACCAACTCCACCAGAAAGGCGGATGGACCACAAGGCGGAGCGTGGCCTCATGAGGCGACCAGATGCCGTCGTTATTGGTGGCCTTCACACGGAAAGTATAGGTGCCGGGGGAGATGTTCGTATAGGTTGCCTTATGCTGACTGCCGACATAGTTCCAGTCCTTGTCGAAGCCGTCGAGACGATAGGCGTACTCATTCTTGTCCGGCGAACAGTAACTAAGTGAGGCAAAGGAGAGAGTGAACATCTTTCCGTCGGCGTAGTCCAGTTCAAGTTCGTCTGTCTGAGCAAAGTGCTGGGGGAACCCGCCCTCGGTTTGGCGCTCGTGTTTGAGCACTTCCAGAGCCGTGATGTAGACGGGCGGCATCACACTATTCGTCTTAATCTGGTGGGGATAGAACGAATTAAACCCGTTGGTCGTACCGAAATAGATGCGCCCGTCGGTGGTTTTCAGCCCGGAATTGGGTTGAAACTGTTCGCTCACCAAGCCGTCCTGACGGGTGAATCGGCGCGTTCCGTCGGTGGGGTCGTATTTCATGATGCCCTTGTCCGACGAGAGCCACAAAGCCTCCTGCCCCTCTACGATGCTCATTATGTTCTGGGTCGGGGTGTCCAAAGGTATGCGGCGGAAGGCATGAGTCTGGCGGTCGTACTGGCACAATCCTCCGACAGTTGCCACCCAGAGACATCCATTGGCATCAATGTGGGCACAATTCACCTGGTCGTTGGGCAGGGACGTTTTGTCCTCATCGCTATGGATGAAATGCTTCCACGTGTCGTCAGCAGGATTGAAACGCCACAGGCCGCCGCCCTGTGTGGAGAGCCAAAGGCAACCCGAAGCATCTTCGTCGATGTCTATCGTCAGCGCATTCAAGTTCTTCACCAGCCTGAACATACCAGCCTGACGATCGAAACGGTTCAACCCATCCATGCTCGCCACCCAGATATCACCCTTGCCGCTCCGGTAGATGGCATAGGAACTGGGGTCTGACAACTTATGAGGATTGGCCGACGCACCATAGCGATGCAACTGTCCCGACTCGGTGTCGAGCACATAGATGCCGCCAGTGTAGGTCCCTATCCACAGGTCGGTGCCATCCATGCAGAGGGCATGGACGTTGAGTTGACTAAGGTCTTCTTGATGGGGATAGGAAGAGAAGCGCCGCTCCTGGGGAAGATAACAGATGAGTCCGCCATCGTCACTGGCAATCCACACCCGCCCCTTGCGGTCCTCGCAGAAGCGGGATATGACATTTCCCACCAATGCGTCACGGCCGCCGCCAGCCGTAAAGGCATCGAAACGGTTACTGACCGGGGAAAGATAATGTACGCCTCCATAAAAGGTTCCCACCCAAAGTCCGCCCTCGGTATCTCGCATGACGGAATAGGCAAAACGGTCGACAAACGAAGTCGTCGGGCTGTCCTGCAAGCGGTGCCATTCACCCGTATGAGGATTGAAACATATCACGCCATCGTCACAGGCAATGCAAATGCAGTCGGCCGAAAGTTCATAAAGAGAGTGGATGTGGCTCCCCACCTTCGTCAGTTTAGGAGACAGCATCTGCTTCAGTTCCCCATTCTCCGTCATGCGCAGTAAGCCCTCCTCCCATGCCCCGAGCCACAAGGTTCCGTCCTTGGCCTGCATCATGCAAAGAGAATGGAAACCGCTGCCATCGAACTTCAGATTTACGGGTTCGAACTGGTCACGTATCTTGTTCAACCGCTGAACGGGCTTATTTCCCCAGTTCGTGATGCTCCAGATACGGTTATCACTGTCCACGAAAACCTGGCTGACAGCCCCCTTTGATTCGTCGAAGGGGAAGGACTTGCACTTTCCGTCCCGGGGATTGAAGCGCCAGACACCTTGCTGCAACGTAGAGACCCAGAGGTTCCCCCCCTTGTCTACGGAGAGGTTGGACACGGTGGAACGGATGTCCAACGGCAAGCGGGAAATGGTCTGAGACGGGAAATCGAAATAGAAAACCCCTTGTTCCGTTCCGATGTAAAGCCCGCCGTCGACGGCCAGCAACGCTGACACATACTGGTTCATGCCAAGTCCCACGATGGGGAATATCTGGACATGGGTGCCGTCGTAGCGGCAAAGGCCATTGTCTGTGCCTAACCAGATAAATCCATAGCTATCCTGCACGATGTTCCGCACCGTATTGGCCGGAAGCCCATCGTCCATCGTAATATTACGATAGAGCGAAGTACTCCGTGCGACGTACGGCAACTGGAGGACAAAAACCAGTAGCAGGGAGACGAGCCGTCTCATTCTTTCTTGTCAAATCCTATCTTCCCATTCCACTGCATATACCAACTCAGAGGGTCGGTAAGGTCTGTCTGGATGTCAGCTTGCCGACCGTTCCCCTTGCGTGCATACACACGGTCTGCAAGGAAAGCGGGGTTGTTGCGACGCAACGCTACGCGCATGAGGTCATAGAAACGTTGCCCCTCGAAGGCCAGCTCCAAAGCCTCCTCGTCCACAATCAGTTCTTCCACACGTTCTATCTGGTAGTCACGGCGAGCCAGCGAATCGGTAATCGTGGAATCGTCCGGAAGCACATAGGCATCATTGTAGGCAGAATATCCACAGCCACGGGAGTGGAGTCCCGTGGTATTCTCGGTCTGCAAACCTGCCGTGGTTTCCAATACATAGAGGATGTTGGGGAAATCAAAGGTGCGAATCCAGTCGGCATCAGCCGCGTAATAGGGAATCACCTCGTTCTCGATGACGTTGTTGTTCACACCCTGCTTCAGAATCTGGAAGGCAAAGCGCGGATACCCGGCACGATTAAGTGCTTCGGCCAGACGCAGGTAGACCATCGCCCGACGATAGACATGTACGTTGCGGGTCTGATACTTGTTGAAAACGGCATAGTTTTCCACACGTTTCCCATTGAAGAAATATGTCCCCTCGTCCGCAGAATAGGCAGCTCCCAGACGCAAATCGCCCTTCAAGGAACCCGTAAGATTGTCGGGAGCCTGCACAAACTCGCCGCCGGAGGTGAAATGACAATACTTCTGAGCCGCAGAAAGGTCGACAAGGGCCTGAGAGGGCACGATGGAAGCTCTGTACTCATTATTCTCCGTGGTGTTGAAAATGTCACGCAACTGACTGTAATTTCCCTCTGAAGGGATGGAGTCACCAGGTATCATGGTGATGAGTTCGGAGGTGGTGGCACGCGACTCCACAAAGAAACTCATGCTTGACCATGAGTCCTGGAGCATACGCCAATGGGAGTCGTTCTGGCTGAAGCGAACAGAGTTGGTAGAGAGCGGGTAGGCAGAGTTGGAACCATTGCGTGTGCTGATGTACTTGTAGTAGTTCTCTGCGGCGGCTCTATAGTTGCCGGCCCATAGATTAAGGTCGCCCAAGAGGACGTAGATGGGAAAATAGAAGAGTTTGGAATCAGTGCTGCGGATGGAACCATAGCCCGGAGTCTCAATGTTGGCGTAGGGGACTATGTCGCGAATGAAGTAGTCACAGATTTCCTGAATGCCACAGAGCGGAAAGTCTTGCTGGGAATCGGCAGTGCTGAGTACGGGCTGGGTGATGAGCGGCACCCGGCCATAATTGAGCACAAGCTGGAGGTAGGTCCAGGCACGGAAAGCCTTGACTGCGGCATACTCCTTCATGAAGATGAATTCGTTGCGGTTGTCGCGCAACGTCGTGTCGGCCTTGGCCAGATAGAAATTGCAGTTGTTAATGATGGCATAGTAGTCACTCGGACGATTATAGGGATTTTCGGCACCAATGTTGAAGTTGGCAATGTCACGCAAGTCGGCCGAAGCATTGTCCGTGAGGTCTACGAGGTCGCCACGAAGTTCGCCAAGCAGGATGGTACGGTCGGCGATGGTTTGCATCTTGTTCATGATACCTGCCAACGTCCACAACGTGTCGGCATCACTGTCCAAGTGGTGGTCGTCCGTGAATATCACCTGATCCGATTCGTCGTACAGGAAACCGTCGCAGGACGAAAATGCCAGCAGACACATAAGGAATGCGAATGGGAAAATACGAGAATTAATGGTATTGTGTTTCATAATATATACTCTGAGTTTATGCATGATGAAACTGTGAATTGCGTCTTACAGGTTTATCTTCACACCTGCCACGATGCTGCGGCTCTGCGGCAGGCGACCCAGGTCGATACCCTGCCCAATGACACTGGATGTCATAGAAAATTCAGGGTCAGCTCCCAGATAACGGGAGAAGGTAAGCAGGTTGTTGCCCTGAATCCAGAACTGGAAGCCTTGGAGGAAGGTGGAGTGCATGGGCAGCGTGTAACTGAGGGTCACAGTCTTCAACTTCAGGTATGACCCGTCTTCTATCCAGCGATCGCTGAAACGACTATTACCCATGGGGTCTTGGAAGACGACTCGTGGGATGTCCGTGTGCTGTCCTTCGGTCTGCCAACGATGCGTCAGGCTGGTGGTCTGGTTCATGAAACGGCTGCCGCCCTCCAACTGACTGCGCATGTAGTTGTAGACATCATTGCCCAGGCTATAGTTAAAGTTCACATCCAGACGCAGACGTTTGTAGGTGAGCGATGTGAAGATATTGCCATAAATGTCGGGGTTGGGATCACCAATGACCACCCGGTCGGCATCCGTTATCTGCCCGTCGCTATTGAGGTCGGCAAAGTGCATGTCACCTGCGCCAAAATAGCGGCGGTCGATGCCATTGGCGGCCAACGTATAGAGATTGGCCGCAGCCGCCTCCTCGGATGTGGAGAAAACGCCGTGTGTCCGATAGCCGTAGAAGACATTTGCAGGCAAGCCGACCTCGGTACGGATAGTGGCCCCATACAGGGTGTGTTCAATCGACTTTTGGTTGTCGGACAACTTAGTCACCTTATTCACATAATGTCCCATGCTGGCACCCAATTCCCACTGGAAGTTCTTCCGCGCAAACAACTTGGCAGTTGCCGTGACATCGAACCCTTCGTTACGCATGGAACCGCCATTCGACCAGTTACGCTCCAGACCTGTGACGAACTCCAGAGACTGATACATCAGCAAGTGATTGGTCTGACTGCGGAAGTAGTTGAATCGAGCGTTCAGGCGATTGTGGGCGAAATTACCTTCCAGACCGACATTGAAACGCTTGGTGGTCTCCCATTGGAGATGGTTGTTTCCAATGTTCTCAATGGAAAGTCCAGAAACATCCTGCAAGAAGTTGTGGGAAACGAAATAGCTTCGGGCGGCATTATAGTCTATGTCGTCGTTACCGCTGACATCGTACCCCGCTGACAGGCGCAGATAATCAATGCCGCGAGCGCGGGCCATCCACTTCTCATTGCTCAGCACCCACGCTGCCTGCACCCCTGAGAAGATTCCCCATGGCACCTTGCAGAACTTCAAGGCATTGTCCGCATCCCGCCCGAAGCGCGACGAGGTCTCTGCCGTTACATTAGCCTGAAGGTAGTAACGTTGCAGGAAATTGTAGCTGGCCTGCAAATACCAAGCTATGGATTTCCAGTTGTCACTGCTGCCATAGGTCTGCGCGTGATCAAGGCTGGAACTGATGGCTGGCATCTTGTCACTGCTGGTGTTATAGCCCAACTGGGAACTGAGCGTGTAGGTCTCGCTGTTGATGCGTGCCCCGCCAAAAAGGTTCAGGTCATGGGCGGCAAAGCGTTGGTGGTAGTCCAAGCGCGTATCACTCATGACAGAGTTCTGCTTCCCAGCCATGGAACGAACCTCATTCTCGCAATACGCATTTACGCTTGACACGAAGTAGGCCGGCACACCATTCAAAGGTATGTAGAACTTCTCGTTCGTATTCACCAGATTGTAGCTGAAATGCTCACTCAAGGACAGGTAGTCGTTGAAGCGGAATCTCGGAGTTACGGCCAGATTAATCATCGAGTTCTCGAAATGGTTTTTGTTCTGGGCATCTCCGTACTTGTTGATAGCGAGAGGATTGGCCAATTTGTAGTTATAGTTCGTATAGTCGGCTAACGCCTCATTCAGGTAACTTTCGTCCGTCACGTCAATGTAGGAATCAGAAATCCGCCCGTTGGCAAAGGTGAAAGGGCTCAGCATGGGACTTTTCGTATAGCCCAAGAATGCGGCCGATGTCGGTGTTCCCTCAGTATAGTCCGCAGGTGCTCCGTCGTTACGCAAATTGCGAGTCTGATTGGCAAAAGAGACATCAAAGCGGACATCAAAACGCTTGGTCAGCCGTATGTCTGAATTGAACCGGACATTCAGGCGGTTCATCCTATTTTCCTTCAACGTGCTTTGGTTGGAAATATAGCCCAACGAAAGGTTATAGTCCGCTACGTCGTCACCGCCTTCCACATTGATGCTGTAGTTCTGCGTGAAGGCCGTACGGTAGACATAATCGTTCCAGTCCGTATTGTTGTGGTACTGCGGATAGTAATAGTAGTTGGGGTCTTCGTTGAGGAACTTGAAATCCTTTATCGTGGTCCGGGTAGTCTGCAACAAGTCAGAAGCATAGCTCTTGTACTGGGTTGCATTCATCACATCAAAGTGCTTGGGCTCTAAGGTGACACCTGCCGAAATACTGGCAGTGATGCGTGTGGCCATGCTATGGTTGCGACGTGTACGTATGAGCAGGACACCGTTGGCACCCTTGGCACCATAGAGTGCCGTCCCATTGCGCAGGACTTCCACACTTTCAATGTCCGTAGGACTGATGTTGCTGAGAATGTCGTTATAGAAGCCGTCGTGGAGGGTCGTGCGGCCGAATTGTTGATCAAAGATGACACCATCGACAACGATCAACGGCTGTGCATTGACGCTCAATGAGTTCAGGCCATTCATGAACATCACGCTACCGATACCGGGTGTGCCGTTGCGAGTGATGGTATGTACATTAGCCCCAAGACGTTTCTGTATTTCGTCCTCTATCGTGACTGCGTTAGAAAAGCGGAAGTCCGACGTAGACTCGTCCCCTCTCACATTGGTTCCGGGTACATACTCCGAGGCAAAGACGGAGGTATAGAGCAGTACGTCACGCTGTCCCTCCCTCTTAACCAATCCGATTTTTGCCAGATTCTGGTCGGGCGAGGCTATCTGAAGCGATGTGGCAAAAAGAGGAACCTTCAGTTCGTAGGTGCCATCGTCCTCCGTCAGAGTGCTATAGCCTTCAATCTCTGCCACGCGCACAACCGCTCCTGAAACCGGAGCCTTTGTGGCGGCATCGAAGACACGTCCTCGCACCATCCGAGTGGGGTATTCCTTCTTGGGTTTCTTGGCAACCATACTGGGCAGGGTTGCAACCTGCTCGTCGCTTTCCTCCTCCTGTGCAGTCAAGGGAGTCGCACCGAGCATGAGAAGCGAAAGTCCAAAAATGATATATCTTTTCATTGTCGTATCTGGAATCTTGTTTTAAGGTTACTTGTGTGAGCGACGGACCGCCTTCTCCTCTGTAGCCTCCTGTGCATGGGGCTTGAAGAGGATGCAATCGAGACGGAGCGTGGTGGAATGGGTTGTCGTCTGGCTACTGGTTACGGCTGAAGCAATCCAGAGTTTCAGCGTAGCCGGAAGTCCTGCGGAAGACGTGGGGAAGGTCTGCTGCTTTGCCAGCAAGACTTCCCGTACACTGTCTGCGGGGACTGTTATCCTGGAATTGAAACGCCGGGGCGACTCCTTGCCGTATTCGTTAGAGTAATATAAGGTGCTACGCACGAGATAGGGTTTCTCGGTCTCTTTCACGGCCAATGTGTCATAAGCTGTGGCTGGGACAAAGACGGCATACACGTCATATTCCACATTAGAAAGGACGTCAGGCACACGATAGCCCACCGTTACCTGTGCCGTTGCAGGATCGGGTTGTACTTCTACAAATGCGTTGCCCGAAATCTGGCCATAGAACGGATTGCTCGATGTCACCTCACGCATCACTAAGGGATCTACTGCCTGAATGATTGTGTCCTGATAGATGATGTTTTCGGCCTCCACCTTTATGGTTTGCAAAAACGTCTCGTACTTTGAAAGATTATAGTGGCTCGCCTTACGCACATGTCCGTTGCTGCAAACCACATCTTCCGTCCCGTCGAAGATGCCTCCCTCATCGAAGGGACGCTGATAAACGTAGTACGACTCATCGTCATTGATACCATAACGACGGAGCAAGGTCAACGTTTCCCCTTTCGTTGAAATGGCAGAATCTTGGAATGCCTCATCAGGATTGGCCGTGCGACTGAAAAAGGCCCCGTCCATAATGGCCAGACGCGTATTGATGTATTGCAGCGAGTCGCGGTTGTTCACGGTGGTGGGATAGGTGAAGTAGGGTTCATACTCTTCCACCATGCGGTTCCATTCGTCATTCGTGGGACAAAGGAGCCAATAGGTACTGTCTTCGGAATTAATGAGGCCATAGCTTGCGAACAAGACATTTTGCAATTCCGACACCGAATCGAGGTAGACGGTCATACCATCCACGATTTCGCCCGGAACACTCTTCGCCTCACTGAATTCATAGGTATTATAGCGATTGAAGAAACTGTAGACGCTGTCCAAATCATGGTCATGTCCCAGATATTCAAAAACGTTGGGGAAGTAATCCAGTTTACGATCGATAGTGAAAAGCAAACCATTGTTGTACAGGGCGTTGGTCGAAAGCAAATTTCGTTCTGACAGCGTTGACGGAGTCAGCCTCATGTACTTATCGTTCATCATCACGATGGAATCGGCGGTCAACGACGAAACCGGGTGCTTGTATAAGGCGATGTGATTCTGTAGGAATTGGCGCACCACCGTATTGTCGTTGCTACGCGTGCCGGCCGCAGCCTGACGTTGGAACTCACTCACCAGACTGTCGGCCTCCCACTTCGAGAATGTTTTATTGGTGGGGGCAAAGACCGAATAGGTCTGACTACCATCCAACACCTTGTCATAGCCACAGGCTTCCACCACCTGAGCGAAATTGCTCAAGTCCTCCTGCGCTTCGATGGCCTGCCACAGCGTGCCATTGTCTACGGTTGATGCATCGAAGTGGTCATTCCATTCGTCGCCGCAGGAAGTCAGCAGCCCCGCACAGAATGTCAATTGAAGAATGTAGAATATAGGTCGTTTCATAACTTTCATATTTCAGTTTACAGCATGTTCTCCATCTTTCCTTCGTCCGTCACGCCATAGACACTCTTGGGAACAAGTTCCAGGTAGTCGAGCATGAACTCATTGTCGTTGCCCTGCTTGGTCGACACACAACGGATGCGCAGGTAATGGTCTTCGTCAGGATTGATGTGTGTGGTACAGATGACCATACGGATGGTATGGGGCTGGGTCGCAAAGATGGAGGTTCCCGTACCGCCGGCACTGGTGTAGTGATAACCACCGGCTGCGCCACGATAGTACCCCTTGTTCTTCAGCACCTTCTGGTCTGTGGCCAAGTCTGTCACCGACATGCTGTTATAGTCTGCCTTCCAGTCAGCGCCAAGGATTGAAGCATCGTTCAACTGCTTGGTCATGTCAAGGGGGATGCCCTGAGGTTTGTCATCAAAATAGATTTGTGCAATGCCTCGGGTGGGTTCTGCGGCGAATCCGATACGAATCTGCCAGTCTCCCTCGTAGGGCACAGGCGGAATCTTGAACGTCGCATCGAAGTCACCGAAAAGGTTCATCTCGTCTCCTTCGTAACTGTCATACCAGTCGTGAGGACGACGATAGACGAAGTGGCAGCCCTCGTTGAGGGTCACCCCTTTCAGATAGCCGTTGGGGAAATAGTAGTTGCGACCGAACTTTGCAGTTTCGTCATAGTCGGGGTCTTGATTCTTCATGCCGTTATTCCGCTCGTTGAGCCGGATGTCATTGGTCATCAGTTCAGGGAAGATGGTCGAGAAATCCATACGAATGCGGTCATTGAACACCTTGTCACGGGTGTCGGCATCAAACTTCAGAATGTCATCCACGTAGAAATAGCGCCCGTTCAGTGCATCCTGCCTGTACTCGCTCTCCACCGAACGTTCGATGCGTGTACCAAGCACGGGAGCAAAGTCGCCCGAGGGATTGAATTCATCGTCGTATCGACGATTGATGTAGCGTTCGCCGATGATACTGCTCCCCGCCCACTTGCGGACGGTCAGACGCTCAAACTTCATCATCGTGTGGGGCAGCATGGTTTCGTACCAGTCCACCGGGTTCATCACAGTGGTCAGGATGCCCACGTCCTTCACGGGAGTCAGATAGTTCCAGCCCTTCACGTCGCGAGTCAGCACATGGTAGGCCAGGAAACGGTTAAGGGGATTCTTCGGATGCTTTATCTGTGCAAAGTCGTGGTAGTCGGCATCGGCATCCTCGGGGTAAACGTCGTCGTATATTTCACAAGCTTTCAGATAGAGGTCATATACGCTCTGAATCCCATATTTCTCCTTCAGCACCGAGTCCGTCGGCACAAAGAAGGTGAATCCGATTCGCTTTTCATCGGGCACCGTGGCCGTCTCCTTGTTCACGTGCGAGATGTAGCGGTAACGTGTGTAGGCAGTAGGATCCCAAGTCTCGTCCTTATACTGGTAGAAAGAGTCCACCAGTCCCGTTTCGATATAGGCTTCCGTATAGAGCGAAATATTGGGGTTCAGTTTCATGACATCGATAATCATGCGGTTACTGCTCTCCAAAACCTCTGATACGGGCTGCATGATGCCGTTCTCCACCGAGTCGTCACGCAAGGCAAAGATGATGTGTGCCGTACCGTTGAGGAACACCGTTGGATTGCCGTATTCGTCCTCGCCGTGAGTCACCTCGATGTAGCGGCGGTTCATGTTGGCCGTAGAGAGCACGCCGTCTTCCATATCGGCCATGGCATAGACATTGTTCACCAAGTGAGTACGGGTGATGGTATCGCAGTCGGCCAAGCTCAGTTCGTAAACCGAAGACAAGCCACGCTTCTCCAGAAAGACCTTCACGGCCTCATTGGTCGGAGGGAAACAGGTGTAGGCTCCGTAGGTCGAGAGCAAGTCCATGAATCCCGCACGCTCTACAATCGCCGTGAACTCGCTGAACTGCTCGTGTTCCTGAAGGTACTGGCTCATCATCTGCCCCTTGAAGGTATAGAAATTAGACTTATCGGGTTCGTCCGAACATCCCGAAACGATGCTCATCAGAGCCCAAAAGGCTATTGCTATGAATGTATATTTTTTCATAATTCCATGTTTCTGTTTTCAAGGTTCAACTTATTTCGTTTGCTCATAGGATTCATTTTCGCCACTCCCGAAGATGGGGTTCTGCACGAGGTTCCCGTTCACCTTCAGCTCGTCATTGTGATAGGGCCAATAGATGGCATCCATGTGGGAAAGGAAATCGGCATTGGACGTCCCGCCGCTTGAACCTTTGCGCGTCACACGCCCCACCAGATAGGACGAATTGCCCTCCCTACGGGAACGGCGCACCAGGTCGAACCATCGCTTACCCTCATACATGAGTTCCCGCTGCCGCTCATCCATCACGAGGTTGCGTATGAGCGACTGGGTTGCGTATTGCGACTTATCCAGTTCCTTCTCCGAAGAGCAGTTGGAGCGTTTGTTGACGGTATTTACAATGGCAAATGCGGCTTGCAAGAGGCTGTCGGTATGCAGTTTCCCATACTCCGTAGTGTCGGATTCGTTCGCCATTTCCACCATGGCCTCGGCCTTCATTAGCATCACGTCGGTCAGACGGTAGATAATCCAGTTGGCATGGCAAAGTCCATTGGGATAATATACAGAGTTATAAGACATGATTTCTGCCTTTGTCAAGTCCACCGAAGCCGTCGGACTGGCGTATTTGCGAACTCCATTGGGCTTATTGGATTCACCGAAGTGATGATTCTCATAGTAACGGGCGTCATACTTGTTCAGGAACACTTCGAAGACCTCGTCTGTAACGTCCGTGCTGATAAAGTCTGCCGGGCGAACCACGCCAACTTCCGTATCCCCGTTCCCATAGTAGGAACCTACCGCACCGTTGGCCAACATCTGTTCGTCGTCCATGAAGATGAGTTCAAAAATGCTCTCGCGGCTGTTGCCATCGCCGAATATATATTGATAAGCATTCCCGTAATAGTTGCCCGTGGTCATTTTATCCCCAATCAGCGGATAGCCGTCTATCAGCTGCTCGTTCTCCGAAAGGGTCCCCACCTTTTTGCTCATATCTTCCTGATACTCCGCCTTCTTGGCCTCTATCACTATATCAGCGTAACGGACCGCATTGGCGTAGTCCTGCTTCCACAGGTACATGTCGGCCAGCATGGCATGAATCGCATCCTGCGTGATACGCCCACGTTGATAGTAGGTCTTTGTCACGGGATATTTCTTCACGGCGAAGGTCTGCACGTTTTCCAGATCCTGAATCAGGCTGTCAAGCACCTCGTCAAATGCCGATGCCGGAATGTCCATCTTCTGGTTGTCATCCAAGAAAGGCTGGGTTATGTAGGGCACGTCGCGGAATGTGCGAATCAGGTAGAAATACATCAGTGCGCGTATGGCCGTCACCTCTGCCTGCGTAGCCAACAGGTCGCCGTGTGTGTAGTTGGGGTCATTCTCTGCAACCCGAGGAGCATAGTAGAGCACCAGGTTGCAACGATTGATGACATTATAGAAGTCGCCCCATTTTACGTACGTGTTGCTGCCATTGATGTTCTCCTTGAATATGTTCATTAGGTTTACATTGCCCTCCACATTCGTACCTCCCACAAGATTGTCGGAACGAAATTCGCCCCAGGCCATCATGCGTTCCACGACAGCCTGCGACTGCATGTTGGAGTAGCAGCCGGCCACCACATTGTCCACATCGGCCTTCTCGTTCCAAAAGTCCTCCATCGAAATTTTGTCCAAGGGACTGATGGAGAGGAAGTCGGAACAGGCTCCCAGCATCAAGCCGCTCAAGAGTCCGACAAGGCACGTTTTTATGATAGTTACTTTCTGTTTCATCGTATTTAGATTCAGGTGTTAGAAATCGACAGTGACACCCAGCGTATAGGATTTCGCACGGGGTGTGCGTGCAATGTCAACGGCGGCTCCGTAGCCTCCGTAGGAGATTTCCGGGTCTACTCCCTTGTACTTGGTCAGGATGAAAAGGTTGTTGGCACTGGCATAGAACCTCAGTCCGCTGATACCCAAGGTCTTCTTCAGTGCCTGGGCGTTGCAAGAGTAGGACAACTGGATGTAGTTCAGTCGGAGGAAGGAACCGTTCTCCACAAAGCGGTCGCTGACCAGCGTGTTATAGTTGGACGAGCCGCCGTACATGGCACGTGGGATAGGTGTCACGTCGCCCTCCTTGCGCCAACGGTAGTTCACGGCCTTGCTTTGATTGTCATTGTTGACCATGGCTTCAGCATCCAGGCGAGCCATGTTCAGAATCTTGTTGCCCACACGGTAGTTGAACTGCGTGTTCAGTTTCCAGTTCCCGTAATGGAGCGTGAAGCCAAAACCGCCCGTCAGCTTCGGCAGTGAACTGCCCAAGTAGACAATGTCGAGGGCATTGATTTGGCCGTCGTGGTTGATGTCCTCATAGATGGCATCGCCCCCGTTGAACTTATAGTTCTTGCCTGTTCCGTCCTGCGTATAGTTGTACATCATGCGCACGGGGTCTCCCTCCTCGTCGAGCACCAGCTCACCCGTTTCGCTGAAAGCCACGGGAGCCGTGTGTCCGGCTGCCAGGAAGGCATCACGCTCACTGGGTGTCATAGCCTGGAACGTCTCGTACTGGTATTCATAGACGCCCTTGTAACGGAAGCCGTAGATGGACCCGAAGGGATTGTGGAGCTGGACACGCTGCAAGATTTCGCGATTCTCGTATGTAAACTTCGAGTTGAGCGAGTTCAGCACCGTTTCGTTCATCGACAATATCTCGTTGGAGTTATTCGCGAAGACCATGTTGAGGTCCATGTAGAACTTGCCCTTCTTGATAAGCTTGTTGGTATTGAAGTTCAACTCCCATCCGATGTTCCGCATCGAACCCACGTTCTGGTAACTGAGGTTGTAGTAACCCGAACTGGAAGGAATGGCCACGCCCTCCATCAGCATGTCGCGCCGGGTGGCATAGTACCATTCGGCTTGCAGCGTCAGGCGGTCATCGAACAGACCCAGGTCAAAACCGAGGTCATACGTCGTGTTGGTCTCCCAGCGCAGGTCGGCAATGCGGATGTTCTCCGGCTTGATGGCGCCCATATCAATATAGCGCGTGTCCGAACTGTAGATGCTGGCAAAGAGATATTCGCGACTGGGCTGGCCACCTACCCTACCCCAGCTGGGGCGCACGGCCAACATGGAGAGCCACTTGCGCGTGGGTTCCATGAACTTCTCGTCCACAATGTTCCATCGCAAGGAAACGGCGGGGAAGAAGCCCCAGCGGCGCCCCGGACCGAACTTGGTGGAACCGTCGGCACGCAGGGAGAAGTCGAACATATAGCGGCTCTTGTAAGCATAGTGAGTCGAGAAGGTGTAATAGATGGACCTCCACTGGTTGAAGCTGGAGCTCATGCCCGTCACCCGTCCTCCGGCCGTGGGGATGGTGATGCCGCCGGAAGGCAGTTTCGTAGCATCCGTACCCTGTCCGTTCGAACTTCCCGAGACGAGTTCCATACGGGCCATGGCCATCAGCGAGTGATCCTTATTCTGGAAAGCGGGAATGTAGGTGAGCGTTTGCTTCGTATTGAAGGCCACGCTCTTGCTGCTGTTCATCGAAGCGTTGTTCACGCCGTTGTTCCAGGCCAGTGTGACCAGTTCTTTGGGATAGAACATGTCCACGTATTCATTGAAGATGTTCATATAGACGCGTCCCTGCCAGTTCAGCTGGTGATGGTCGTCGTCCGTACCCAGCAACTTGTAGTTCAGTTCGAGCTGTGGGTTGATGTCGTAGGTGCGATCCTTATTCTTGGCCAGATGGGCACTGGCCACGGGATTGACATAGCTGCGCTGGTCACCCGAGAATACGTCGGGGGCAGACTGCAACATGTTGTAGTATCTCGGCGTGTTTCGTCCCGTCACGGGGTCTTGCTCGTAGATGCTCATGTTGGGCATCTTCTTGTAGGCCACGGACAAGAGGTCGTCGTAGTTCTTCTGGTTTTTGGTGTAGGTGAAAGCGAGGTCGGTCGAAATCTTTATACGGCTGCTGACGTAGTAGTCCAGTGCAACACGCGTCGAGAAGCGGTCCAACTTCTGCTCGATGACGGAACCCGTCTCATGGTCGTAACCGCCGGCGATGCGGAAGGTGGCCTTCTCACCACCGCCCGTCACGGAGAGGTAGTGGTTCTGGCGCAGACCAAACTTCGTAACGGCATCCACCCAGTCGGTGTTGTTGTTGTACTGCTCGTACTCGGAGAAGGTCGGGTCGTAGTTCAGTTCGCGGATGTTGGAGGCAGCATCGTTCTGCTCGGGATTGAAGTACGACTCCTTCAGGAGCATCGTGTACTCGTCGCCGTTCAGCAGCTTATAGCCGCGGGGCTGATAGGTGCCCGTCAGGCGAAGCGAATAGGACAGACGCGGGGCCCCGCGCTTACCGCGCTTGGTGGTGATTTCAATCACGCCATTCGACCCCTGCGAACCGTAGATGGCCGTAGCGGCAGCATCCTTCAGCACAGTTATTTTCTCGATGTCCTCGGGATTGACGTTCAGCAACTGGGCAAACTGCTCGTCGTTGGCCGTGTTCACGTCGAAGTTGCTCATGTCCACGTTCCAGGTATTGCCGTTGACCACGATGAGCGGGTTCTGGCTGGTCAGGGTACTGATGGACGAACCACCGCGCAGACGCATCTGCGTGCCGGCACCCAGGTTACCCGAGACGGCCACGATGTCCAGACCGGCAATACGTCCCTGCAGGGCTTCGTCGACGGTGGTCAGTCCCAGTCCCTCGAATTCTTCCATCGAGATGGACTGTGCGGCAAACGAAATTTCGCGCTCCGGGATGGACAGACCGCCTGCGTTCAGCCGTTTCTGCCCCTTGACCGTGACCTCCTTCAGGGTGGTGCTTGAGTTCATCGTCACCTGGAACTTCGCACGGTTGATGGGGAACGTCTGCGGCTTGCAGCCGACGTGGCTGAACCGGATGCGGTCCTTGGGATTACGGACGCGCATGGTGAAGTTACCGTTGGCATCGGTCACGGTTGCCTCGATGATACGTCCCGAGCCGTCGATTTCGCACACCTGCACGCCGGGCAGTTCGCCCCATTCGTCGCTGACGTTGCCGTGGACGGTCTTTATCTGTTGCGCCCAGGCTCCCAAGGGGAGGATGGCACACAGGAAAAGCAATATATATCGTATGTTCTTCATAGTCTAATCCTCCTCTTTACCTGCCTCTTCCTCGGCCTGTGCTTTTGCCTCGGCGATGAGGGCGTCCAGTTGGCTCTTCCACTCCTTGCTGGTCTGCGATTTCTCGTAGAACAAGGGGCCGTCAATCTGGTGTACCACCAGGTCGCTGGCATTGTAGAGTTGGGTCTGGTTGACGTTATTGATATTCTGAATCCAGTATTCACGGCCCACGAGGTTCATGTTGTCTCCCTTCACGACGGAGCGTGTATTGCCCAACTGGTCTGTGATGGTCAGCTGCGAGTCGTCGGCACTGACGGTGACGCTGAAGAAGCGGTTGTTCTGCGGGTTCAGCGTCGATGTCTCGAACTTCACGTTCGTGGTGGGTTCTCCACCGAGGAATACGCTGTTATCCTGGATGTGATACTTCAGGAAGTTCACGATGCTGTTGGCCACCACGGTGCGCGCCTTTTTCAGCAGGGCTGCATTCTTGGCCAAGTCGTAATACTCGGCAATGGTCGTGTCGCCCAGGTTTTCATAGAGTTCCCAGTCGGGCAGGAAGCCTTCGTCGTGCAGACGCTTCATCTCTGCGTCGGTGGGCACATAGACCGTGTAGTTATAGGCATCGAAGAGGCTGCAATTATAGTCGGCACAAGTGTACGAGCTCATGCGGGCTTTCAGCAGCGTGTTGGCCGAGCCGCCATTGTAGAGCAGGCTGAAGAAGCGGGTGCAGTTTTCGCGCCCGTTGAGGATGGAATAGAGCGAACGCCGGCTGGTCATGGGCAGCGACTCCACGACATACGACTTTCCGTTACCCGAGCGGGTCTGGTCGTAGATGGTGCCCACGACAACGTTTCTGTCCGCGTTCTCATCCTCTATCTGCATACCGCCGTTGACCGTCATCGTGCCCTCCACGCCGGCGTGGTCCACACGGATGACGCTGCCGCCCTTCGTGCGATAGTAGGTGTGCCCGTCCTCAATGTTACCCACGATGATGAGGTTGTCGAGCAGGTCGCGCAGGCGATTCTGGATTTGTGCGTCGGTGGCATCGTTCAGGGGGGCCCCACCCTCCACTATCTGCTGCGACTCCAGGTCGTAGTTGTAGCGGTGAGCCTTCACGGTCTTGCGGTCCGTGTCATAGTAGAACTCATAGAGCACGGAGGTGGAACTGCCGTAGGTGCAGGGGTCCACATAGCGCAACATGGCCGTGTTGGTAGGGATGATGAAGCTGTAGTAGGAGTCCATGGAGTTGAGGTAGGGTTCAAACTCCAGGTTCTCAATGGCCCAGTAGATGACATTCATGGTCTGCTCGTTCACCAGTGCGGGGAACGACACTGAAGCGTAAGAGGCCGGGGTGAATACCTTATTTATAAGATAAACCACGCCGTTGCAGCCCATGAAACAGCTGTCGACGTGCGCTTTCGTGATGCCCAAGGGCACTTTCGTGGTGTTGTCCACGATGTTCTTGAACTTCGAGGGCACCGTTTCGGTAAACGTACGCACGAGGTCGATGTCCAGCATCTTCACGAGCACCTTCATGGGCACGTTTTCCCATGTTCCGTACATGTCCTGAAGCACCTTTCCGTCGTGGTTCCACCAGAAGTCCAGGGCATCGTTCGTGGGCACCAGCAGGGCACCGGCATCGTAGTGCAGGTCCCGCCCGGCCGTATTGGTGTACATGTACTGACTCCATCCCGGGTCGAAGCCAAGGTAGGCGTCCACCACGTTTCCGTCGGGGTCGGTGGTGAGTTCGCCGCCCTGCGAGCTTCCGTAATCGGAAGTGTTGCTCGTCGAAGAGAAATATTTCAGTGTGAAGACGGAGTCCGTGTTGTTATAGAGTCGGTTATACTCCTTAGTGGCCGCCTCGTCGTAGTAGGGGGCACAGAAGCGGTCGAGCAGGGAGGCGAACAGCGACATGTTGTCGTGCCGGTGGATAATCTCCGCCATGTTGTCGGCCGCCGTGGCCAGTCCGTCCACTTGCTGGATGTAGCCGTTCTTGCAGGTGATGTCGCGGTTGATGATTTTCTTTCCGTTGACCCACGCGTCGGTGATGGAGGTCGAGGCCCCGTTGGTCAGGATGGAAAGGTCCTCGCCCGTGATATGGTTCTGCCGCATGAAGACGGGCAGGAAGTGAATCATCGGCTTCGACGTGTTGTCGCGCAGCAGGACAATGCCGCGCTCACGGGCGCGAACCTTGTCCCAGAAGGGGGTCTGCGGCATGTCTTTCGGCAGTATGCGCGACACGGAGTCAAACACCGAGGCGGCCGTCTCGCGGCGCATGCACATGCCCTTCTGCGGGGGATTTCCGCTGACGTTGCTCAGCAGTTCCACCAGATAGGCGTTGTTCACCATGGCACTGTTCAGGAGCAGTTTCTTCTGAGCCAGGCTGAGGTCGGCATAGCCGCTCACGCCCCACGAGTTGTTGCGGAAAAATTCGTCGTAGACATCGTCGGTGGCCACGAAGAGGGTTTTGCTGCCCGTCTGGCTGAGCACCTCCTTCTGTCCCAGGTCGTCGATGAGGCGCAATGTGTAGTTGTAGTTGCCACCTTCCGCCAGACGCTCATAGACCGAGTTGCCCAGCCAGGTGGGGTCGTCCATGAGGTCGTCCTTGTCGCACGATTGAAAAAGCCCGCCCCCCAGAAACAGCATCATCGTCGCCACCATGGCTGTCCGGGCCGGACTCTTCGGTACGTAGCTTTTCATAGTTTAACGTGAGTTCGACGAAAATAATTATAAAATAATTGATTGATTATTAGGTAATTAGCGATATTTTTAGTAACTTTGTAGTACCACCCATAAAGTTGAACTAAAAGATATCGCTAATGTTTACCGAGGACAAAGTTACTGAAATTTTCTGTATTGCAGATGATTTTTGCAAATTTTATG
>JAFTEX010000003.1 GCA_017453445.1 Bacteroidaceae bacterium
AACGCATTGCTGGAAAAGAAAATTAACATCCGTGCTTCTGATTATCGATTTGCAGATAAAAAGAAATACTATGAAGGTTTTGTTAATAGTAGGGGACAGCAAAAAGAGGGTACTATTAACGAGGAATTATTACACCTTGCTCATACTATGGTTGACTTTAAAGAGCCTGATATAGAACAAAGAAGTCTCGATATCCAGAATGGGTTTCTTGACTTTTTAATGCGGAATAACTTACTGAAATAACACTGCATTTCTGAAGTAAATCGGAATATGATCAACGAGATGTACTTCATACTCTGTTACTTGCTGGATGAAGAAAGTCGTATGTAAGTGGTGATGTATGATTATTGACAAGTAGAAGCTTATAAATTGGTATGGCAAACGAGATAGAGAAAAGAAATGAGGCTTTCCTGATTTATCAGGACGACAACGGCATAGCACGGGTCAATGTGCGGTTCGAGGGAGAGGATGTGTGGCTGACAGCGGAACAACTGATGGAGCTATTCGACGCATCGCAGCAGGATGTGAGCTATCACATCAAGCAGATATACGCAGAGGGGGAACAGGACCCAGAACGAACTCACAAAAAATTTTTGTTAGTTCGACAGGAGGGAAACAGGAGTGTACGCAGACAGATGAGCCACTATAATCTGGACATGATTATCGCCGTGGGCTATCGTGTGAAGTCACAGGTAGCAACACGTTTCCGCCAATGGGCTACGCAGCATCTGCATGAATTCATACAAAAGGGCTTTACGCTGGACGATGACAGGCTGAAGGGCAACCGCAGTCGATACTTCCGCGAACTGCTGCAACGCATACGCGACATACGGAGTAGCGAGCGTAATCTTTATCAGCAAGTGACGGACATTTTCGCCACAAGTATTGACTATGACCCCAAGGCAAATCTTACAAAACTCTTTTTTGCAACAGTACAGAATAAACTTCACTATGCAGCTCACCAGCATACAGCCGCAGAAGTGATTTATGAAAGAGTGGATGCAGAGAAACCTATGGTAGGCATGACCAATTTCAAAGGTAACTATATCACCAAAGAGGATGTGCAGATAGCCAAGAACTACCTCACGGAACCTGAACTGACCTATCTGAACCTGTTGGTCTCTCAATACCTTGACTTTGCAGAGATACAGGCTTTGCAGCAGATTCCTATGCGAATGGCTGAATGGATAGAGAAACTCGACAGTCTGATGACGCTCTCTGGCCGTCAGCTTCTCGTTGGTAAAGGAAATATCTCGCATGAAGAAGCAAAGCAGAAAGCCATCACAGAATTTGAAAAGTATCGCAAGTTGGAAATGTTGCAATACGAGAGCGACTACGACAGAGCAATTAAAGAACTGATACAAAAAGAGAAAGAGAAGTAAAATATGGTTATCTGCATAAATTCCTCGGAGTATAAAACCGCTGCTTGTATCGAAGTAGAGACCATGCCCGACTACTCTGTTTTTGAATATCACCTGAAGCCCACCTACGACTTCGAACAAGAGATACTGTCGCATCGGGAAGATGTGGAAGTTCTGGAGCCCATGTCACTTAGAGAAACAATCAAGGAAAGTATTTTGAAAATGGCAATTTTATATAACAATTGAAAAGTATCATCTTCAATAATAAGGTATGGACGAAAAACAAAACATCATTATATATCGTACTGCTGATGGACGTGCATCGGTGGCACTCTATACCAAAGATGGCAAGATTTCTCCTACACCTTTCCCCGTATCGTTATGCCCCGTACCTCCTATTGTCCTGCGCCCTTCCCTGTATCGTTGCAGTCGCAAAAGAGGCCTTACGCTGTCGTCAAAGGTACAAAATTTTCCCTTACCCTTCCCTCTTGATACCTATTCTTCCCCTTTCTCTTTATACTCCAGCATCAATTCGTCTGCCAGATATTCGTCGCTACGGCAGTGCATATCTGCCACCCCTTCACTGATTATCTGATACGTGTCTGAATCATAGAAGAACGAAAGGGCATCTTCCAGCGACAACCCCGACTCCTGTGCAAAGATTGCCACAATCCTTGCATATTTCATTTGAAGTATCGTCTTGTTTGCTTCCATGCCCTACACCTTTTCTGCGTTGATAAAATGAAGATGGCGGTCAAGCATCTGGCCATTGAGAATGCACAATTGATGATTCGGCTTTTCGTATTTCAAACGACCTAACGCCTCATCCTTGGAAATGACACCGGCAAAATACAGGTCAACCGTATTGAACACCTTGTCGTTAGCCACGCCACCAAACACGGCATCGTAAGACTGTTGTGGTTTTCCTCCCTTCCTGCAAATCGCCACATAGTCGAGCCATTCCTCATCGTAACTTGGGAATGACTTGATGTTGAAGCCTGGCGTTTTCTCATCCAGTTCATACTCGTTAATAAAAGCCTCCTTGCCCCTACGAGTGAAACGTTCGGCATAGCGCACTGCCTGTGCACAAATAGCGGTCAGGTAGAACCCCTTCCCGAAGTCCAGTTTGTCACGCGAATGAAGCACGTCGGGTTTTTCGATGACCAATGTTGATGCGTGATACAGCCTCATGCCAATGCTCCTCTCTCCCTTAAGACTTCCGTCAGTTCTTCCATGAGATAGTCCTTGCTAAACGTGTGCAACACATCGTAGCATGGCACTATATAGTCGTTCAGCACTCCCGACGAACGCAGGATGCCATACACCTGCGATGCACTTTTATGAAGCACGTCCGACAGGTTGCCTACGCAGAATGTAATGAAATCCAAATGCTCCGTTCTCATACTTCAATCAATCTTATCTGTTGCAAAGGTAGTGCAATTTGAATACAGAGAACTTGCTCTCTCTTGAGATGCAGTCTGCCTTCGCCCATATTACGATGCAAATTTACAAAAGTTTTCTCACATAACGCTCTCCCTATGTGGATTTCTTTTATATAGACATGAAAAAGGGAGGAAACCGAAACCGGCCTAAATAATATACGAAAGTGTCCAAATCTTTCATCAAGATTAGGACATTTTCGATTTGAAGAGGTATAGATAGAAAAGCCATACACGGATGTACGGTTTTCTATTTTGCAAGGAAATATTTACCGACTAAGAACAAAAGCGTTCCCCCACTAGCTACATATCCAACAACATCGTTGACATGCACTTTTCTTCGGAATGAAAGACTTAGGTCTTACAGGCAAAAGACTTAAATCTTACTTGTATAAGACTTAGGTCTTAAAGGCGAAAGACCTAAGTCTTGCAGGCGAATCAATATAAAGGTGAGGAGAAAACTTGGTGAAGTGGCGGCTTTTTCTTACCTTTGTGGGGCGAGGAACATCCCGAAGGCGGGGTGCCTGCGCCGGGAAACAACGGACAGAAGAACACGAACCCTACAAAAGAACTACGCCTATGTCTATCAAGTACAGCCTACTGCCACGGTCGTCGAACCCAAGGGACGACCAAGCGCCACGCCTCGTCTATGCCGCCGCCCAGAGCACGGAGACGGTCGGCCTGCGACAGTTAGCCCACCACCTGGCCTCCCACCACTCGGTCTTCTCCGAGGGCACCATCATCGGCCTGCTCACCGACTTCCAGCGGTGCATACTGGAGCAGTTGCAGAGCGGCGCACGGGTGGACCTGGAGGTGCTCGGAGCCTTCTACACGACCCTGCAAGGGCGCGGGGCCAAGAGCGCAGAGGAGTTTACGCCCGACCTCGTGGACCGCATCAACATCCGCTGGCGGCCCTCCCACGAGATGGAACAGGCCATACAGCGCACGCCGCTGGAGTTCGTTCTCAACCGTGCCGAGCAGCGCGCACAGCGGAAACGGAACCTGGCCGAACTGAATCAGGAGGTGGAGGAGAGCCGCCAACATGCACAGCACACCGAAAATCGGAGCAAGGAATAAGGGGCAAGGAGCAAGGGGCAAGAGGCAAGGGGCAAGGGGCAAGGGGCAAGAGTAAACCATAATCCACAGAATTAATAAAAATCCCCGAAACGTTTGTAAGGACATTTCGGGGATTTCTTCGTAACCTTGCGGCAAACAAACATAATAATATTATAAATTATCTAACGCCATCGGGATGTCCCTGATGGGCTACGGAGCATTTCTGATGCCGCGACAGGAGGCGGAGCGATGCACTCGTCTATTTCCCAAGCAGGAGATTGACGAGCGCGGTGACGTCGCCAATGGTGACCGAGCCGTCGGCGTTCACGTCGGCTGCGACGTGGTCGTAGAGAGGCGTGGCCCCGTTGTCCTTCCCGAGGATGACGTTGACGAGGGCCGTCACGTCGGCGATGGTGACCGAACCGTCGCGGTTGACGTCGCCCAGTATGTAGGCCGGCGTGGCCACAAAGACACGGACGCTGCGGGCCACGGAGCCGTCGGCAGTGGTGGCAGTGATGGTCACTACACCCGCCTTCTTGCCCAGCACCCATCCGCCGTTGACCTCGGCAATCGTCGGGTCACTACTCGTCCAGATGAGTACGGGAGAGGTGGCATCGGCGTTCACCGTGTAGTTGATGCTCGCCGTAGCCTCTGCCAGCGTGGTGTAGTCGCTGCCGCTGACTGCGGCCTTGGCCTCTGCGGCGGTCTTGCTGATGGTGTAAACGCTCTGGTCGAACGTGATGGTGCTGACGGGAACCTCGCTGCCTGCCTCGATGCCACCGAAGACATAGATGGTGCTGGCTGGCAGAGTGACCGTGATGCTTTGGTCGATGTCGTAGGCCGTGCCCTCGGTCAGCCCCGTCAAGGCTGCTTGGTCAGAGAAGGCCTTGTACAACTTGATGCTGCCGCTCTGGTTGGCCGGGATGTTCAGAGCCTCGCGCAGGGTGAAGGTATATTGCTTCTGACGGCTGTCGCCGTTGCGCAGGGCAAGGGTGCTCTTCGTGCCGTTCCAGCTGGCCCAGCCATAGACGTTCTCGTTTGAGCCGTCCCACGGGCTGCCGCCCACCCAGTGGGCATCGGGCAGGACGTCGGCATTGAACTTCTGCCAGTTGCTGCACTCGGCGATGTCGTGCCAGAGTTTGCCGAAGCGGATGGAGTCGGTGAGCAGGTAGTCGTTGTAGAGTTCCACCATGCCACTGCCGCAGGCGAAGGCCGCACGCAGTTCGCGCTTCACGCTGGCATAGTCGCGGACCGAGTTTGTCGAGCCGAAGCGTGTGAGGATGAATCCGTGGGTCATCAGCGTGTTGATGGGGCAGAGGGGCGAGTTCTGGACGTAGTTCTGATAGACCAGCCGGTCGCGGTAGGTTATCCACTTCTCACGGTTGTTCGTATTGTCACCGATGGTGCCGTAGTCGTTCTCCTGCCGCCAGGTGGCATCGGTGAAGTGGTAGAAGAAGGGGCTTGCCCAGGTGCCGACCGTCGTGTTGAAGAAGATGTCGCGCTTCAGGTTTTCGCGCACGTAACGTTCGAGTCTGAGGATGCCCTCGGCGTTCTCGTTGCCCGTGTCGCCGCTATCGGGCCCCGTGGCAGAGAACTGGGCACTGATGCCGTCGAACTTGAAGAAGCGGAACAGTCCGTTGCCCTGAGCGTCGGTGCCCTGATTGGCCGTCAGGTTCCGGGCGGCATCGAGGAAGACGTTGTAGTATGCCCGGTTGGAGAGCACCATGCCGCCACGGCTCGACCAATAGTTGCGGCGATACGTGCCGCTGGTGCCGTAGCCTCCCACGGGGCCGAGCCATGCGCCCACGCCGCTGCCCATCTCGCTGGCCACGCCGGCTATGTCGCGCATTTCGTTGGGGAAGCCCGAGTGGAACGTCCACGTCCCGTAGTTGTCCCACCCGTCGTCGATGACGTAACTGTTGATGTTCTGCTTGTAGCGGTCGTAGAACTGCGTCTTCCAGTGGCTCACCACGTCGAGCACCTGACTGGCACTCATGTTCTGCGTCGGGTCGGTGGCATTGTTGCGGTTGATGTTCAGTTCGTACCAACTGATGTAGGCCGGGAAGGCACGCCAGGGCACGGCACGCTCGCGCTCGCTGTAGGCCAGGAACGAGCGACGCTTCTGGGTCTTCGTCAATACCGGGTTGTCGGACTGTCCGTCCTGAGCCACCAGGCCCACTACGCCGCTGACCTTCCACGTCTCGCCGTTCTCCAGCGTCGTGTTGCGGCTCCAGAGTCCCTGCATGGTCACCACGCCCGTGTTCAGCGCCACACCCTCCTTGGGAGTGTATATCTTGGCGGTCCAGGTGCTGCTGGCATCGATGCTCTCCGTGCCGTTTTCCACGAAGGCGCGGATGCGGAACGTGCCGGCGTAGGGGGCTATAAATGTAAATACGTTGTTACTGGTGTTCCCACCCGAATAGCCGCTGTGGTAGTCGCTGGCACAGACGTTGCCCGAGGCATCCAGCAGGTCGGCACCGCCGAAGTTCAGCCGGTGGTTGCCACGGGTGTATTGGATGGTCAGCTCCACCTTCTGGTTGGCCGTCAGTGTCACGTTGTCATAGATGTAGGCATAGACGTTCGGGTAGCCGTAGCCTGTGGCTTCCGTCACACGAGCGGGCACGTTGGCCGCTGCCACCTGTGTCCAACTGGCGGCAGTGAGCGAGGTCGTGAGCGTGTTGGTCAGCGTCCAGTTGTCCTCGTTCGAGGCTTCGTCGCCCACGGTGTTATAGGCCGTGGGGGTCTCAAGCCCGGCAAATAGCTGGTTGCTCACGAGCACCGCCCCGCGCGTGTTGCCGACTACGGCAGGCGTGCTTCCCGCCGTTTCGGTGTCTACATCATATATGAGAGGTACGACGTTGTACATGTCCACGTCGCCCTGGCCCGTCAGTTCCATTTCGGTGCGCAGGTAGTGACTGCCATCGCGCAGCACGGCACGCCAGAGAATCTGGATAGTGGCTCCGTCGTAGTCGTAGGCGTAGGTGGCCACCAGGGCCTTGCCGGCAAAGTGCTCGGCACCACCCACGGCAGTGGGGTTATCGGCATACTCCTCCATAGAAACGCCTGTAAGCGTCATTTCACTGGCAGCCACCTTGGTGCCCGTGCCAAAGGCCACCGTGAACGGTTCCGTGCCTGCCAAGAGATTCATGGCTTTCGAACCGCCGAACAGCAGTCGGCCTCCCGTCTGTACGAACGCGGCAGTCAGCACATTGTTGCCCAGCACGTAGGTTTTGGCTCCCTCCTGACCGTAGACCGTGAGGCTGGCCGTACCCACTGCTGTCTGCTGGGCGGGATAGACCACGGCCTGGGTATATTGGTTCATACCTGCCTGTTCGTAGTCTGTATAAGTTATCTGTATCGAGTTCTCCGAAACGACGATGGCATGGTATTTCCCCCTTACAGGCTCCACCACGACATCTGCCTTCGTGAGCGGTGTCCCAGTATATACAAACGTATCTCCGTCACTATACTTTGTGCCCCTTATCTCAATGTTTCCCCCGCTCACCGTATAAACCGTGGCAGGCCCGTCGAGGAAGATTATCTGGGCTTCATCGCCCGCATGGATGCCCGTCAGCGTGTAGGCACCGTCAGATGCGACGGGGGCAACACGTGTGCCATTTACGGTGACGATGGAGTAAGTGGCATTAAATGCCTCGCTGCGGAAACGGATGTCTCCGCCCTTGTTGGAATGGATGGTGACACGCGTGGGGACACCCTCCGCCCACTGGATGCCGACGGTGTTGTCGCCCACGGCCTTCAGTCCGCTGACACTGCCGCTGGGCCAGGCCGAGGGCAGGGCGGGCAGGATGTCGATGACGCCCGTGGCACTCTGCATGAGCATTTCGGCGATGCCGGCGCAGGTGCCGAAGTTTCCGTCGATCTGGAAGGGGGCGTGTGAGTCGAAGAGGTTGTAGTAGACACCGCCGGCGTACTGGTTGGTGCCGTAGGCGGTGGAGTGGCGCAGGGCGTTGTGGATGATGGTGTGGGCATGGTCGCCGTCGTGGGCGCGTGCCCAGCAGTTGACCTTCCAGCCGAGCGACCATCCCGTGGCCTCGTCGCCGCGCAACTTGAGACTATTGACGGCTGCCTGGAACAGCGTGGGGTCCTCGTCGTACTTCGACACCTGACTGAGCGGATAGAGGCACATCAGATGGGAGAGGTGCCGATGGCCCGGGTCGGTGCTCACGTCGTAGGGCGAATACTTCCATTCGCGCAGGATGGGGTCGCCCTTCTTGACACCGTTGCGCGGGTTGGTCCATCCGCTGTTCAGGCTGCTGTTGGCCGTGTAGGTCTCGGTGTGCAGTCCGCGGTCGGTCTTCTGGAGATAGAGGTTGAGCTGGGCCACGTCCTGGGCGGAGAGTCCCGTCCGGGAGGCACCGAGGATGTCGTTGGCCTCCTTCACGCTCTCCAGCACGGCATAGATGAGTTGCTGGGCGTGGGCGGTGCCGTCCTCGCTGTTGTGGGCATCCTGTTCGGGCGAGTATTCGTTGGGGGCCACGTAGGTGCCGTCGGCGGTGAACGAATAGGCCGTGCCGCCGTAGCTGGAGTTTTGCGTCGCACTGTTGTAGCCGCGGTCCTCAATCATGCGTTCCATCCAGAACTGGGCACAACTCCACAGGGCGGGGAAGGCACGGGCCAGGAAGTCCTGGTCGAGCGTATAGCGGTAGTGCTGCCACAGGTGACTGCAGTACCAGGCGTTGGCCACGAAGTAGTTCGAGCCCCAGGTGCTCATGCCGCCGAAGATGTTGCTCTCGGTGAACACTGTCCAGCCGTTCGAGACGCCGCCGTACTGGGTGGCCGCCTGCCGATAGGTGTCGCGGTTGGCCATGTTGATGATGAAGTTGAGGAAGGGCAGATGCAGTTCGGAGAGGTTCGTCGGCTCAGAGGGCCAGTAGTTCATCTGGATGTTGATGTTGGTGTGTATGTCGCTGTGCCAGGGTGCAGAGGCCAGGTTGTTCCAGATGCCCTGCAGATTGTTGGGCACGTTCACGTCGCGGTTGCTGCAGATTTCCAGATAGCGGCCGTACTGGAAGTAGAGCTGTTCCAGGAAGAGCGCCTCGGCATCTTGGCTGGTGGCGGACTGTGTGTTGTAGTAGTTCACCAGTGCCTGCGTGGTGCGCGAAGGGTTGGGGGCTGCCGTGCCCAGTTGCAGGCTGACGCGCCCCATGTAGTGCTGGAAGTCCGTGACGTGGTCGGCACGCAGGGCGGTCCATCCCTTGGCCGTGGCAGCGGCAAGGCGGTTAGCCATGGTGGAGGCGAGTCCGGAGGTGCCGCTGACGAAGGTGGAAGAGGCGGCGTCGTAGTCCGTCCCGCCCGTGAGCAGGAGAAGCACCTCGGTGGCATCGCTGACCACAATCTTCGTGGCGGTGGTGGTCACGGTGCCGTCGGTGACGACCTTGAACATGGTGTGGTAGCTGACCACATCGAGTTTGCCGCTGAAGGAGGCCGTGCCGTCGGTGTAAGTCGGTGCGGAGGCATTGATGCTGCTGCCCGGCTCGTAGGTGAAGCGCAGGTTCAGCTTTTCCGTGCCCTCGGCGGTGTAGCGGGCGGCGATGACCTGGTCGGGATGGCTCGACAGGTATTCGCGGCGGTAGGTCGTACTGCGGTCGGGACTCTTGAACTGGACGCCGGCGATGGCCTCCTCGATGTCGAGCCAACGCACGTAGTCCTGCACGGGAGCCGAGTTGTCCTCCAGACTGAAGGTGCCCGAAAGGTCGCGCACCAGGACGCTGCCGAAGTTGCGGTAGTAGCCGTGGTTGCCGCCGATGGCGCTGCCACCGCTCCAGAGCGTCTTTTCGTTGAACTGTATCTCGTCGGTGTAGACCTTGCCCTGCTCCGTGGCACCCAGTTCGCCGTTGCCGATGGGCAGGGCATACTCCATCCACTCGTTGGCCACGCCCGTCTTCGTCGAGGGCTGGTCGTACCAGAGCGTCAGCGGATGGGGCGCCGTGAAGCTGCTCACGCCGTTGACCGTGTAGAACTCACTGAACGACTGGTCGTCGTAGTCCTCGGGGTCCACCTCCTGGAAGAAGAACGTCGAGCCGTTGTCGCCCACGGCACCGCTGCTGTTCCACAAGGCCAGATAGTTGCCGCGCTTGTTCCAATAGTTGTTGCCGCTGCTGCCTTTGCGAATGTAAGTGGCCTCGCCAGTGGGATACTTCGAGGCATCGTAGAATGAGAAGTAGGTGGTGTAGGTGGCATCGCCGCTCGTGAGCGAGGCGTCCACCATCTGCGCACGGGCACTTGCCTCACTGCCCGACATGCCCAGCACGCGGTCGGGGCCGGTGGTGTAGTTGTAGAAACGATAGGTGCCGTCCGATTGCCGCTCCACGCGCCACAGGGCCTTGCGGTCGGCGGGGCGGGCGGTGTTGGTGAGCAGGAGGTTGCTGCCGTCCATGTACTCACTGTTCAGGCTGAGATAGGCACCGTTGTGGTTCTTTATCGTGTACCAAGTGTAGTCGCCGTTCTCGAAGAAGGTGACGGGATAGACCGTCCAGTCGTTGTTGCCGCCAGTCCAGGTCACCTGTCCGCTCTCCCAGAAGGCCAGCGTATAGCCCGCCCCATTGTTGTCCACGATGGAGCCGTATGTCGAGCCGTCGGTGGTCAGGTTCCAGGCAAAGTGGCCGTCGGTGGCGTTGATGTTGTAGAAGAAATAGTTGCCCGGGACGGCCCCCGTGGCCAGGTTGTCGGTGATGTAGCGCCCGTTGGCAAACTGCAGGTTATAGACCCCTGCGACGGATGTCGGCACAAAGCGCACGAGATAGTCCTCGGCCAGGTGTCCCAGGCTGCCGCTCAGCGAGGCTGCCGTCTTGCTGGTGTCGGCACGCTTCAGCCTCTGCCCTGCCCCGGCATCGTACATAACCGACTCTCCGCCACGCACCTGCGTCAGCAGGTACCAGTGGTCGTTGTCGCTGCCGGCGGTGGCTGGGCTGACGGTGGCCGCCTGACTCCCGACGCTGAGGTAGCCCGAGGGCAGGTTGACACTCCAGTCGGCCACGTCGATGTATTCCATGTCGGCCTCGTAGATGAACAGACGGCGCGAACCGGCTGGGGTGCTCCCCCCCGATGCCCACGTGGTGGGCGAGGTACCGGCCCATCCCACGTCGATGGCCTGGCCGGACGTGGTGTTGTATATCATGGCATAGTCGTTCGAGTCGAAGACGACGGCCAGAGTCTGTGAGGTGGCACCCATGGAGACGGCACTGCCGTTGGACGTGCCCAGACTCACGTAGTTGCCCGTGCCCAGATTCTGCATGACATAGCCCTCTGCGGCGGTGCCCGTCAGCCGCCAGACGAAGACGTTGCTGGCGGTGGTGCCCGTGGTCAGTTCCATGGCCTGCACCCGTGCCCCGTTGTCGTAGAGGAAGTTTGTGGTCGTACCCGTCTGGGCATAACCGGCAATGACGTAGTAGCCTCCGCTCGTGAGGCTGCTCACACGCTGTCCGCGCTGACTGAGCACAAGCGTCTCAGCCCAAAGCGAAGTTACGGACAAGGCGCACATAAGGGCGAATAGGAAAGTCTGTTTTTTCATGATATTTCGGTCTTTGGTGGATAGCCTGCGAAGCGGTATTCTCAGAAATTAATTAAAGGTTCTTGCGGAAAAAGTCGGCCAGCGTGTCCCAAGGGATGAGGTTCTTGGGCTCTCCCGTGCCTGCTGCCCCGGTGAAGCCTCCGTCGTAGAGGTCGCAGTGCGAGGCTCCGGGGATGATGAGCAGCTGCTTGTTCCCGGGAACGGGGTTGGGCTTGATGCCGGCCTCAGGCCGCCCCTCCACCATGTACTTGTAAGCATCCTCGCCGAAGTAGCGCGAATGGGCCTCGGCACCGTGCATGACGAGCACGGCAGAGCGAATCTCGTTGGTGTAGTGGAGGAAACGGGCGTTGGCAAAGGCCTGTGTGCCGATGGTGCGCCATCCGTCGTTCGAGTTGCCGCTGCGCTTGTGGTAGCCGCGCGAGGTCTTGTAGTAGTCGTGATAGTCCTTCACGAACTGCGGCGCATCGGCCGGCAGTGGGTCCACCACTCCACCGGCCATGGCCTCCGGGTCGGCCAGTCGCTGGCGGCTGAGTGCCTCACGGGCGGCATGGCGGTCGGCCTCGTTGTCGTTATTGTCGAAGTAGCCGTTGCCGCTGACGCGCGTCATGTCGTACATGGTGGAGGCCACGGTGGCCTTGATGCGCGTGTCGGCAGCCGCTGCATTCAGGGCGATGCCGCCCCAGCCGCAGATGCCGATGATGCCGATGCGTCCGGGGGCGATGCCGGGCTGCGCAGAGAGGAAGTCCACGGCAGCCATGAAGTCCTCCGTGTTGATGTCGGGCGAGGCCGTGCGGCGCGGTTCGCCGCTGCTCTCGCCGGTGTACGACGGGTCGAAGGCCAGTGTCACGAAGCCCCGCTCGGCCATGCGCATGGCATAGAGTCCGCTCGACTGCTCCTTGGTGGCCCCGAACGGACCGCTCACGGCGATGGCGGGCAGTTTCTCACCCTCGGGAGTGTCAGCCGGCGTGTAGAGGTCGGCGGCCAAGGTCAGTCCGTACTGTGTCGGGAAGGTCACCTTCGTGTGCTTCACTTTGTCGCTCAGTGGGAACACCTTGTCCCACTCCTGTGTCAGATTCAATGTGGTCATATTTTCGTTGTTTTGTTGGTTTGTCTTCTCCGTGTGGCAGGCCGTCAGCAATCCCGCGGCAAGCAGGGCGGCCAGAAGTGTTTTTCCTGTTTTCATGTCTGTTTTGCATTAAGTTCCGCTGCAAAGATAATGATTTTTTCGACAATCGCCATACGTTCTGCGCACGTTTTTACGTAGCTCTGCCATCTGCAATGGCAAACCTGCTGCGAACCTGCTGCCACTCGACGATGAAAAGAAAAGGCATCTTTCCTTTTGCTTTTCGCTCGACTTTCCGTAACTTTGCAATTCGATACATGGAAAACAAGATGAAGCAGACACACATTTTGGGACTTGTGTTGCTCCTGGTCGTGGCCGCAGGGTGTACGGGCGGCAAGACTCAGACGGAGGGCAAGGAGGCCGACAGCCTCGCGGCCGACACGGTGCCCACTGAGGAAACGCTGCAATACCTGCCCGACACGGCCTACGCCTCGGCCGAGGCCATCACCTTCACTGTCGAGGAGGAGGACTCCCTGGAACATCCGCTCCTGGACTTCGACGACCGATATGCCGACTCGCCCAACGTGTGCGTCTTCCGCAAGAACCTCCTGCGCAACGGCCACTTCGGCGGTCGCGTGAAGGGCATCCCGAGCGAAATCGAGGTGGACTGGACCTTCCAGACGGCCTACGACACCACCCGCACGCGCTTCGGCACCTGGGGAGGCGGCACGGGATGGACAGGACAGCCCGTCTACGTCCACTGGACTCCCGACGACACGACGGCCTTCCGGCAGTCGTCGCCCGGGCTGACCGACGACTTCACCGACGAGGAGGTCATGGTGGGTTCGCTCTGCGGCAAGGCCTACTTCCTCAACTTCCACACGGGACGCGCCTCACGGACACCCATCGACCTGCGGAACATCGTCAAGGGGAGTATGTCGCTCGACCCTGAATACAAGAACCTCTACTTCGGCCAGGGCGTGCCGCGCCACGAACCCGGCACATTCGGCCACGGAGCCATCGACCTCCTGCGCCACGAGATCTCCTTCTTCTTCGGCCCCGACCCACGGGCCTGGCGTGGCTGGAACGCCTTCGACTCCAACGCCATCGTGGCTGGGGGCTACCTCTTCTGGTGCGGCGAGAACGGCGGTCTCTACAAGTACGAACGCAGCCAAGGCTCGCTGCGCCGCATCAGCGTCCTGCGCTACCGTCTCGGAGGAGCCATGTCGCCCGGCATCGAGTCGAGTCTCTGCGTCTATCACAACTACGGCTACTTCGGCGACAACCACGGGAACGTCCTTTGCGTCAACCTCAACACGATGCGCCCCGTCTGGCACTACAAGAACCTCGACGACTCCGACGGCACCGTCGTCTGCCGCGAGGAACAGGGCGTGCCCTACGTCTACACCGCCTGCGAGGTGGACAAACAGGGCGAAGAGGGCATCTCGCGATTTGCCAAGCTGAACGGCCTCAACGGGCAGCCCGTCTGGGAGCGGGACATCCCCTGCCGACGCATCAACCTGCCCGAAAAGACGCTGGACGGCGGCATGTACGCCTCTCCCCTGCTGGGCACCGACGACTGCCGCCACCTGCTCTTCGCCAACGTCTGCCGCAACGGGGCCTCGCGCCACCCCGGCGAACTCATGGCCTTCGACACCCGCACGGGCGAGGTGGTCTACACCCTACCCTACAACAACTTTGCCTGGTCGTCGCCCGTGCCCCTGACCAACGAGCACGGCGAGATGTTCATCTTCACGGGCGACGCCGGAGGCATGGCCTACATCGTCCGCGGACTCACGGGCGAAGTGGTCTGCAAAAAGTCCATCGGCTTCAACTTCGAGTCGTCGCCCATCGTCGTCGGCAACTCCATCGTCATCGGATGCCGAGGCACCAACATCTATAAAATCAGCATCAAATGAAACAGAAAGTACTGCTCCTACTGCTCATCTTGAGCTGCACCGCCCTCGTCGCACGGGCGCAGAACGACCGCCTCGCGGCCAAACGCAACGTCATCCCCGGCAACTACAACTTCTGGGTCTACACTCCCGACGACTACTACTATTCCCACGAGACCACGCCACTCGTCATCTTCCTCCACGGAGCCAGCCTCTGCGGCCACGACCTCAACCGCGTGCTGCGCTACGGCCCCATCGACGCCGTGAAGAAGGGGCTCTCCATTCCGGCCCTCATCATCGCGCCGCAAAACCCCGGCGGCCCCTGGAGCCCGCTGAAACTGAACCAACTCTTGGAATGGATGAAGGAGAACTACGCCTTCGACCACTCGCGCGTCTACGTCCTCGGCATGAGCCTCGGGGGCTACGGCACCATGGACTTCGCCGGCACCTACCCCGAAAAGATTGCCGCCGCCATGGCGCTCTGCGGCGGTGCCACCATCCGCGACTTCCACGGACTCGGCGAACTGCCGCTCTGGATTATCCACGGCACGGGCGACCGCGCCATCCCCGTCAAGCAGTCGCAGACGGTGGTAAGCACCATGAAGGCCATGGGCCTCACCAAACGCCTGCGCTACGACTGGCCCCACGGAGCCTCGCACGGCGCACTGGCACGCTACTTCTACACCCGCCTCACCTACGACTGGCTCTTTGCCCACTCGCTCCAGGACCCCGAGCGCCCCGTCGACCGCCAAATCGACATCACACCCGACGACCTCTCGCAGGCGTATCGCATGATACAGCGGCGCACCGATGCCCCCGAACTGGAATAGTTTTAACCACAGACTACACAAAGTCTATAGCTGGAATAGTTTTAACCACAGATTACACAAAGTCAATAGTTGGAATTGTTTTAACCACAGATTACACAGATTTCACAGATGATAAAGTCTCTATCTCACTGGCAATAAACTCACTGGCAATAAATGCGGATGAATCCATATTGGCACCAGAAAAATCTGTGAAATCTGTGTAATCTGTGGTCTCTAATGAAACCCAAGCCTATTTCGTGTAATTCGTGTAATTCGTAGTTAAAAGTCTTTTACTTACGATTTTTGTCCGACCTTCTGCATCCGGGGCTTGATGTCCCGTGTGTAGTCGCTGCCCATGGCCGCAACCCGTCCCTGCGGGTCCACCAGAATCATGAAGGGGATGTTGCGGATGCCATACTTCGTCAGCAGCGACCCGTTCCACCCCCTAAAGTCGCAGTAGGTCTTCCATTTTGTGGAGTCCTCGACCGCCTCCGTCTGCCGGTACGTCTCGGGCGACACGTCCAGCGAATAGCTGAAGGCCCGCAGGCTGTCGGGATGCTCGGCCAGTGCCAGCCGCGTGTAGTAGTTGACCGACGAGGAACCGTGCTTCCAGTTGGCCCAGAACGAAAGGAGCAGGTAGGTGCCGGGGGTCTGGCGGACGAGCTTCGACTTGGGCAGCTTCCGGCCGACGGCCAGCGGCGACTTCCCCGCCTTCCGTTCCTGCGGCAGGATGCTGTCGGCCCCCTCCACACTCACCTGCGCCAGGCTCAGGGCATCGCCCTTGATGCGGATGTCCGCCCCGGCGTGGGCCATGAACGAGAGCGTCATGTAGTTGGGATAGACAACGGTGAACGTGTACGGTTCGCTGTCCTCCATGCGGGTCTCGTAGTCGAAGCGTCCCTTCACGATGTGCAGTGTGTCGATGCTCATCAGTCCCCCGTCGGGGCTGTAGAGCAGCAGGTCGGCCTGGGGCAGGTTCTCAAACTCGCCCCGAATGCGCACCCTGTCCTTCGGTCCCGTACAGGCGGTCAGGAAGAACAGGAGGAATAAAAGTTGGAAGTTCTTCGACGAGCGAAGCGACCCTGGTCGCCAGAGCGGCTGAGGCGAGCAAGAACTCTCAATTTTCAATTTTCAATTTTCAATTCTCA
>JAFTEX010000049.1 GCA_017453445.1 Bacteroidaceae bacterium
ATCTTTACAAATCTAACATCATTGACAAAGTGAAGTTGTTATAAAAGAGATTTGTAAGATTTGAATAGATGTGTAAGATTTCTTCGACGAGCGAAGCGAGTAGAACTCGGTTACTCGCGAAGCGACTCTTAACAAGTAAATTCCGATTTATCCTCTTACATATTTATAAACTGCCAATGTTGGCAACGTGACCAAAAGCAATAGCATCATTTCTACCAATGCGTATGACCCAAAGTAGTCAACCAATGTCTGGAAACCAAGAATTCCGTCAACCAGTAAGACCATGATGGCAAACCAGCAGAGGAAGAATATAACTGCATACTTGATTTTTCTTTTCTTCAGTTTCATGTTACTCTATCTTTTTGACTGTTCATCAGTCTCTTACCCAAGTCTTTTTAATGTGGGGAATGCCATCGAGCATGAATGTGCCATTCATACCCAATCAAAGTGGTCCTTCCCAGCACCTACCTCAAAGTGGTATTTGGCAATGCCCAAGTCCATCTGTATATAGCCAATCATGGAGAATCCCTTCTTGACTCGCACCTGATGACGATTATCACTCATGCCTACATACTCAAAACGAGAACCTCTGCTGGTTGACAGCGGTCGGGGCAAGCAAGGCTTCTTCAACACCTTTCCTGAACCACGAGGGGGTGATGTCGGTGGCATTCTTGGACGAGCCATGCATCCTTACGGTCGAGCGAGAAACCTGCCTTAGCGTCTTAATTTTATGGTTAGTGCCTTGCGTTTCATCATAGCCGATGGCAATGTATGCTTTGATGACCTCGCCCTCTTCATGAACAATGAGCTCACCCCGCACCCTATATACGCCATCTGTATAAGGGAGGGGACACAAAACTGACATTTCTTCTATTTGCAGTTTTCGGCTTAAAGAACCACTCTCGTCCATCCGTAACGGTCGGGAACCGTACCGTACTGGACGGCGCGCAGACTGTTGTAGAGCCGCGTGCTGACGGGGCCAGGCTTTCCGTCCCGCGAAAAGACATAGCTCCGTCCCGTCTCGGGGTCGTCGATACGCTGTATGGGCGAGATGACGGCAGCCGTGCCACAGGCCCCGGCCTCCTCAAAGGTGGCAAGTTCCTCGATGGGGATAGGGCGATGCTCAACCTTCAGGCCCAAGTCTTCGGCGAGTTGCATGAGGCTCTTGTTGGTGACGGAGGGCAGGATGCTCGTGCTCAAGGGGGTGATGTAGGTGTTCTGCCTGATGCCGAAAAAGTTGGCGGAACCGCACTCATCGATGTATTTCTTCTCCTTGGCATCGAGGTAGAACTCACAGGAGTAGCCTGCTTCGTGGGCCTCTCTGTTGGCCCGGAGTGAGGCCGCGTAGTTGCCCCCCACCTTGTAGCGTCCCGTGCCGAGGGGAGCGGAGCGGTCGTAGCGGCGGGTGATGACGTAGGGAGTTGTCTGGAAGCCCCCCTTGAAATAGGGACCTACAGGGGTGACGAAAACGACAAAGAGGAACTCCGTGGCCGAGTGCACGCCGACCTGCGGGCTGGTGCCGATGAGCAAAGGACGGATGTAGAGCGAGGCTCCGCTCTCGTAGGGGGGAATCCACCGCTCGTTGAGTCGCACAGCGCGATCCACCATGTCGTTGAACATCTCGGTAGGAACCTCGGGCATCAGCAGTGCCCGAGAGGCACTTTGCAAACGGACCGCATTCTCGTCGCTGCGGAACACACGCACGTGACCGTCGGGACAGCGAAAAGCTTTCAATCCCTCGAAGGCTTCCTGCCCATAGTGAAGACAAACAGATGCTATATGGAGGGGCAGGGTCTCTTCCTCGTGGACTTCCACGTCGCCCCACTCACCATTACGCCACACCGCGCGCACATTGCAGTCCGTCCGAATGTAGCCGAACGTAAGGTTATTCCAGTCTATTTCGGTCATTTCCTTTTACCCTGTTATCTAAAACCGAGTGCAAAGGTACGATTAACTGAGCGATTTTCCAAATTTTATTTGAAGATTTGCATACGCCCTGAAGTTTCACTACCTTTGCAGGTGAATATCGGAGAACGACAAAAAACTTTAGGATAATGATGGGTACTATGGAAACCCGAAATGGGACGGAAGACATGGGGAGGCTGTTGCAGGAGGTGGAAGCGGCGGCTCGGCGTGCAGGTGAATTCTTGCGCCGCGAGAGGGAGCACTTCACACCGGAGCGCGTGGAGCAGAAGCACGCCCACGACTACGTGTCAGACGTCGACCGAGGGTCGGAACGCATGGTCGTGGACGAACTGCGACGACTTGTCCCTGAGGCCGGATTCGTCACCGAGGAGGGACTGGCAAGCTATCGGGGCGAGGAACTTTACTGGGTCGTCGACCCGCTGGACGGCACCACGAACTTCATCCACGGACTGCGCACTTTCGCAGTGAGCATTGCCCTGTGCCGGGGCCGGGAGAAGGAATTGGGCGTGGTGTACGATGCTGCCACGGACGAGATGTTCTCAGCTCGCCGGGGCGGAGGGGCGTGGCTCACAACTCGCAAGACCGAAACGGCAGAGGGGGAAGGATACGTCCGAAAACCGCTGAAGGTCAGCAACCTGCCCTTCTCGCAGGCCCTATTGGGAGTGGAACTTCCCTACGACGCCCAAGCCTATGCCCCATTCGGACTGGCCCTGCTCCACGATCTCTACGGTCGCGTCGGAGGCATCCGCATGAACGGCTCGGCGGCCATTGCACTTTGCCACGTGGCAGCCGGACGGCTGGACGGGTGGCTGGAGAAGTACATCGGGCGTCACGACTACATGGCCGGCGCCCTCATCGTAGAAGAGGCCGGCGGACGGGTGACAGACTTCGAGGGAAGTGCCGACTACACGATGGGCAACAACATCGTGGCCACGAACGGAGAGTTCCACAATCAACTGCTTGACGAGGTCAGGAAGCATCGCTCAAAGCTCTGAGCACAATCAAGGCGAGGACTCTTTCTTAATCAAATATAGGGAACGGAGGAAGGTCCGTTCCCTATGCTTATTCCATGCGCATGGTTTAATTATTCCATGCGCACCGTTTAATTAAACGATGCGCATGGAATAAAGGTAAGAAAGTAAGGTTAGCTTACTTGCGAACGGTCTTCACGTTACGAACGTTGCCTTGCGAGTCGCGAACCTGCTTGATGAGCAGGCCCTTGGCACCGGCACGGGCCACACGGCCCTGAAGGTCGAAGTAGCGGACGACGGTCTCATCCGACGCAACGGAGTTGACGGCTGAGAGTACTTCCTGAATGTAGGCCTCAATATCGAACCATCCGATGGCCGAGCGATGTTCTACGCCCATACCGCGGTAGATGCTCTGCACACCAATCTTCTTCCACGAACTGACATTGTCGAATCCTTGATTGAGATAGACAAGGGAGCCGCCCTTCTGGATGTCATATTCATCCGTGAAACTGAACGGAATTTCCGTGAGCGACTCAGGCAGTTCGGTATAGAGGTCGGTGGTCAACGTCAAGGGAGACATTCCGCCGTTCTGTGCCTCGACGTAGATTTCGTAGCTCAGTTTGTCAACCACCATGGGGCGTGCCTCGGTGTCAAGCGCAGGAATGTGGAAACTTACGTAGGGGTATTCGCGAGCCGAGAGTGTGCCGTCCTCGCCCTTAGAGTAGAGCACGAAATTGGTCACTTCGGGGTCTGCGGGTGTTGCCTCCAGTTCTTTCACTTGAGAGATTACCACGTTTTGGAGGTCGTCGTAGGCATACTCTCCGTCGGTCGTGTAGAAGCCTTCCTCCAAAACGAAGCGACCGTTTTCGCTGTCGTACTGGAATTCCGTAGCCGGGAGCGTCAGTTCGTATTCATCAAAAAGGAACGTGAAAGTGCCCAGATAGGTCTCAGGAATCGAGAGCACCCCACCTTCGAGTGTGCCCTTCACCCATGCCTCCTCGACATATTCGCTCAGTCCCTGGATGTAGACTTCGTTTTCGCCGTAGAAACCCACTTGAACCGTGCGCTGCACATCTTCTTCGAAGTAGTCGTCGTAGGCCGTCATAAGATAAGTTTCGGTCACCAGGTCCTCGGGAGCCTCGACCACTTCCATCTCGCCACCGCCTTCACCTCCGCCCTGGCCAAGCACAGTCACGACGATGCTGTTAATCTGGCTGTTACCGGCGACGGAGATGACCACGGTCTGGGCGTTGCCCTTCCACGTGCCATCGCTGAGAGAACCAGAGTCGGCACTGTTGCCGTCATTCCACTTTCCGTAGTTGAAGACAATCTGGCCAATGGTGTAGCCCTCGGGCACAGAGAACGTGAGCGTGCCGCTATAGACGCGAAGCTGAGGGCCGCCGGAAGTACTCCAGAAGCGGTTTTGGGTGTTGACTCCTTCGTCTTTGGGCGAAATGGTCAGCGTCACGAGGTCCTCCGTGATGTCCAAGGCCTCCGTGATGTCGCCGTCGGTCGAGTTGCTGGACGAGGTGGCCACATCCATCGAGTTGAAGTCGAACGTTGCCTCGCCGGCCACTTCGCCGCCTTCACCGCCCTGGTCGTCACCTGCCAGGTCTGTCCACTGAATCTCGGTTTCGTGGGTTTCTCCACCGCCCGTGTAGATAGACTTGATGCCCAGTCGGTCCCAGGTCTCGGAATAGAGTTCGTTGAGATAGATCGTGCCGTTGTAGAAGTCGTAGCCCTCCGTGAACCCGAAGGGGATGACCGAGAGATTCTCCGTAAGCTTTACGTGGGTGGCAGGTGTGAAGACCAAGGGCGCCACGGTGCCGTCCACGTCAGTGAAGAACTGATAGGAAAGTTTCGACGCAGCCAGTCCGTTGCCCTCGGCGTCCGTGGCAGGCACGTTGAAGTGGATGTAGTAGCCGTAATCGCTGTCTTCCTCCACCCCAATGACAGAGGGATTGGCCGGCATGACAGCCTTCTCCACCACCTTGGTGATGACGGGATGGTCGTAATAGTCTGCATAGTATTCGTCAAAGTACGTGTAGACCAATTCGTCCGTAGCAAAGCGTGCAGATTCGGCGTCGTACTCGAACGTGGCCTCCTCTTCCTGGAAGAAAATGTCATAGCCCGAGAAATTGCCGAGATACTGGTCGGCGGCGAACGTGGCCGTCGTGCCATTCAGTTGTCCCTTCACCCAGGCTTCGGGCAGATAAGAACAAAGGCCCTGGATGTAGACATCCTGTCCGTCGAACCCGACATAGACAGAGCCTGTCTGCTCCTCGTCCTCGTAGCCCGTCGAGACGATGGAATACTCTTCGGCCACCAGTCCGTCAGGAGCGACCACCACGGCAGGAGCCTTGGCCGGACGAGCCATCCGTTCTCCCTTGGCGGTGGGGAGAGTGGTGGTCTGCACTCTTCGCATGAGACCGCGCTTCTGGAAGAGACCTTCCATCGAGCGTCCCGTCTGGGCAAAGGCAATCAGTGCAACGAACGTTGCAATCAGCAATGAAGTAAATCTTTTCATAGGCATTTTGTAATTAGTTAGTAATATAAAAATGTAATCTAAACGTCTCGCGCTGCTGCAGCGTCTTCCTCATCGAGCAAGCCTTTCACGGCCTCGTCGGCTGCGTAGAGTTGTGCGCGGCACTGCTTAATGAGTCCCTGTGCCTCACGCAGGCGGTCGGCCATCTCGTCGATGGGCACCGCCCCTTGTTCCATTTCCCGTGCCAAGGCCTCCAGCCGGGTCACGGCCTGTTCGTACGTCAGTTTTTCTGTCTCCATATCTTTTGTTCTGTGTTTTATGCCTGTCGCGCGCTGACCACCGACGTCACTTCCCCATGGGCCAGACGCGTCACTATCACTTGCCCGAGAACCACCTGCGACGCATCGCGCACGAGCCGCCCGTCAGCCAGCGTCATGCTATAGCCACGCTTCAGGAGCAGGTCTGGGTCCAGCCCGCGCAAACGCTCCTCCGTCAGGGCGATTCTGTGTGCCTCGCGCACCGCCCGTTCCCGACTGGCAGCTGCGAGCCGCTGACGAATCAGTGCCAGCCGGCGTTCCTGACGTTCACGCATTGAGCGGAACGAAAGCGGCAGCACGGCCGACAGACGAGCCAGACGTTGCCGTTCGCCAGCCAGGCGTTCTGTCACCCAGCGCGTCAGCCGCTCCCCGAGTTCGTCGACGTGCTGAGCCGTATCAGCCGTATGCTGGATGAGGAAGGCCGCCACGGCCGTGGGAGTCTTCAGATGGGTATGAGCCACGTAATCCAGTACCGTCTCATCGCGCTCGTGCCCGATACCCGTAATGACGGGCAGTGGCATCTGGGCCACACAGGCAGCCAACGGATAGGAGTCGAAATCACTGAGGTCGCTCGTCGCCCCCCCGCCGCGGATGATGACCGCCACGTCCCACAGCTCAGCCTCAGCTGCAATCCGTCCCAGGGCTTCGGTGACGCTCTCCTCCACCCTATTCCCCTGCATCGTAGCCGGAAAGAGTTCGATGTGGAAACGGAAACCGTATTCATTGTGAATCAATTGGTCGCAGAAGTCGCCATATCCCGCCGCTGTCGGACTGCTCACCACGGCCACGCGCCGCACCAGCATGGGCAGAGCCAGGGCCTGGTTGTCGTGCAGAATGCCGTCAGCCTCCAGCTGGCGGAGAATCTGCTGCCGGCGTCGCGCCATATCCCCAAGGGTGTACGAAGGGTCGATGTCCACGACGTTCAGGCTGTAGCCGTACTGAGGATGGAACGTGACGGCAACCTCCAACATGACGGTCAGTCCGGCACGAAGCGTCTCCCCCGTAGCTTCACGAAAAACCTGCGAAAGCTGTCGGTAACGATTTGCCCAGCAATTCACCCTCGCCCGAGCCACAATGGCGTTCGTCCGCTCGTCCTTCTCCACCAACTCTCCATAGAAGTGACCTCCATAGCCGGAACGGCCTTCGCTCAGTTCCCCTTGCACCCAAAGCGTGTCAGGGAAGCTGCTCTCAAGCGTCTCCCGCACGAGCGAGTTCAATTCGTAGAGCGTCATCGGTCGGCGCGTATGGTCGTAATTGGCAAACATTTTGCAAAGATAAATAAAAATTCCGAAATGCGATGCCGACAACTGCCAAAAACTTTCTGACATGCCGCACGACTCTGCAACCTGAATTTAACCTTGAGGCTCGTCAATTTCTTTTTATGATTTTCTTGGTCAGAACGCATCTTTTTTGTAAATTTGGCACCAAATGCATCAATATCCCGATTAATTATAACCAAAACTGCAAGAAAATGAAAAGACTCAAAAACCTGTTTTTCGTGGTTGGCTTGCTGTTTGCCACCTTATCGGCACGGGGTCAACTGGAGTTTACGTTCAGTGGGCTGACAGGCGTAAAACAGACACGCCTGACGGACGGCACCCTACTGGTGCAACTGCCGGCAGGAACAGACCTAAGCAAGATGTCAACCTACGGCATGTCGGCCAAGATAGCCGGCACAAGCGTGGCACTAAGCGACATCGTGCCCGACCCGTCCACGCAGACATACACTGACGGAGGGCTGAACTCATTTTACTATAAGGGACAAAACTTCCAAGTCCGCTTCTCTGCAGGTGAGTACTTCACAGCCGTGATGTTCACAGACGCAAGCATCGGCTCCACAAGCAGCAGGGTGACGGCCGAGGAACTGGCAGCTTACGCCCAACGCATCGCCGGAATGGGCAAAGAAGGGGGACGCCACTTCAGTTTCGAAGCGCTCCCGGGCTACACGCCGAAGGCCGACATTGCCTTCTATCTGGGAGACATGACCTCGACCAACAGTCCCTCCCCCATCGTCCACACCGTGGACAAGTACTTCAACGTAACAAAGAAGTGTGCCGTCGTGACTGGGCAGTTTGAGTCATTCGGCAACAACGCCACGGTCACGGAGTACGGCCTTTGCTACGGCACGAGTGCCAACCCCACCGTCACGGCCAACACCTATAAGAAAGCCGTAGACTACGCCACAGAGGATGCCACCTTCGGCACACAGCTGGAGGGGGTATTCGGCGTCTACTTCGACAATCTCACAGCCTCCACGACCTATCATGTGCGCGCCTACTGCACCTACACAATGAACGGAACGACAAGCACCGTCTACGGCGAGGATAAGGAATTCACCACGACGGCCGGTTCTGGGTTCACATGGGCCTGGGAGGGGGGCGAAACGCCAAGTGCCGAGGTAAAAGCACGCATCGAAGAGGCAATGAACGGAGCCAAGGAATACTACACAGACTACTGCAATCTCTATAAGTGGTGCGGAACGTCCTATCACAGTGGCGTACAGACTGCCGACTGCTCACTGCGCAGCGACGGTTCGTGTTACATCCGCTTCGGTCCCGGCGAACGCTACCAATGGGTGGGCACGGCACAGCACGAAATCTCTCACGGATACGGTGTGGGACAGACATCAGCCTGGGCCGGATACAGCAATCCGCTCAACTTCCCGACGGCGACGCTGACATTGCGTGTCTTCCTGCAGGACATGACGATGCTCATCTCCCACGACTCGATGCACTATTGGCCAGGCGGCATCAACCAACGCGAGGAAGTGACCAACGGTACCTCGAATAACAAAGGGACCTACACATGCAAGAACGAAGAAATGCTGAAGTGCAATGCCATGATTCTTAACGGAATGTCGAAAGACGGCATGAAGACGACCTACGGCGTGAAGGAGGAAAACGGAGAACTCGAATGGGACAACCTGACGGGTGGAAATGACGCGACAAGCGGCAGACGTAAGGTGACCACCAGCAGCGGAGGCTCGGCGTTCGAAAATGCACTCGATGCCTTCAACCAGGCAGGCATCCCCCTGCTCGTGAGCACTGGAGAACTGGATCAGGCACATGGCACCACAGGCGCATCGGCCAGCGGATACGCCCTTAATCGGGAGGCCTACGCCGTCGTCACCCGCTCACTGGTCGAGGCACAGACCCATGGCATCGAGAACGTCAACCGATTTGACAACCTGACCTCGGCCTCCACCACCGTCAGGAACAATTCAATACAACCTCAGCCTTACACATTCACGTTCAAGGGAGTGCGCTTCTACAACGGACTGAAGCAGTGGTTTGACAAACCCATGTATAAGTACAGTAACTCGAGCTACCGCTATCTGACGCCCGACGACCTCATCAGCAACCTCTCGACCTTCGTCAACAGCCACAGCACGGAGACGAGCATCTGGCTGCAACATGTCCCGTTTGCGGCAGAAGACTATGTCTGGCTAGACAAGACTGCAGCCAACGATGCCAACGGGACCGTCTACCGTGCCTCGAACGGAACCACCTCATACACCGCCTCGAACACGACCTACAACAAATACTACACAGCAACCAATCGGCGCAACGGGCTCGGCAACCTCATCAAGAAGACAGCCAACGCTGCCATGTTCTCAGGCCATACGGGTTCCTACAACGAGAACTCCACAACCTATGGCTTCAAGGATTATACCGTCGAAGCCATGGGCAACACGCCCGGCGACGCACTCATCGTGCTGATGAAGGCCGGCACGGGGGTCGTGGAGGTGCAACGCGTAGACTTCCGCGACTACGGGCCACTCGTTGTCCGTACGGAGGACGAACCTGCCGACAAGCCTACGGAGACAACTAACCCGCAGAACGTGGTCCTGGGCGGACTGGTAGAGGCCATCGAGAACTTAGGGGCCGACGACGCCACGCTCAATGCAGCCCTCGCAACGGCTCGCAACGCCAAGACGGCCACCGCAGTCAATGCGGCCATCGGGACACTGAACTCGGCCTTCGCCACATACGCCGGAAGCGGCCTCGCCGATGTCTCTGCCCTGCTGGGCGGGAATACCGACTTCGAGACAGCGCAGGGCGAACGCATCAGCACCCTCATCGGAGACGATGTGCAGGGACTCTTCGCCATCCCCGGATGGACGGAGAACCACTCCACCAACCAGACGGCTTGGGCCTTCTGCCAGTACAAGACCGACCAAGGCTCACCTGTCAGCGGCAACAGTCTCTACCTGCGTGAGAACTGGAAGGGGTCGCCCGCACAGCCCAGCACCATACAGGTCTACAAAGATGCCGTGCTGCCGTCGGGCAGTTTCCGTCTGACCTTCTACATGCGACAGGCCGGACAGAACTACACCGAAGCACTTAACTATTACGAACTCAACGGCGTGCGCACAGACCTGTCTGCCGGCAACAACTGGGAATCGAAATCCATCGACATCGACGTCGAGACACCTTCGGTCTTCCGCCTCTCCTTCGGTTTCCGTGGAAGCACGTCTGAGGGCAACGTGCCCTGCCAGGTCGATGTCGACCAAATCACCCTCTACTGGCTACCTTCAGAGGAGATGGAGACACTGGACGGCACCTACTATCTCTACAATCCCTCGACGCAGCTCTTCCTGGGCGCCGGCAACTCGTGGGGAACGCAAGCCTCGCTCCTGGAGACGGGCACCGACTTCAAGCTGGCAAGCAGCGGCGTCGGCTACACACTGGACTCGGACATCAGTAACGGCGGCAACAGCCACTTCCTGGGCAGCAACCTCTTCCTCGACAGCGGATCGGCCGTCTGGAACATTGCCGAAACGGGCACAGAGGGTGGAAAGAAAACCTATACGCTGAGCATCGACAACACCAACTTCCTGGCCGCTCCTGCCAGCGGAAACGTCGTCACCACCGTCCAAAACAGCACAGTCCCCGCCGCCCAATGGCAGTTGCTCACCAGGGACGACTTAATCGCCCGCATGGCCTCGGCCACGGAATCGGCCCCTGTCAACGCCACCTTCCTCCTGCCCGGCTACCACTTCAGTCGCAACGATGCCCGTAACAGCACCTGGACCAACAGTGGCGACTGGACCGCTCACGGGGGCGACGTCACCAACCTCGTAGTCGAATACTGGAACCGCAACTTCGACATCTATCAGACGCTCACCAACATCCCCGACGGCATCTATCAGCTCTCGGCACAAGGCTATTACCGCAATGGCGGATACACCGAGGCTGCCAACTCGCGTTCCAGCGGTTCGGAGACTCTCAACGCCTTCATCTATGCCAACGACCAGACCCTGGCACTGCCCTCCATCTTCGATGCCGCCGGCAGGAACGGCACGACGGGCGTGGAGACTGCACTCGGCTACATCCCCAACAGCATCGGTGATGCCTCCTCCTACCTCTCTGCCAGCCTCTACCCGAGCGAAACCCTGCGCGTGACCGTCGAAGGCGGCACCCTGCGTGTTGGAGCCAAGAAGGAAACCCTCGTCGGCAACGACTGGACCGTCATCGACAACTTCCGCCTCCTCTATCTCGGCGACGGAAAGAGCACACCAGGCGATGTCAACCGCGACGGCTCCGTCACCATCGCCGACGTCACCGCCCTCGTCAACATCATTCTCGGCAAGGACAGCGGCCCCACGCCCGTCTACGACCACGCCGCAGCTGATGTGAATCAGGACAGCAATGTCACCATCGCCGACGTCACCGCCCTCGTCAACCAGATTTTGGGTAAGTCGGGGAATTGACCACCTCATAAATCCAAGCAATTCAGGCCGTCCTTCTACGATATTGAAGGATGGCCTGTCTTTTTCCCGACTTTTTTTGGAACAAATGCTTCTTTTTTTGTAAATTTGCCTGCGCAGAACACAAGTGAACTAACTAATTAACAATCTAAAACAATATGAAAAGAACGTTTTCTCTATTAGCCACCTTAGCCCTTATGCTATGCGGCATGACGGGTACGGCCCAGACCGACGTGACGAGCCAATACCTCGCGAACGCGGGGTTCGACACAGGGTGGACGACCTCCGACATCGCGCAGAACACGGTCAGCAATGTCGAAGGATGGAACGGTGCGTCGACAGGCGACACCTGGTTCTACGGCGGTGCACTCAGCTACGCCGGAGGTGTGAAGATAAACAGCGCAAGCCTGGGGGCCGGCCCCGACGGCAACACGTCGGGCGGCGCACTGGGCCTTTCAGCCGGATGGGGGACGAGCATTCGCTACACACAGGCCGTGACGCTTTCCCCCGGACGCTACCGTATTTCTTACAAGGCCTACAATGCCAACACGGCGGCCTTCCAGTGCCACAACTACATCGGCTTTGCCGAAAGCAACGGAACCACTCACTACGGGACGGTCCACAATTTCCCCGCCGAGCAATGGACGGAAGAGACCATCACGCTCGAACTGACCTCCCCCACCTCGGGAACCGTCAGCGTGGGCATGGGAGCCGTGTCCGGCGGCTCGGGAGCCAATGCCAAACTCTTCGTCGACTATATCAAGATTGAGGCCTACAACGCAGCCGAAACCTTGATGCCTGGCACGACGGTCGCTCCCGGCACCTGGACGGGCAACACGGGAACCTACCAGAACACCTACCCCGAATATTACAAAGGCAGTCACTTCACGGGCGATGCCATGACCCACACCACAGCGGTGGAGAACGGCACCTATTCGGCCGATGTCTATTTCCATTCCCACATGGCCTGGATTTCGAAGGTGGCCAACGATGGCGACCTGAATGCCTACATTACGGCAAACAACGTAACACGTCAGGTGGGCATCGTGAACAACACGGGATTTGCAGGCTACGAACCCACGCGCTATCACCTCGATGACATTTCCGTTACAGACGGGAACCTTGTCATCAAGGTGGGAAACAGCGCGGAAGGCGGCAACTGGTTGACCGCAAAGGTGGACAAGATAACGAAGATGACGACACCCTACGTAAGCTACGGAGCCTTCCCCCTCCCCACAACGGCTGTCACCGCCGGTTACTGGTATCAGACAACTGTGCCCGTGGCCGGCGACTACACGCTCACGCCCGGCGCATCAACCACCCTTAGCTACACTCAGGATGCCACCGCCCTGACCTCCGGCACGTTCAGCACCACGACGGGGGGCGCAATCCAGCTATCCGCGGGGACGCTCTACGTGAAGTCCGATGCGGCCGTCACGCTCTCCCTTACCGCTGCCAACTACGGCTACGAAGTAGGACTGGCCACGATTGACCGCACCTACGTACAGGGCGGCGAGACCCTCACCGTCAGCTATCCCGATGCCGTGACGAATGACCCCAGCGCATCACTTGCGGTCAACACGTCAGGTATCACCTTTGGTGGTAATGCCGTAACAGCCACGGCCACGGCCAATGGCTTCACCTTCACCGTGCCCACCGTGACGGCGGGCAGCGAATACGTGCTGAGCATTCCGGCTGGTGCTGTCGCATACGCCGGCCACGCCAGCAGTGCTGCACAGACCCTCACTATCAAGGCTCCGGCAGTCTTCGACGGAACCTATTACCTTCAGAACCAAGACGGCAAGTACCTGAGCCGAGGCAGTAGCTGGGGTACCCACGCCATTGCCGATGACTGGGGACTGCCCATCAATGTGGCTACCGACGGCGAAGGACATTCCACACTGCAGTTCCTTGACTCCAAGGTTTATCTCTATGCCGATGCCACCAATGCCTGGTGCGACGGCACGAATACGGCCAATCCTAACACGCAGTGGACCGTCACACTCGCCGATGGCAGCTATCGCCTGAGTTGCGTAGCCTTCAATACCACCTACGTGAAGATGACAAGCGGCGACCAAAACATCTACGTCAACGGTACCGATGCTTCCGAGATTCAGCAGTGGACTTTCGAACTTTCCTCTGCCCATCCTGCCAAGATGGCCGCCCTGCGCACCGCCGCAACGGCCTTGAGCAGCGAGGTCAGCGGACTGGCCAGCAAGGCTTATGTGGAAGCAACGACTTCGGCTACTGCAGAGGAATATCAGGGCACAAGCTACTTTGCCGGCTCTTCCATCGTGAAGGGCAGCATTGCCGTATATCCTGGCATCTACAAGTTCTCCGTTCCTGCCTTCCACCGCATGAGCACTAACCCCGTCACCCTGCCTATGCGTCAGGCCGGCACCGAGTGCCCTCCTGTCTTTGCCTACTTCGGTGACGCCAAGGTGCAGCTCCACTCTGTCTATGATGCCACCACCGCAGAGGCTGGAACTGGGACCTACACCCCTGACAGTGTAATTTATTATCCCAACAATCAAACTACATCGCTCACCGCTTTCAAGGCAGGTAGCTATGTCAATGAAATCTGGGTGCGCGTCACCGAGGCTACAACTCTCGAGTACGGCATTGCCAACCAGGGCGTGACCTCCATGGATGGCCGCTGGACGTGCTATGCCAAGGATGGCATCGAGATTGTCCGTTACTTCGACCCCAACTCTGAGGCTCTGAGCGACGGCACCGACCTGACCTCGCTGATTAAGAACCCCACCATCGAAAGCACGACTGAAACGCAGATTCCTGCCGGTTGGACTGGCACAACCTCTTCGTGGCGCTGGGCAGTGGGCACGGGCGACACCTACATGGAGTGTTGGAACGGTTCGGCTGCCGGTGTCAACTTTAATATGTATCAGACCATTACGGGTCTGCAGGAAGGCGTATATGAGCTCTCTGCCGACATGTTCAATAGCTCAAATGACGAAGCTCTTGCTGCCCAGTTCACAGGCGGTGAGTGTGGTCTCTATGCCCAGACGGCTTCGGCTCATGCCTTTGTAGGTGTGACCACCGACGGCACGGAACTCGCCAAACATACCTTATATATATATGTAAAGGAAGGTGAAACCTTGACACTCGGCGTGAAGAACGCTGCCACGCCCACTGCACGTTGGTTCGGTTGCGACAACTTCACACTGACGTATCGCACCCTCGACTCGGCAACTTCCGACCTCGTGGCCAGCGTGCCCACATCGCAAGCTAACTCTTCGTTGAAGAGCGCCATGAGTTCTGCCAACATGAACCTCGGCAATGCAGCCACCAAGACGGGAGACCTCTTCAATGCGCTCACCTCAGCCATTGCCGATGTCCGCGTCAGCGCAGCCAACTATGGGCACCTGCTCTATGCACTCGACAACGATGACAGTCGCCTGGCTGCCACGCCAACGAACGTGCAGACCGAGTATGCTTCCCTCAAGAGCGAACTGCGTTCTTACTACACCAACCAAACGGCCTCTGCCGATTGCGCTGAAGAAATCAAGACTGTCAAGGCATCTTTGGCTCAAGCACTGATAAACACGGGCGAGAGCCTGACCTATCTCATCGTGAACAACAGCTTCGAGACGGGTGACCTTACGGGATGGAACGTATCTACATACGGTGATGACACGGGCGTGAAGACCAACGGCGGTACTACCTACGGCACCGACGGCGGCGACGGTACCTACCTCTTCAATACATGGGCCAGCGGCGACAAGGGAGGCTATCCCTTGCGTCAGAACATCGGCTATCTGCCTGCCGGTACCTATAAGCTGACAGGACTCGTATCCACCAGCGCCGGCACGGTGTTCTTGCTTGTCAATGACTACGTCAGTGCAGGAACGGCCTCCACAGACAAGACCACCTTCCTCACGGCCAGCATGACCTTCACCCTCGACGGCGTAACGGAAGTGACCATCGGAGCAGCCGGTGGCGACAACGATGGGCTCTACACCCAGTCGAGCTATTGCTGGTACAAGGCCGACAACTTCCAGCTCAACCCCGTTGACGAACAAGGCGGTGGCGAAGAGGAGGACGACGATGTGAAACTAACCTCCGGCGACTACTACGCCCGTGGTTCAGAAAGCATCTTCGGTCGTTTCGCCGTGACTGGAAGCAGCGTTTCCATCACCGAGCAGGGACTCTGCTACAGCACCGACAACCAGACTCCCACCATAGAAGAGGACAGCAAGGCCACCGACTACATATCCTACTGTGGCAAAATTTTCAAGATTTCCAATCTACAGCCAGCCACAGCCTATTATGTCCGCCCATACGCCGTCATTGGAGGGGAGACCCACTACGGCAAGACACACAAGGTCTACACCCTGCCCACCGGCAGCATTACCTACACAATTCGTGAAAGTGACAATGCCACCTACGACGAGAAAATCACCAATGCCGTCGCATTGTGGGCTGAATACTGGAACAAATACACCACCATATCAGGCTACCATTCGAGCGTTGGCTACGTCTACGGAGCCGGTGCAGGTAGTGGCACAGCCGACTGCTCTTATGGCGGCTGGATGCGCATCAGCCAGACCACCAGCTATCAGGAGTGCGGCACCGTCATGCACGAAAGCCTCCACGGAATCGGCATGGGCACCACCTCCGAATGGAGCAACCTCGGATCTGGCAAACACTGGGCAGGACCACGCGTAAACGAGTTCATCAAGTTCTTCGAGAACAGCGACGGTGCCACCATGTACGGCGACTCGCAACACGCCTGGTGCTCGAACTCCAACGGCGGACTCTCCTACACCATCAACGGAGCTCACGAAGACGCTCACAGCGACCTCCAGCGCACGGCCAATTCCCTGCTGGCACAGGCTTACTGCGAGGACGGTCTCAGACCCACCAGCGGAGCCTACTACTTCACGCCGTACTACAGCGTCGAGCAGGAGGACGACGATGTCTTCTACATCCAGAACTCCTCAACGGGCAAGTACCTCGTGGACAGCAACGGCCGACTGGGCGTACAGGCCTATTCGTCGCTCGACGATGCCAAGGCTGCTGAAGTGGCTGCCTGGACGCTGACCTTCGACCCCGCCACCCGCTGGTACCACCTCACCAGTGTGAAGAACGGCAACAAACTGAGTCACCAGAACTACGTGTGGGGACTGAACAAGGAAGACGAGAACATCAACATCGTGAAGAGTGTGAATACAGGCAAGTACTGGCTCAATACGCCCACCACCAACGGGCGCAACCTCTTGGGCGACCTCTCCTGCGGCACCACCGCCCCGCTTGATACAACCAACGCCAACGGACAAGACTGGACACTTATCCGCGTCACTCCGGAAGTTGCCGTGAACTATGGCGATGTCAACCGCGACGGCTCAATCTCTATTGCCGACGTGACGGCCCTCGTCAACATCGTCCTCGGAAAGGACAGCACTGAACCCTACCAGTACGACCATGCCGCTGCCGATGTGAATCAGGACAGCAATGTCACCATCGCCGACGTGACGGCCCTCGTCAACGTCGTACTTGGCAAGTAAAAGACACTCTCCTCCCCCGTGGGGAAACACACATTGTCCGCAGGGCTGCGTATCACACGTAGCCCTGCGGTGCCTTTCTATGTCGGCAGAGAAGCAAAGATTGTAAACATTTCTTACTTTTTACCTATTGCGGCACAATAACCCCTATGGGGAAAGATTACTAAGGTTAGGCAGATAAGATTAGTAAGGTTATGTCCGTAAGCATAGTAATCTTATCGGTTTAGGCATAGTATGGTTTTCTGGGAGGGAAATGGTGCTGTCAAGATTTCTTACTAACCATAGAGGCGGTGCACCCCTTTTTCTTACATTCTTTCAACATTTTTTCCGTATTATAGGCGAAAGTCCCACGATATTTTACTAAATTTACACTTCGAATCTAATAATAATGAGAAATACGAGGCAGAGAAACTTCCTTTCATTGTTCGTGTGCGCATGTATATTGCACACAACGATAGCGAAGGCGCAGCACACTGTGCCACGATTCCATTTAGACAGCGACGACGGCATGGCGGCGGAGTTTGTGACGTGTCTGGCGGAGGACTCGGCAGGGCTCATCTGGATGGGGACAACGGAGGGGCTGCAGGCCTACGACGGTGTGGGCTTTGAGCTCTACACAACGGAGAACAGCGGGCTGCCAGGCAATGTGTTTACGGCCATCTGGGCCGAGCCGAAGGGCGGAAGGCTGTGGCTGGGCATGAACAGCGGGCTGGCGGTGATGGACTTGCGGACGCGGCGCATAGAGAGGATTGCTGACGACGGGTTTTTCAACATTGCCGACCTGGCACCTGCACAGGACGGGGGGCTGTGGCTGCTAAACGTGAACAAGCGTTTCGGCCATCTGGATCTGCAAACGCGCAGGATTACGACGTACCAGATTGCAGAGTTCCAGGGGGTCCCCCTGAGGCTGCTGGCCTTGCAGGACGCGGGGGGCGGAAGGTTGCTGGTGGATGACTACGAGGGCCGCTGGCGGCTGGACTTGCGCACGCGCAGGGCGGAGAGAGTGGCAAGGCCCGAGGGATGGCTGGGTACGGAGGGGCACCGCCGACTTATAGACAGGAAGGGAAACCAGTGGCGGGGTGTCAGCAGGGGGGTAGTGTGCGAGACGCACCGGCACAGCCCCTTCAAGGCATTGCCACTGGCAGACAACGGGAACGGATTTGCGCATTGCGTGGCGGAGACGAGGCGAGGGACGCTATGGACGGGCTACGTGAATCAGTTGGTGGAGACGGACGCGGAAGGTGCTGTGAGAAAGCGCATCAATGTAGGCACGGAGTTGGGTATAGGGGATTTCATCCCCACGGCGATGGCCATGCAGGAGGGGGAGCAGGCAATGCTCATCGGTGCGGAGGCGAACGGCCTCTGGCGCTACGACCTGGCAACAGGCAGGGGGAAGCAGCTGAGCACCGATGACCCGCACCGGTCGTTCTACACGCTGCTCAAACAGAGGGGGAGATGGCTTGCGGGCACGTCGTCGGGGGTGTATGAGCTGCGCGACGGTGAGAACCGGGTGCGCCCTGTGGATGCCATCAACGGGGCCATCCCCTCGCACTACATCTTCGGGCTACAGACCGATGCGGAGGGTAAGACATGGGTGGGCATATTCGGTTCGGGCATTCAGGTCTTTGACAGGGAGTTGCGGCACGTGCTGAGTCTGCAACCCGACGACTTTCCTTCGGGGGCCATCATCCAGCTGATACGCGACAGGCACAACCGCATCTGGGCGGCAACGTGCGAGGGAGTGGTGTGCTTCAGTGACACGCGCCATCCGGAGCGCTTTGAGGCGTACTCCCTGGCCGACGGACTGCCGACGCTGATGGTGAGCGCCATCGGGGAAGACCGCGACGGGCGCATCTGGGTTACGACGAACCAGGGCCTTGTACGCTGGGACGAGGAGGCAGGTCAGTTCTGTGCCTACGGGCATCAAGAAGGGCTGAATCATCATCCCTATTGCAACGGGCTGCTGCGCTGCCTCGCGGACGGGAGGATGGTGGCTGGCGGCGAAAACGGGGTGAGCATATTCGAACCGGGTGCCGTGGCGCAACCGAAGCCGCTGCCACGGCTGCGGCTGATGAGTTTTGCACTTATCACGGCAGGAAACATCGGGGAGACGGTGACGACCATCGTGCCCGAGGACAGTCTCTCGTTCAGCCATCGCGACAATTCCTTCATCCTCACCTTCGGCCTGGCCGACGTGGCCCTGAAGGGGGTCGTGGAATATGCCTATCGCATCAACCGCAACGGGAACTGGATGAGCCTCGGCAAGGAGCCGCGACTAACGCTGCACGGACTGCAGCCGGGGCGTTACACGGTGGAGATGAGGGTGCGCCAGATGGGACAGCCATGGCTGGACAAGACGGCGTGCAGCGTGGTCTTCCATGTGCGTCCGCCGTGGTGGCAGACGTGGTGGGCATATGTGTGTTATGCCTTGCTGGTTACGGCCATCATTGCCCATGTGATGTATTCGTGGCGGCGACGCCTCATCCTGGAGCATAACTTGCGCTATGCGGAAATGAGGATTGAGGAGATGCGCAAGCGAATCAGCATCACCAACCTGACCACCGCCGAGGCCGTGACCGACGAAGGCAGGGAGGAGAAGGAGGGAGAGGCCGGCGATGCCTTCATAGAACGTCTGAGCCGTGTCATCCTGGAAAATATCGACAATCCGAAACTGGACATCGAATTGCTTACGGACTGCATGGCGATGTCGCGCTCTACGCTCTATCGGCATGTGAAGACCACGCTCGGCATGTCGGCCAACGAATATATCCGATGGGTGAGATTGGGTGAAGCGGCACGGCGTATCCGCAGCGGCCAACTGAGCGAACAGACCATAGCGGCCATTGCCATTGACTGCGGATTCAACGATCTGCGATACTTCCGTTCCTGCTTCAAGGAGCGCTATGGGGTCACGCCCAGCGAGTACGGAAAGTGAGATTGACATAATAGCCCCCCTCGTTGAAACATTTATCCCCCCAATATCTCCGCATTGTTTCATAATTTTGCAAACAGAATAAATTAACGATGTGCTAAATTTTCAAAATTATGACACTATGACACAGACAACTAAATTTCATCTGTACGGTGGGAAGTTCGTCGTGACTCTGTGGTTGGCCATGGCCAAAGGGTTACTGGCCTACGCACAAACCGACATGACGAGTTATCTCGTGAATCCCAGTTTCGAGCAAGACACCCATGGCTGGGAACATAAGGGAATGAGTGCCCAGGGGAACAGTGTTTTCAGCATTAAGGACGGGAACACATATATGGAGCGCTGGACCGGACGAGGCGGTGCCGTCGGTTCGGCCCGATTGGCTCAGCAACTGACCAACCTCCCCCCTGGCAACTACGAACTGACGGCTGCGGCGCAGAACATCCAGGAAGATACTCCAAAGTCCGAACAGACGGGAGCCTGGATTTTTGCCGAAGGGTCACAACTCTCGATTCTCAATTCTCAAGTAAGGAAGACCGTCGTCACCATACGTGACACGTACACTGTGGCCTTCAATTTTGTAGCAGGCAGTGTCACCATAGGATTTGAGGCCCAGAATGCATCGGGTAACTGGATTGCCGTTGATAATTTCCGTCTGACGCGAGTGGGCGACGACCTCAGCGCAGAACTGGCAGAGGCCATCGAAAATGCGGAAGATGGTTACAGAGAGGCTACCGGAAAGGAATGCCAACAATTGAAAGAGGCCATTGAGGCGGCACGTAGCGTGTCTGTCAAAGACAATGCCACGGCCGAGGAGCAGGCTGCCGCCATCGTCGGCATGGAACAGGCCGTGAACGTTTACCTGCGCGCCAATGCCAGCGAGGACAACCCGCTCGACATGACTTCGCTCATCAAGAATGCCAGTTTCGAAACCGGCGATTTCACGGGCTGGACGATGACGGGCATGCAGATGCAGGGCAACGATGTTTTCAACACCAAACAGGGCTCTTGGTATGTAGAGCGTTGGACGTCGCGTGGAAACGCCGTGGGCGATGCTAAACTCAGTCAAACGCTTACAGGAATGCCGGCTGGACGCTATCGGCTGACTGCGGTGGCCCAAAACATACAGGAGGACACGCCTAAACAAACACAGACGGGAGCCTGGATTTTCGCAGGAATGAATAGCGAACCCGTCAATGTCCGTGGTGACTATGCTCTGGAGTTCATGCAGGTGGCTGACGTGTTGGAAATTGGCTTTGAGGCCAAGGGGGCCACGGGCAACTGGCTTTCCGTAGATAATTTCCGCTTAGAATATATCAGCGACAATCTTGATGATATCAAAACTGAGTTCGCAGCCTTGATTGCAAAAGCCGAAACGCTTGCCAGCCAGCGCATGAATGCTGTGGCAAAGCAAGAACTGGCTACAGCCATAACGGCTGCACAGACCGCATTTGGCGAGAACGGAGATTTGTCAGTCGCAGCCACCAATCTGGAGGCTGCCATCGCCAAAGCAATGGTTTCTCAGAAGATATTTGCCCGATTAGCAGAAGCCCTCGCTGCCGCGAGGGAGGAAATCGGCTCTTCTTCGGCTACATTAAAGGAAGACTATCAGACGGCCATTAACGAGGCGCAGGCTGTCTATGATGCCGATACGGCAACCGACACGCAGGCTGAAACGACCATTACGGCACTTGCCGAGGCTTCCTTTGCGTTTAAGATACTGAACGGAACGGGCAGTGGCACACTGCCTAAAGTGGTTACTGACACACGTTTCATCCGTGGCTGCACCTGGGCCTTTGGCCGCAGCACGGTAACGGGCAGCAACATTATCGAAGAAGGTTTCTGCTGGAGCGAGCACCCCGACCCAAAGGTTACGGACAAACGTACCACGGAACATCTCAATCAGGCTGGAAAGATTTACTGGCTGCGCGACTTGAAACCCGCCACCATGTATTATATGCGCGCATACGCCATTACGAAGGACTATGCCGTAGGCTATGGCGATGTCATCAAGTTTGCCACCGTGCCCAAGGGCACCATAGGCCATCGGTATAACAATGGCGGCGACGAGGAGACCAATGCCCGCATCAACTGGGCCATAGAAACGGCAATAGACTACTATTGGAACAATTTGACAAGCATCCACGGCTTCGGTATCAGCGTGACCTACAGCCCTGGTACGCCAACCGCCGACTGCAGTTATGGCGGCTCCATGCGCGTAGGAGCAAGTTCCTCCTATCAGCAGCCGGGCACCATCATGCACGAAGCCTTGCACGGCATCGGCGTGGGCACTCATGGCATTTGGTGGAGTGGAGACATGCGCGAAGGTGGCAATCGCGGCGTATGGCTCGGCGACCGTGCGACCGAGGCTATTCGTTTCTGGGACAACAACACGACGGGAGTACTTGACGGCGATGACATGCACCTGTGGCCATACGGTTGCAACGGAGCCCATGAAGACACCCACAGCGACAACCTCTACTGTATGATGGGTATCCTGGCTCAAGCACTTAATGAGGACGGGCTTCCCGGTTCGGGCGAGATTGGCTATGCGCTGCCTTATTATGCCTTCAACCACGAAGACAATGTGAAGTACTACATCAAAAACGAGGACGAAAGCCGAGGCTTGCGCAGTGCCTATCTTGTGGAAACCGCCACCCACACTTTGGAATGGAAGACGATGACCGCCGAGGAAGCAGCTTCCGATGACCATGCCGCCTGGTACCTCAGTTTCAAGCCTTCCAACCAGTACTATCAGTTGCGCAATGCTGCAACAAACTACTACATGACTTATTCCAGCGGCTTTAAGACGGCCAATCACTCGAATCCAACGGCTGCCGACAATCTCCACCTGATGCGTGGGCGCGTTGATGTGGACGGCCATCGTGGCTACTATATCATCTATCCCCAGAGTTCTGCTAATCCGCCCGTACTCGTAGCCAATGCCAATGGAAAAACGGGGAGCGGCTCATTCAACATTTCTAAGAGTGCCACCACACAACGCTGGCTTATCCTCACCGCTGAGGAAGCCATGAACTTCGATAATGGGAACCTCGACCTTGCCCTTGCCGAACTGAATGACCTGCTGGCACAGATTCGCAAACTTGCCGAAACGCCTCATAGCGAAGATGTGAAAGGTGCTGATGCAACTCTAAGCAATTCCTTAGTTGATATCGAAAATCAGGCTAAGGCCTGCACTAAGGGCGTTGAGGTCAGTGCACTTATCGAACAGGCACGTTCCACTGCCATAACCTTCCTTTCCGGTGTATCAGCGACCGATATGGCACAGCCTTTTGAATTGACCTTCATGCTTGAGAACCCTGACTTCAACAAGGATGCCACCACTGGCTGGACATCAACCAACGGTGCTCCAGGCTACGACGCTCAAGGGGCAGAGTTCTATGAACGGACCTTTAGTTTCTATCAGACACTCAGCAACATGCCCTCGGGTCATTACGAACTGCGCGCATGCGCTTTCCAGCGCCCGGGAGCCTACGAAACGGTCTATTCGCCATACAGTAAGGGCACGGCAAAAGTCACCTCTTCACTTTACATCAATAACACCTCGGCGGCCATCAAACATATCTGCGACGACCGTCAACCCAATGCCCTCTTTAATGATGGAGGATGGGGCAGCGACTGCAAATTGGCCGATGGCACCTACATTCCCAACTGTATGGTGGGGGCGGAGAAATATTTTGCGCGTGGCCTGTACGATAGTCATGTCTATGCCGAACTCGAAACGGCGGGCAGTTCACTTCGTGTAGGAATCAAGTGCACCAGTGCACCCAGTGCCTATTGGACCATGTTCGACCACTTCCGCCTCTACTTCTTTGGTGGCAGTAACCCTGATGGAGTATCTTCCCCGTCGTCTTCGGATTGGGAGAGAGGAGACAAAAAAACGGTTTACGATCTCAGTGGCCGGAAACTCACAAATGGTCAACTAAAGGCAGGTATTTACATTATCAATGGACATAAAGTCGTAATAAAGTAGAAACAGAACCCTAAAACATAAATACTATGAGAAAAGTAAGATTGTCAGGAACGTTCATGATGCTTCTGTTATTACTCGGAAGCATATACGCAAGTGCCCAGTCGATTACGAACGCCAGTTTCGAGGACGGCACCAATGGTTGGACCGTCAACAAGATGGTGATTCAGACCAACGATGGTATGTCCACCTACAAGGACGGCACCAATTATCTGGAACGTTGGATTGCCGCTCCGGGCTTGGTGGGCAGCGGCTCTGTGAAGCAAACCATCACAGGCCTGACCAATGGTGTCTATCGGCTGACAGCAGCCGCCATGAACATCTCGCAGCAAAACACCGGCACCGCACAAGTGGGTGCTTGGATTGTGGGTAACGGACTGCGCACTGCAGTGACCACGCTCGGCACCTACACACTCGACTTCTTCGTAACAGACGGCACGGCTGAAATCGGTTTCGTGGCCGAAGGTGCCTCTGGCAACTGGTTGGGGTGCGACAACTTCACGCTGACCTATCGCGGCAACACAAGCACCTACATCCAGAGTGCCGGCAACACGGTGAAGAACTACGCCAACAAACTGATTAGCACCTATGGCAGCGACACCCAGTACAGCAATCTGGTGAGCACGCTGACCACCGCCATCAATGGCGGCAACCTCGCCACAGTGGCCAATGCAGCCAGGGCTGTCGTGGCTGGCGAGCGCGCCTATCGCCTGCGCCACCCCTCGGGTTCCGCCCCCACGGTGACCGGCAACAAGCGCACAGCTCGCGGTAGCATCTGGATTTTCGGTCGTCTCACCTATTCGGGCAGCAATGTCGTGGAGGAAGGCTTCTGCTATAGCACCAGTCCCAACCCCACGCTTGAAACCGCCGACTACACCACCGACTGGATTGACTCCTATGGCAAAGTCATTTGGATTCAGAACCTGACACCCGGTACGATGTACTATATTCGTCCCTACGCCATGACCAAGAACTATGCTGTAGGTTACGGCGATGTTGTCAAGGTGCCCACTATTCCCCAAGGCGATATCCACTGGGGAGTTCGTGATTCTGGCGATGCTACGGCCGACAACCATATTAGAAGTTCCTGCGAATGGGCTTTCGACCAGTGGTGGGACAACTTGACTCAGTTGACCACTTACTATCCCTCCATCGGCCACGTTAGTGGTGTTCCCACAGCCGAATGTTCCTATGGCGGCTGGTGTTCTGTGGGCGATAACTGGGCTTATCAGAATCCCGGCACCATCATGCACGAGATGTTGCATGGTGTGGGCGTAGGTCAGCATTGGATGTGGGGCGACTTTACCCGCAACCAGTTCCCCGTTTGGGACGCTCTCCGCTTCTGGAACAACGATGAGGGCGCAACGCTCTCTGGCGACGGCATGCACTTGTGGCCCTATGGTATCAATGGTGCCCATGAGGACAATGGTACCGACCAACTCTACATCGGTAACTCACTCGTCTGCGAGGCTTTGGGTGAAGGCGGTCTGCCCCTAACCGACGGCCAGTGGTTGCTCCCCTACTACGCATTTCCACAGGACGACAACACGAAATACTACATCAAGAACGAGAACAAAGACCGCGGTCTCATCACATCGTACTTGGTAGTAAATAACAGCGGCAACCTGGTATGGCAAGAAATGGCTGCTTCCGAAGCACAAGCGGACGACAAAGCCGCTTGGTACATCACTTTCGATGCTGCCACGCAAAGATACCACATCAAGAACGCTTCGACAAACAAATACATCAGCTACAACAATGGCTTCACCATGAGTTCCACAGCCACCGACATTCAGATGAAGAAGTGCCGCGTGGATGTTAGCGTGGGTTCGCAGACCTATAATGGTCTCTACTTCCTCGATTACGGAAGCGGTCAGGCTTTGGAAGCCCAAGCCAATGGTGCCGTAGGTACTGTAGGCTTCAGCATTTGGGACGATGCCAGCACACAACGTTGGATTATTCTGGCTGCAGGCTCTGATATGGCAACCTTCGAAAGCGGTGCCATTGATCTTCAGCTCGACAAACTGCGCAAGTACCTCAACGGCTACTCCGCTGCCAAGAACGTAAATCACACGGACAAGACCACTGGTGCCACTACGGCTCTTACCAACACCATCAACACCATCAACTCTGCCATCAGCGGAACGGTGACGATGGATCAGGTGCTGCAGTACATCGAGGACATCAAGGCCGCAGGTCTCGACTTCCTGAACAACACCATGCCTTCGAATGGTGGTTACTACGACCTTACTTTCCTCATCGAGAATGCCGACTTCACGGATAGTGCTGAAGGTTGGTCGCTCAACCCCACTCGCAACTATGGTGCTGTAGAATTCTTCCAGACCACTTTCGACCTCTATCAGATTCTGCCCAATATGCCCAACGGAAAGTATCAGTACACGGTAGATGCCTTCCAGCGTCCTGGCGCGAATGCCGATGTTTACACCGCTTACGCAGGCGGCACGGACAATGTCAACGCCGTGATGTACATCAACAGCACCTTGCAGAAGATTAAGAACGTGATGGCTGGACAGCAGAATACGAGCATCAGCACGGGAGAATACACGACTGCCGGCGGCACCTATGTGCCCGACAACATGGAAGCCGGCAACAACTACATGTCGCGCAATAAATATAATAATGTAATGCAGGGCGATTTCCCCGCCGGCAACCTGCGCATAGGACTGCGTGGCACGGTTTCCGCCGATGGCTACTGGACCATGGCCGACAACTTCAGGCTCTACTTCCTCGGTTCCGACGGCGTAGTCGTTTCCCTGAAGGAACAACTGGAGAACGACGGTTTCACACCCATCACGGCATTGCCCACCGACTACAGCCCCTACTTCTATATCCTCTACGACCACGACCAAGACCTGGCCATGGCCATCAAGGATGGCAATCACCAAGGAGCCTTCAAATCAATGTGGTATGACATGGACATCAATCCCCGCACCGACAAGGAATCGCTTTGGACCCTCGATGCCTATACCCAGGACGGCAACGACTACCAGATTGTGGCCAATGCAACGAATCCCGACTACATGTTCCAGACCGAATGGAATGCACCATGGAACTATCGCTGCAGCGACAACGGCGGCGGCAACCCAGGCTGGGGACGCACCTCGTTTGCCTACCTGCCCGACGGATACTGGACCATCCAAAGTGGTGTCTATCCCGAATGGGGCTACCTTGGCCCATGGGATGCCGTATTCACCGACGACGCAGAAACTGCCCTGAACAAGGACGGTGCCAACGTAGGTCACTTCGACATCTACACCATCCTGCGCGGCGAATGGGTGAAGAAGTTCGGACAAGTCGATGATGCCACCTTCGAAAGCCCCGCTGACATCTCCTACGTCCTCGAGAACCCCGGAGGCGAACGCCGCACACCCCTCGGCTGGAAGACAACCGGTGCCAACTGGCAGGGACAGGGCAACAGCGTATCGGGCAAAGTGGGCGGATTCTACCTCGAAAGCTATAACGGCGGCGGCATTGGCAACTCCGAATTCTATCAGGAAATCACAGGACTGCCCGATGGCTACTACCGCTTCTCCGCCCGCGCATTCGTCAGGGATGGCGGCGAACAGGGCCTCAGCCTCTTTGCCAACGCCGAGAGCGTCACAGTCACCGCTTCCGACCTCAACACCCGCTACAATGTCGTTGTCCAAGTGCTCGACGGCACCCTGCGCGTCGGTGCCAAGGCCGAAAACGTCACCAAGGACTGGATAGGCCTCGACGACGCCAAGCTGGAATACCTCGGCATCACCATCCCTGGCTACAACGTAGGCACCCCATCCTCCAACATCAAAGACGGCACCTACACCGGCACCCGCGAGCTCGCCACCTGGACACTCGCCTTCACCGAAGCCAGGAGCAATGTCGAAGGTGCCATCTTCGCCAAGCTGGACAACACCGCAAAGGCCACCTTGAAGAAGGCCGGCACCAAGGTCGGAGACTATGTGATCTACTTCTCCGGCACCACCGCCAGCGTCAACTTCAATGGCCTGACACTCGACGCCGATGCCACCTACGCCCTTGAATTCCCCGCAGGCGTTGTCGGCTATGCAGGCCAAGTGAGCAACGAAGCCTTCAGCGTAACCTTCAATACGCCTCACTACTTCACGGGTATCTATTATCTCTATAATAAGATTACCGACAGCTTCCTCGGACTTACCGACGGAACCGATAATGCCTATGTCACCCATGCCGGCTCGGCCATCACCTGGGAGGTAACGGAAAATGGCGCAAAGATAAGGTTCAACGACAACAATGCCTATCTCGGCGGCTTCTATTGGTCTGTCACCAACGACGGTGCGGGATACGATTGGGCGCCTGTTGCCTACGACGAAAACGGCTTGTCCGGCTATCAACTAATCCGCACACCGGCCCCCGCTGGCGCCTGGCCCGGCAACTATCTCTACATCAGTGAAGCCACCGAAGGCAACGACCACCTACGCGTGGCCAGCAACGGACTCGTTGGAGACAACTTCACCAACTGGGCATACGCCGTTTGGGAACTTTGGACACCTGAAGACCACGATACATACGTCGGTAGTGATGCCACTGCCGGCGACGTGAACCGTGACGGAACCATCAGCATTGCCGACGTGACGGCCCTCGTCAACATCGTCCTCGGAAAGGACAGCACTGAACCCTACCAGTACGACCATGCCGCCGCCGATGTGAATCAGGACAGCAATGTCACCATCGCCGACGTGACGGCCCTCGTCAACATCGTCCTTGGCAAGCAGTAGCACGTCACAATCACAAACATGAAAGGCCGCCATCCTCAATGCGAGGATGGCGGCCTTTCTGTGATGTGCAATCTTTCCTTGTCAGATAATCCGACACGCAAACTATACTGTGGTTTGAAGCTTATTTAAAGGATGCATTCATCTCATGTCATCGATCTCATTTTCTTGTCAACTTCTTCTCAAAGAAGCGACGAACATCGTCCCAACGATAATAGGGGTACTGCGTGGTCTCCAATGGCAGGGACTGTTCGTGTTCGTTAAGCATTGCCTTGACAAGAATGTCTCCCTGTTTGCCCTTCTTGGGACGATAGAAGACAAGCTGAATGTTGGAGGCCATGGGGAAGATGCGGTAATTGGCCCAGACACGGTCAAGGGTGTCAAGACGCTCGACGGGAACCTCGGGATAACAATGGCCGAGTTCCATGAGGGCCGCCAGAGGCATGACGCAGACTTCGTGCCCGAAGCGCAGGGTGGCTCCGTGGAAGTCAGGCTGACGAACAATGGTGTCGGCCGTTTCGAGGAAGTTGCGAAGCAGGTTGTCCTGCGTGTGGGGCGACTGGCCACTTGAGTAGTCGAGATACCAGTCGATGTTGCGGATGCGCCAAAGATCATAGAGTTCCTGCTCTGTGAAGAGGAGGTAGAGGTCGGGGGCATCGTCATGGCTCTGCATGTTGCTGCAAATGTCGAAGACACGTCGCATGAAACTACCGGCGTCGACACAGTAACGGACGTAGGCCTCGTCCTGGAATATCTGCTTGCAGAAACGTTCGGGACGAGTGTACTCACGCTTGTAGTCGAAGGTCACCTTGCGACGCTTGTCGCGATTGGCGTCGCGAATCCACTGTTCGTGAGGTTCCTTGTTAAGGTAGTACTGGAAAGCCTCGCTGACATCGTTGTGGATGCGGAGGCCGGGGTTGAAAGCGGTGAGTTCCTCGCACTCGGCCACCATGGAGAGGATGCAACGGATGACGACGGTGCTGCGTGCATCGACTTGGCTGTTCTTGGCCCCAAAGATTTCGGGGAAGTGCTCCGTCATGCGACGACCGATACGATGGTGCTGACGCTCGCCGACGGTGGTCAGGTCACCGCGGCGCTTGTCGGTGGTCTTGTAGAACTCCTCCAGCTGCAGTCGGAGCTGTTCGCCGCGTTCGGTGAGGGCCTGCTTTTCGTGGGCGTCCCTGAGCACCTTGATGGCATCCATGTACTCCCATTCGCCGATGAGCCAGCGGCTGCCGTGGCGGCCGTAGTGGCTGAGGTAGAAGGGTTCGTAGCCCTTGGGGGCTGGGGTCAGGGGCTCTGTCGGGTCGACGTAGGCCAGGTAGTTACTTGCCGAGAGGCGAATGTTCTGATGAATCTCTTTGCGGGCTTCGGTCCAGTCCTGCTGGGCGGAAACCATTAGCGACGACATCGAAAGTGCCGTCGCTAAGATGGTTTTAAATTTCATAAATTATCAATAATGTATTTTACATTCCTTGCTCCTTGCCTCTTTACCAGATGTCCTCCGGCGTGTAGGGGTTGTCGTAGACTTCCTTGGGGCAGAGTTCGAGGAAGTCCATGTAGAACTGCTTCGTCTCGTCGTCGAGGACGTTCTTGAAGCGGAGGTAGTAGACTTGGTCGGGGTCCATCGTGGCGGTGACGATGATGCGGCGGGTGGTGTACTCGCAGTCGCGGGCTGTCCAGGAGCGGTTGGTCAAGAGGTTGTAGTAGGCGGGGCCCTTCATGAATCCGTTGGCGCGCATCTTCTTGTCGACCTCGGCATTGTAGTCGTCGTCTTCCGTGTTGTCCAGTTCCCAGCCCACGATACTGGGCAGGTCGCCTGCGCCGGTGTGGCGATAGAGACCGCCCATGCGGAGGTCGAGAGGAATGCCCTGAGCGGGCAGGTTATCCTTGTCCGTACCGAAATAGACCTGGCACATGCTTCGATAGCTGGAGCCTGCGCCGACGAGATAGCGAATCTCGTAGGTGCCGCGACGCGGAACGGGGGGCAGGCGGAAGGTCAGTTCGTACTTGCCGATGACGTTCAGCTCGTCGCCCTGGAAGTTTGCCCAGTTGGAGCCGCGGCCGGAAAGGTAGTTGAACATGCTTTCAGAGCCAATCTCCACTTCGCTCAGGTAGGGGTACTCCTCCTGGGTGGGGATGTAGATGTGCTTCGTCTGCTGGGTGCCGACGAGGTCGGGACGGAGGTCGTTGTTCATGAACTCGGGGAAGATGGCTGTGATGTCGAAGCGGATGCGGCTGCGCTGGAAGTTGTCGCGCGTGTTGTCGTCGTAGGCGAGTATGCGGCCGATGGGATAGATGATGCCGTTGACCAGTGAGAGGCTGCCCATGTCCTCGGGGATGTTCACGTGGACGCCTTCCTTGTCGGGGTCGCAACTGTTCTCTCGATAGTTGCCGTGGCGCGAGTTGTTCAGGTTGGGGAAGCGGTTGAGGTAGTAGCCCTCGGGGCCGCCGGGATAGCCGGCTTCGTAGATTTTCAGCAGGCGGCGTTTGCCCATTGTGGTGTAGTTCTCCCATACGGGCACGGTGTAGGCTCCGGGGGTGGCCCAGTACCAGCCTTTCTCGGTGAAGTGAATCGTGAGTTTGTTCTTCGGAATGCGCATGGGCAGGAAGTGGTAGGTGACGAACTGATTGAGGGCGTTGTCCTCGCTCGTGTAGTTCTCGTCGTCGACGGCACCGGGGCAGAGGTTTTCTTTCTGGATGTAGGCGCGGATGTCCTGAACGGTGATGTCCTTGGGTTCCTTGCCTATGGCGTTGCGCCATACGTCATCGGGTTCGGCAAAGAACGTGAAGCCGTATTTCCGGTGCTCCGGGGTGTAACTGGGGCATCCCTCTGTCGGCACGCCGGAGACTTTGTCCGCGATTTGGGCGGTCTGATAGAGTTCTTCGTAGACTTCGTCCTTCACCTTGCAAAGGGTGTCCACCATGCCGCAGGCTCGAACCAGCATGGCTGATACGAGGAATCCTTCTTCGCCCTTTTCGAGGTAGGACACGAGCATGTCGCCCAAGGTCTCGTTGCTGGGGGCAATGACGTTGTTCACGGCGTGTATGACGCCGTTGATGGTCGGGATGTCGCGGTTCTTCAGCGAGACCAGGGCGGTCTTGTTGATGAAGATGCTATCGGGGTCTACTGCGCCGTAGGTCACGGTCAGCTTGCGCTCGTTCATGTTGGCCATGGGCAGTTCCTCGTTGTTCTGGGGGAAAGCCGAAGTCTGATAGGGGACGACGTCGTCGCCACCGTCGATGATGCTGTTGAAGACGATGACTTTCTGGATGGAGTCGAGTTTCACGGGGTCGGTGAATGCGTCCCACGAGGCTTCGGGGATGACACCCCGGTCAACCAGTGAGTCGAGATAGTTGTGGACGGCCTCGTTGGTGGGGGCAAAGACGGTGTAATTGCCTCGTGCCGAAAGCAACTGGTAGAGGGTGCTCTCGGAGCGTTTGCTCACTCTCACCACCTTGATGAGGTCCAGGTACTCGCTGTACAGGCTGTCGTGGGCTTCGAGATAGCCCGTAATCTTGTACTCCCGGAATGTGTAGCGGTCGGACATGTCTATGTCTTCCTTACAAGCCGACAGGAAACCGGCCAAAAGTATCACAGCTACGAGTGCAATAAATGTGTTTTTCATACGTTTTTTTACATTATACCCTGCAAAGATAAGCATTCATGCGTAAAGTACAAAAAAAAAGCACGGATTTCTCCGTGCCTTTTTCATTTTTAGGGTCTTTATTGCCTAAGTACTTGGCCTTTCTTAGCCCAAGAAACTGAGCAGGATGCCTGCGGCAACTGCCGAACCAATCACGCCGGCCACGTTGGGACCCATGGCGTGCATCAAGAGGAAGTTGTGCGGGTCGGCCTTCTGGCCCTCTACCTGGCTGACGCGGGCGGCCATGGGAACGGCGCTCACACCGGCAGAGCCAATCAGCGGGTTAATCTTCTTCTTCAGGAACATGTTCATGAACTTAGCCAGCAGCACACCGCCTGCCGTACCCACGCCAAAGGCAACGATGCCGACGCAGAGGATGCTGATGGTGCGGAAGTTCAGGAAGGCCTCGGCCGTAGCCGTAGCACCCACCGTAGTGCCGAGGAAGATAACTACGATGTTGTTCAGTTCGTTCTGGGCAGCCTTCGACAAGCGCTCCACTACCCCACTCTCTTTCATCAGATTACCCAGCATAAGACAGCCAATCAGCGTAGCAGCTGAAGGCAGAATTAGGCTGACAATGATAGCCACGATGATGGGGAACAGAATCTTCTCCTTCTTCGACACGGTGCGCAGTTGTTCCATGCGAATCATACGTTCCTTCTTAGTAGTCAGGGCACGCATGATGGGCGGCTGGATAACGGGCACCAGAGCCATATAGCTATAGGCGGCCACGGCGATGGGGCCCAGCAAGTGGGGAGCCAACTTGGTGGTAAGGAAGATGGCCGTGGGACCGTCTGCACCACCGATGATGCCGATAGAAGCTGCTTCGTTGGGCTGGAAGCCGAAGAAGTCCATCTGAGTTATAAGGAACGTAGCGAAGATACCCAACTGAGCGGCTGCACCCAGAAGCAAACTCTTTGGGTTGGCTATCAGGGGACCGAAGTCGGTCATGGCACCCACGCCCAAGAATATAAGACAAGGATACACACCAGCCTTCACGCCGATGTACAGGACATCGAGCAATCCACCCTCGGCCATTACGTGACGATACGAATGATAGAAGGGACTCTCAGGGTTCAGGAACTCATCGTTCCACATCGACGTATGGAACAGACCTGCGCCTGGCAGGTTCGTCAGTATCATACCGAACGCAATGGGCAGCAGAAGCAGGGGTTCGTACTCCTTCTTGATGGCCAGATAGAGCAGGAAGCAGCCGATGCAGAGCATGACGGCGTTCTTCCAGCCCTCACCCACAAAAAATGAGGTGAAGCCCATCTCGCCCCAGAACTTGGCCAGCGCCGACTGCATGTTGAAGTCGCCTGCCAAAGCCGGAGTTGCCACCATAAGCAGCAATGCGAGTATGCTTAGAAACTTAATCTTCTTCATTTTGAACTTTGGATTTTGAATTTTGAATCAAGTCTCTCGTTAGCCGATTTCGATAAGGGCATCTCCGCTTTGCACCTGGGCACCCTGCTGTACGAGGATAGCCTTGACGGTTCCGTCAGTCTCTGCAGTGATGTTGTTGGCCATCTTCATGGCCTCCATGACGAGCACGGTCTGGCCTGCCTTGACGGCATCGCCTTCCTTCACCTCGATGCTGGTGATGGTACCGGGCAGAGGTGCCAGGATGGCTGCGCCGGCACCCGTGGCGGCCTTCTTGGGAGCGGCTGCAGGAGCAGCAGCGGGGGCTGCAGCAGGAGCGGCAGGCTTGATGTGTTGAACCTTGGGGGCAGAGGCTACGTGTCCGGGCACTTCCACCTCATAACTCTTACCATTGACGGTAACGCAAAGTTTACCGCTTTCTGCCTCCACGATGCTGGCCGTGTAGTCCTTACCGCTTATCTTAAACTTAAAATCTTGCATTACAATATTACTTTTATATTAGTTTTACTTTTTTATTACTCTCAGAGCCTGTCGTTCAGTTCCTCGTGCCAGAGCGTATGTTCGTTGACTTGGATAGTCAGTATGCCACTCTCTTCATCATGACGAGCATTGAAATAGAGATAAACGGCAGTGGCCACAGCGGCATCATCGGTTGCATTCCCCTTAGGAGCGGGTCCACAATCACCTGCCACAGGCGCTACTGCAACGACGGGCTTTACCTTCTTACCTTGGGTCACAGCGCTGAACACGGCCAGCACACATACCAACAGGACGAGTATCGTGAAGACCACACCGACACTGATGCCAGCCATTGTCCAAGCCTGTCCCCAATCAGTTGCTAATAGTATCATAATTGTCTTTTTTACAGAGGAATATTACCGTGCTTCTTGGCAGGATTGTGCAACTTCTTGTTCTCCAACTGCGCGAGGGCGCGGATGACGCGGAAGCGCGTGTTGCGCGGTTCGATGACGTCGTCGATGTAGCCGTAGCGGGCGGCATTGTAGGGGTTGGCGAAGAGTTTGTTGTACTCGTCCTCCTTCTCCTTGATGAATGCCTTTGCCTCGTCCACCTTGCCTTCGTCCTTCAGGGCCTTGGCCTCCTTGGCGTAGAGCACACTGGCGGCACCGGCGGCACCCATGACGGCGATTTCGGCCGAAGGCCAAGCGTAGTTCATGTCGCCACGCAGCTGCTTACAGCTCATCACGATGTGCGAGCCACCGTAGGACTTACGCAGCGTCACGGTCACCTTGGGCACCGTAGCCTCGCCGTAGGCGTAGAGCAACTTGGCACCGTGCAGGATGACGGCGTTGTACTCCTGAGCCGTGCCAGGCAGGAAGCCCGGAACGTCGACGAGCGTTACCAAAGGAATGTTGAAGGCATCGCAGAAGCGCACGAAGCGGGCAGCCTTACGGCTACTGTTGCTATCCAGCACACCGGCCATCACCTTAGGCTGGTTGGCCACGATGCCGACGCTCTCGCCGTTGAAGCGGGCGAAACCGATGATGATGTTCTTGGCAAAGTTGGGCTGAACCTCGAAGAACTCGCCATTGTCCACAATGCCGGCGATGACCTGATACATGTCGTAGGCCTCGTTGGGGTTCTCGGGGATAATCTCGTTCAGGAAGTCCTCCTTGCGGTCGATGGGGTCTGTGCAGGTCACGCGGGGAGCCTTCTCCAGGTTGTTCTGGGGAATGTAGGAAACGAGTTGCTTAATCATGGCGATAGCCTCCTCCTCGGTAGATGCCGTGAAGTGGCAGACGCCCGACTTCGTGCCGTGTACGCTGGCACCGCCCAGTTGCTCCTGAGTCACATCCTCGCCCAGCACGGTTTTCACGACGGCGGGACCAGTGAGGAACATGTAAGAAGTGTTCTCCATCATCAGGGTGAAGTCGGTCAGCGCGGGGCTGTAAACTGCACCACCGGCGCAGGGACCCATGATGGCTGAAATCTGGGGAACGACACCCGAGGCCATGATGTTACGCTGGAAGATTTCAGAGTAGCCGGCCAGGGCGTTGATGCCCTCCTGCAGACGGGCGCCGCCCGAGTCGTTCAGACCAATGACGGGGGCACCCACCTTCATGGCAATGTCCATAATCTTGCAAATCTTCGAAGCAAGCATCTCCGAGAGCGAACCTGCGCTCACGGTGAAGTCCTGTGCAAAAACATAGACCAGACGGCCGCCGATGGTGCCGCATCCGGTTACTACGCCGTCGCCCAGGTAGTGCTTCTTGTCCATGCCGAAGTTGGTGCAACGATGCTGCACGAACATGTCCATTTCCTCAAACGAACCCTCGTCCAGCAGCATGGCAATGCGCTCGCGGGCAGTATACTTGCCCTTCTGGTGCTGCTTTTCGATGGCCTTCTCGCCGCCGCCCACGCGGGCCTTGGCACGGAGGTCTATCAACTCTCCGATTTTCTCTTGTTGTTTGCTCATCTTAGTATGTGATAAGAAATTAATTAGGTTTTTACAATTCGGCCACAAAGATACAAAATACCGCGCGAAAACGCAAATTTATTCGCATCTTTGATTGTCCACTTACCTACTTTCGCTCGGAAAACTGCAAACATGTTTGCGTTTTCGCCCGTTAATTCGTACCTTTGCCCCACTTCTGAATGAGGAAAGACCCAATTATGGAACAATACGTCCCCACCGAACTCGGCACAAGAAGCATTCCGCGACTGCTGTTTCAGTACGCCGTGCCCGCCATCATCGCCATGACGGCAGCCTCGCTGTACAACATCGTGGACAGCATCTTCATCGGCCACATTGGCCCGGACGGCCAGTGGGGGAACTCGGACGGCATGGCCATCTCGGGCCTTGCACTGACCTTCCCGCTGATGAATATCGGGGCCGCGCTGGGTGCCATGGTGGGCGTGGGAGCCTCGACGGTCATCAGCGTCCGCCTGGGCCAGCGAGACTACAAGACAGCACAGCACGTGTTGGGCAACACCGTGGTGCTTAATCTGTTGCTTGGTACATTGTTCATGGTTGCCTGCCTGCTGTTTCTGGACCCAATACTGACATTGTTCGGAGCCTCAGAGGCTACCCGGCCCTACGCTCGCGACTACATGACAGTCATACTCTTGGGTAACGTCATCTCGCACAGTTACTTTGGCCTGAATGCCGTGCTGCGTGCCGCCGGCCATCCGGAGAAGGCCATGTACTGCACGATACTGACAGTTGTCGTCAATGCCATCCTCGACCCACTCTTCATTTTCATATTGGGAATGGGGATCAAAGGGGCAGCCACCGCCACCATCCTTTCGCAACTCATCTCGCTCTGCTGGCAGTTCAAGTTACTCTGCAACCCTGCCGAGATGCTCCACCTCCATCGCGGCATCTACGGTCTCAGCCTGCGCATCATACGCCAGATTATCGCCGTGGGCATGAGCCCCTTCCTGATGAATCTGTGCGCCTGTCTGGTCGTGCTGCTCATAAACAAGGGAATGAAGCAGTACGGCGGCGACACGGCCATTGCGGCCTACGGCATCGTCAACCGTGTCGTGTTTCTGTTCCTGATGATGGTCATGGGACTGAACCAAGGGATGCAGCCCATCGTGGGCTACAACTGGGGGGCACGGCAGAACCCGCGCGTCTGGCAGACCCTGCGTCTCACCATCGCGTGTGCCGAGGTGGTGGTCATCACGGGCTTCGTCATGGGTGAGTTCTTCCCCAACGCACTGACCCATCTGTTCACGGACAACGCCTCCATCGTCCGTATCGCCGACCGCGGTTTCCGCATCGACGTCAGCGTCTTCCCCATCGTCGGGGCGCAGATGGTCATCGGCAACTTTTTCCAGAGCATCGGGCACGCTGGCAAGAGCATCTTCCAGAGCCTCACCCGACAATTGCTCTTCCTCATCCCCGGCCTCATTCTGTTGCCGCCCCACTTTGGGCTTGACGGTGTGTGGCTGGCCATCCCGGTGAGCGACGTGCTCAGTTTCTTCGTGTCCATGGGTATGCTGTGGTGGCTGGTGAGGAAAGTGAATAAGGAAAAACTAACATAAACCTATAGGAACTATTAAAAACTATAGGAACTATAAAAAGGACAAAACATGAAGCGCATCGGACTCATGAGCGACACCCACGCTTGGTGGGACGACCGCTACCTGCAATACTTTGAGGAGTGCGACGAGATATGGCACGCCGGCGACATTGGTTCGCTGGAACTGGCCATGCGGCTCCAGGAGTTCCGCCCCCTGCGTGCCGTCTACGGCAACTGCGACGGAGGCGACCTCCGGCGGATGTTCACGGAAAAACTACGCTGGAACTGCGAGGGGGCCAGCATACTGATGACCCACATCGGGGGCTATCCCGGACGCTACGAGCCGCGCATCTATCCGCTGCTTTGCACCAATCCGCCCAGCCTCTTCATCTCTGGGCACAGCCACATACTGAAGGTCCAGTACGACGAGCATTTCCACCTGCTCCACATCAACCCAGGAGCCGCCGGGCTGCAAGGTTGGCACAAGGTGAGAACCCTCGTCCGATTCACCGTGGACGAGGGGCAGTTCCGCGACCTTGAAGTCATCGAAATCCCGAGGTAAAAGCCTCTGGGGGCTTTTTACTTCACCAGGAACCAGGGATTGTGCAGGTCTTCCTTATTATATACAAGAGGTTGGTCCGAACCTGCCTGATAGACTTGCCGCCCTGCACAGACAGCAATGGCGTGCCCGGCCGCAGTGTCCCACTCCATAGTGGGCGCAAAACGCGGATAAGCATCGGCTGCCCCCTCTGCCACCAAACAGATTTTCAGGCTGCTGCCACTCGTGATGGTCTCGACTTCGGGATGTTCCTTGCAAGCCTCTTCGATGAACATCTGTGTCTCCATGCTCAAATGGCTCCGGCTGGCCACCACCGTGTAGGGGCGGCCCTCGGGCTGCGGCAGGGGCAGACGGAGAGCGCGTTCCAGAAGGTCGGGCAAGCGCTCATCGTCAGCCAGACGGGTGATGTGCTCCACCTTATAAGCTCCCAATACGGGGTCGGCAAAATAGAGTTCCTGACGGACGGGCACATAGATGACGCCCAAGTGGGGACGCCCCTCAAGCACAAGGGCGATATTGACCGTGAACTCTCCGTTGCGCTTCACGAATTCCTTCGTGCCGTCCAGCGGATCCACCAGCCAGAAGGCATCCCACAGCCTGCGTTTCTCGAAGTCCTCATGCTTTCCCTCCTCGCTCAGAACGGGGAGAGTCGTCTCTTTCAGCATATCGGCTATACGCCGGTGTGCAGCCTTGTCGGCCAGGGTCAGGGGGGAATTGTCGGCCTTACGCTCGATGTCGAAGTCCTGCTTCGGGTCGGTATAGATGTCCATGATGTCCTGCCCAGCTGCCAAGGCAGCACGGATGGCAATGCTGAGTGCGGACTTTGGGGTCTGTAGTTCCATGTTTTTCCGATTTGCGGGCGCAAAGTTACGAAAAAATAGTCAAACATCCTCCATCAAAACGAAAAATTACACAGACGGACAGTCGAAAACCGCTCTTCGGAAGCGAAGGGGGAAGCAGCCTCAACGACGGGCGTGAAGGAAAGCGAGGATACAGATAAAAACTTTTTACAAAACCGCCGCATCGGCACAAGGCACGCCCAAAAGGTTTAAAAGGCCAAAAAAATAAGATTACTATGGTTAAGGGCATAAGCATAGTAATCTTATCCCCGTAAGCATAGTAATCTTATCCCCGTAAGCATAGTAATCTTATCCCCGTAAGCATAGTAATCTTATGCCCTGAAGCATAGTAATCCTCTTTCGGCACGATGCAGAGGGACAATGAAGAAAAAGTAAAATATGCTGACAAAACAAGGTTTGTGCGCGCGATTTCATATTATATATAACGGTAGATTGGAAAAAAAAACGTATCTTTGCACACGAAAGTAAAAACCAAACATAGATATGAAAAGACTGACATTACTCACTGCCCTTCTCCTGACAGGGGGGACGGCACTGAAAGCCGACACCATCGAGGTGCGGCAGATACGGCTGTCGCAACCTTACACCGCAGCGCGTCCGTTCCTGACCGACACCGCCGACGTACTCGGCAAAGCATGGGACTACGAACGAATGCTGTCCGACGGAAGCATCAGCCCTCTGGCATGGAAGGCGGGCATCGAAACCTCGGACATGGCATTGGAGAAGCAAACGCAGGATGCCGTGAGGCTGGCTGGTTTCACCGTGGGGAACGAAAGTTTTGCCAAGGCACAGGTCAAGGTGGAAGGTGTCAAGGGATGGAAAGTCTATGTCGACGGCCAGGAGGGCGCAGAGCAAAATCTGGTGCCCGGACGTCACGACGTGGTGGTGAAGTTCGTCCAGAAAAAGGACGAGGCCGACACACTCCGCATCCACATCGTCTCCGAGCAAGACATCCGCGTCAACCCCACGGGCAAAGCGCCCTACACGCTGAAAACCCTGATGTACGGCGAGCGCATGGGGGGCATCGACCTCAGCCCCGACGGCCGCTTCCTCGTCCAGAAGAAATATGTGACAAAGACTGATGCCAAACAGGATTGGACCACCTACCTCATTGACCTGAAGACCGGTAAGCGAACCACGGTCACGGACTTCAAGGAATGGACCAGTCAGGGACACCGCTACATCGCCAAACACACCCTAAGCGACATGACTACGGAATACGAATTCGTGGATGCCGAAACGGGGCAGCGAACAGCCTTCTTCACCGACTTGCAGAATCAGAGCGGCTCTTTCCTGCCAGGTGAGCAACTGATGTTCATCTACGACGAAACCAAGGGGCCGAAAGAGGACGAAGAGGTGTTTCAAGTGCTCACGCCCGACGACCGTCAGCCAGGGTGGCGCAACCGTTCGAACATCAAGCTGATGGATGTCCGAACGGGCCAGATACGCCCCATCACGCTCGGACAACACAACGTGGGAGCCTGCGTCAGCCCCGACAACAGCCACATGTTGCTCCACATCTATGAGAACGACGTCACGCGGCGGCCCTTTACGTTCACGACCGCCGTACTGCTCGACCTTGCGACCATGAAGGCCGACACGCTCTTTGCCCATGAGGGATTTGCCGGAGGGGGGCAGTTCTCGCCTGACGGCCAGAGCATCGTCTTCCAAGGCAGTCCCGAGGCCTTCGGAGGTATCGGCAACCGTGTCCCCAAAGGTATGACCCCTTCCATAATTGAACAGGAACTCTATCGCTTCGACCTCGCCACCCGGAAAATCACTCCGCTGACCGTCGACCTCGACCCGAGCATCGTGAACTGGCGCTGGTCGAAGGCCGATGGCATGATTTATGCCCTCTGCGAGAACCATGACAACCAGGACATCTTCCGCATCGACCCCAAGAACGGCAAGGCAGAACGCCTGCCCCTCACGGAACGCTACGTCATGCGCTTCGACCTCTCCAGCGAGTCGCCCATGCTGGCCTATTACGGCCAGGGGCACTCCAACTCCGACCGTCTCTACACCTTCGACCTCAAGAAGAACCGGGAGACACTGGTGGAGGACCTCGATGCCGTCCGCATGAAGGACATACAACTGGGTGAGTTCGGCGACTGGAACTTCCAGGCCGAACGAGGCGACACCATCTACGGACGCTACTATCTGCCGCCCCACTTCGACCCGGCCAAGAAGTACCCCATGCTCGTCTACTACTATGGCGGTTGCTCCCCCGTGGGACGCTATCTCGACAGTTACTACTCCTTCCACGGCTGGGCCGCCATGGGCTACGTCGTCTACGTCATTCAGCCCTCGGGCTGCACGGGCTTCGGGCAGGAGTTCTCAGCGCGCCACGTCAATGCCTACGGCGACTACACGGCTCAGGACATCATCCAGGGCACGAAGCAGTTCTGCAAGGAGCACCCCTTCGTCAATGCCAAGAAAATCGGTTGCCTCGGAGCCTCCTACGGCGGATTCATGACGCAGTACCTGCAGACGCAGACCGACATCTTTGCTGCCGCCATGAGCCACGCAGGCATCAGCGACCCCACCAGTTACTGGGGCTATGGCTACTGGGGCTATTCCTACAGCACCATCTCTGCCGCCAACAGTTACCCATGGAACAATCGCGAACTTTTCACCGACCATGCTCCCCTGACGCTGGCCGACCGCATCCACACCCCCATCCTCTTCATGCACGGTTCGGACGACACCAACGTCCCCATCAACGAGAGCATCCAACTCTTCACGGCACTGAAAATCCTGGGACGCGAGACGGCCTTCGTGACCGTGAAAGGGGAGAACCACCACATCCTCACCTACTCCAAGCGCATCAAATGGCAGAACACCATCTACGCATGGTTTGAGCGCTGGCTGAAAGACGACCCGACGTGGTGGAACACAATGTATCCAGAAAAGAACCTATGATAACGAACTACATAAACACAGAATACAACACCCCAGACACGCCCACGCCTGTCCCCCTCCCACGGGAGGGGCAAGCGAACGGAAATGCCCTGGAACAGAAACTGGGCTTCGACGAAATCCGCACGCTGCTCAAAGGGCACTGCATCAGTCGTTTGGGCACGGAAAGGGTGGACGGCATCACGTTCCTCACCGATGCCAGTCAGATACGCTTTCTGCTGAGCGTCGTCGACGAGGTGCAGCGAATCATCGACACGGAACTGCAACTGCCGGGAGAAGACTTCTTCGACATGCGGCTGGCCGTGAAGCGCATCCGCGTGGAGGGTGTCTACCTTGAAGAACAAGAGATGTGGGACCTGAAACGGTCGCTCGACACGCTGCACTCCTGGATTCACGTCATCCACAACGAAGAGACGCCCTACCCTGCCCTCAGCAAACTGGCCGAGGGCGTGTTCACGTTCCACAGCGTCACGAAACAGATTGAAAGCATTCTCGACAAGTACGGCCATGTGAAGGACACGGCCAGCCCCGAACTGCTGCACATCCGCCGCGAACTGATGCGCACGGAGGGAAGCGTCAGCCGCACGCTGAACAACATACTCGAAAGTGCCAAGAAAGAGGGGTTGTTGGAACAAAGCGTCATGCCGACCATCCGCGACGGGCGCCTGGTAATTCCCGTTGCACCGGCCCTGAAACGTCGCATCCGAGGCATCATACACGGTGAAAGTGCCACCGGGAAGACACTCTTCGTAGAACCGTCTGCCGTGGTGGAGGCCAACAACACGCTACGGGAACTGGAGGCCGAAGAGAAACGTGAGGTCATCCGCGTGCTCCACGCCTTCACCGACAGCATCCGCCAGCACGTACCCGAATTCTTACGGGCTTATGAGTTCCTGGCCGACGTGGAACTGGCTCTTGCCAAATATCGGTTGGGGATGCAGATTGGAGGCATCACGCCACAAGTGAAGGACTATCCGCTCATCGACTGGACTTTGGCCCGCCATCCTCTGTTGGAACTCAAGCTCCACCGCCAGCAAAAACAAGTCGTGCCACTCGACATCACCCTGACTCCGCACGACCGCATCCTCATCATCAGCGGTCCCAACGCCGGTGGCAAGAGTGTCTGCCTGAAGACTGTCGGACTGCTGCAGTACATGCTTCAGTGTGCACTGCCCATCCCAGTGGGCGAGAACTCTCGGGTCGGCATGTTCGACAGCATCTTCATCGACATCGGCGACGAGCAGAGCATAGCCGACGACCTCTCGACCTATTCGTCCCACCTGCTCAACATGAAACTGATGATGCGCCGCTGCACCGACCGCAGCCTTCTGCTCATCGACGAGTTCGGCGGAGGCACGGAACCCACCATCGGCGGAGCGCTGGCCGAGGCCATACTGCGGCAGTTCGTCAAACACAAGACCTACGCCGTCATCACCACCCACTACCAGAACCTCAAGCACTTTGCCGACTCCCACGAAGGGGTCATCAACGGTTCGATGCTCTACGACCGTCAGCAAATGCAGGCCCTGTTCCGACTGGAAATCGGTCATCCCGGCAGTTCCTTTGCCATCGAGATTGCCCGCAAAATCGGCATCCCCGAAGAGGTCATAGCCGATGCATCGGAAATCGTTGGACAGGACTACATCAATGCCGACAAATACCTGCTCGACATCGTACGCGACAAACGATACTGGGAGGGCAAGCGGCAGACCATCCACCAGCGGGAGAAGGACATGGAACGCACGCTGGCAAAATACGAGGAGGAAATCACGGAACTGCAGCGGAAACGGAAAGAAATCATCACGGATGCGAAGCGGAAAGCCGAAGAAATCCTGAACCAGAGCAATGCCGTGGTCGAGAACACGATACGGGAAATCAAGGAAGCACAAGCCGAGCGGGAACGCACACGCGAAGTGCGGCAAGAGCTGGATGCCTTCCGCACGCAGCTCACCGAGGAACAACTGGAGAAGGATGCCGCCATCGAGCGTAAAATGCAGCAAATCATTGCCCGCAAACAGCGAAAGGAGGAGAAACGGAAGAAAGACGGAGAAGCAAGACTGCAAAGCCAGAGGACAGTTGCCACCGGAACGCAAGGCGGGGAAGCCCTGCAGGCCTCCGATACCACCCAGAAGGCAGGGGAACTCCGCCCGGGTGACAGCGTCCGCATCATCGGGCAAACCACCACTGGCATCATCGAGGAGACTAAGGGCAAGAAGGCGGTGGTGATGTTCGGGCAGATTCGCACCACTCTGCCCTTGGAAATGCTTGAAGCCGCCACAGCGGAGAAGAAGAAGCCGACGGCACAGACCGTCACCGTGAACAACTTCATCAGCCGCAGTACGCTTGACCAAATGCACAAGACGCAGCTCAACTTCCGGCAGGAAATTGACGTGCGAGGAATGCGGGGCGACGAGGCCATACAGGCTGTCACGGCCTACATTGACGATGCCACGCTGGTTGGGGCGGCGCAAGTGCGCATACTTCACGGTACGGGCAACGGCATCCTCCGCACACTCATCCGCCAGTACCTGAACACCGTGCCCCAAGTAAGAAACGCTCATGACGAGCACGTGCAGTTCGGCGGTGCCGGCATCACTATCGTAGAGTTCAAATAACCAATCCCATTCATGACTTCACCATGAAACGAAGCCTGCTATTCTCCCTGCTGATGCTGCTGGTGGCTGCAACGGCACATGGGCAAGTGTCCTTTGGGCAGCCCGAATTGTTCAACGACGACTGGCTTTTCTCGCTGAGCGACGATGCCGAGGCCGCGAAGCCTGAGTACGACGAGACGGGATGGCGAAAGCTTACGTTGCCCCACGACTGGAGCATCGAGGCCGAACCTTCACGCCAGTGGGCAAGCTGCACGGGTTATCTGCCAGGCGGCGTCGGCTGGTACAGGAAACACTTTATAGTTCATTGCTCACAGTTCTCGCACAGCGAGCGGCAAGCCGATTACACCGTTCACAGTTCGGTCTCCGCCCCAAAAGGAGGGGACGAGGCCAGGCACTACATCTACTTCGAGGGGGTGTATAACCGCAGCGAGGTCTATCTCAACGGGCATCTGCTGGGCAAGCGGCCCAATGGCTACGCCTCCTTTATGTATGAACTCACACCCTACCTGAAGGAGGGCGACAATGTCCTGGCCGTACGCGTGGACCACAGCCGCTATGCCGACTCGCGTTGGTACACAGGTTCGGGCATTTATCGCGACGTGTGGCTTGTCAGTGCACCTAAGACCCACCTGGCCCAATGGGGCACGACCTATCGGCTGAAGCAACTCAACGCGGACGGCAGTGCAGAAGTGGAGGTTGACATCGCTATCGACAATATTAAGAAGGGCCACAATGTAAGTATCTCTCTATCGGACGCCAAGGGCAGCATCGTTGCCCAGCAAACACAGGCCGCCCAAGACAAGCAGACACTTTTGATTACCATTCCGAATGCCAAACTTTGGGATTTGAAGAACCCCTATCTCTACAAGCTGAAAGTGGAGCTAAGCGAGGACGGCAAGAAGACGGACGGGACAGAAATCGCCGTCGGGTTGCGCACGCTGCGCTTCGATGCCAACCACGGATTCTACCTCAACGGGCGGCAGATGAAGGTGAAAGGCGTTTGCCTGCACCACGATGCCGGTGTGCTTGGTGCTGCCGTGCCACGTGAGGTGTGGCTGCGCAGAGTGCAGGAATTGAAACGAATGGGGGCCAATGCCATACGCATGAGCCACAACCCACAGGCTCCGATGCTCTACGACATCTGCGACAGCCTGGGCATGTTGGTCATGGACGAGGCCTCGGACGAATGGGAATTTCCTAAACGCAAGTGGGTGGAAGGTTGGAACCAAGGCACGCCAGCCTTCGACGGGACGTATGACTTCTTTGAGGAATGGATAGACCGCGACGTCAGTGACATGGTGATGCGCGACCGCAACCACCCGAGCATCTTCCTCTGGAGCGTGGGCAATGAGGTCGATTACCCCAACGACCCCTACTCCCACCCCGTCTTGGACGGCGGCAACGCCACCATCAACCAACCCATGTTCGGCGGTTACAAGCCCGAGGCTCCGAATGCCGAGCGCATAGGCAAGATAGCCAAGCGGCTGGCTGCCGTCATCCGTGCCCACGACACCTCGCGCCCCGTGACCGGCGCACTGGCCGGCGTGGTGATGTCTAACGAGACGGAATACCCCGAGGCCGTGGACGTGGTGGGGTATAACTATACGGAGAACCGTTACGACACCGACCACAAGCTCTATCCCAGTCGCATCATCTACGGCAGCGAGACGGGCGTAGGCTACGATGCTTGGAGGGCAGTGCGCGACAAGGAGCACATCTTCGGGCAATTCATCTGGACCGGCACCGACTATCTGGGCGAGTCTGGCCGCTGGCCTTCGCGCGGACTGAACACGGGCTTGCTGGACTTTGCCTCATTCCGCAAGCCGCGCGGTTGGTTCCGCGCTGCCCTGTGGAGCGACGAGCCCGTCTGCTACATCGGCACCTATCCGCTCATGCCCCCTCGTGCCAATGGGCACAACAGAGGAAGGAATCGCGGAAACTTTGTCTCCCCCGAGGCATCAGACGACTGGAATTGGGGCGACAGACAGTTGAATGCACGATTTAATGTCCAGAATGCCACGTTCCGAGTCGTCTGCTACACCAACGCACCGCAGGCCCGTCTGTGGCTGAACGATAGCATCGTGGGCGAAATGAAGGCATGGAACGACTCTACTGCCATCATATATTGGGACATCCCCTACCAGCCTGGCACACTTCGTGCCGAAGGTTGCGACAAAGAGGGGCACGTACTTTCTTCCTATGAAATCCGCACCTATGGCGAGGCCGCACGACTGCAAGTCAGCGAGTTATTGCCCGAAAGCGACGGAACGCTGCACCAACTCTTGGTGGAAGTTGTCGATGAAGAGGGCAACCGTGTGAAGTCGTCCTCTGCAGGTCTCACCTGCACCGTATCGGGGCCGGCCGAACTATTGGGATTGGAGAACTGCAACAATGCGGACATGACGAACCCTCGGCCTAAGGCCAACACATGCCACCGCACCGCCCATCGGGGCCGGCTCGTTTGCTATGTGCGCCGCACGGGCAAGGGGACTGTCACGGTCACACTCTCCTCGTCCGACTTGCCGACATACACCCTGAAGCTGTAGCACGATACGAAAGAGCGACCGCATGACAGTATGCGGTCGCTCTTTCGTATCTGAAGGGACACCATTAATCCCTACAATCACCAGAGGATGAAGGATTCGGGGGTTATCCTAACTTTTCGCGGAGGTGCTTGAGCATGTCCTCGGTCATGCTGTCGAGGTCATAGTTGGGTTGCCAGTCCCACTCCTGACGGGCGCAGGTGTCGTCCATCTTGTTGGGCCACGAGTCGGCAATCGACTGCTTCAGCGGGTCCACCAGATACTCCATTTCGAACTGGGGCACATGCTTCTTGATAGCCTGGAAGATGGTCTCAGGGTCGAAACTCATCGACGCCACGTTGAAGCCATTGTGGTGGATGAGACGTGTGGGGTCGGCCTCCATGATGTCGATGGCAGCCTTCAGGGCATCGGGCATGTATATCATGTCCATGAGGGTTCCTTTGCCAATGGGGCAAATGAACTTCTCACCACGCACAGCCGAGTAGTATATATCGACGGCATAGTCGGTGGTGCCACCGCCGGGAGGAGTCACATAGGAGATGACGCCGGGGAAGCGCACCGAACGTGTATCCACACCATACTTCAGGTGGTAGTAGTCGGAGAGCAATTCGGTGGTCACCTTGGAGATGCCGTAGATGGTGCGCGGACGCTGAATGGTGTCCTGCGGCGTGTTGTCGTGGGGCGTGTCAGCACCAAAGGAACCGATGGACGAGGGAGTGAAGACGGCACAATGGTTCTCACGTGCCACTTCCAGCACTTTCCACAGCCCGTCTATGCCGATTTTCCATGCCAGTCGCGGACGACTCTCGGCAACGACCGAGAGCAGCGCAGCCAGGTTGTAGATGGTGTCTATCTTATACTCTTTCACCACTTCGGCAATGTGCTGCCCATCCATGACGTCGGTGATGGCAGATGGGCCGCCCTCCAGAAGGTCCCCCTTAGGTTCTGCGCCCACAATGTAGCCAGCCACCACGTGACTGCCTCCGTAACTTGCTCTCAACTCACGGGTCAGTTCCGAGCCGATTTGGCCTGTGGAACCAATGATTAAAATGTTTCTCATGCGCTTTTGTCAGGTGTTTTTAAGATATTTCGCCGCGAAGATACGAATAAATCGGGACATGGGAAAGAGGAACGGGAATTTTATTTCGACGTCCCTGCGGATTTTAGTTCAGCATACACTTGGCTCATCGCCCCACATCACAATGGCTGGGGTCACTCGCGTCACGACGCCATGCCACTCGCATTACTATTGCGAGGCAGCAGACATTACTATTGCGAGTTCGTTCCATATAATAAGAAGCATCGCCAGACATTACTGCCCGACGATGCGCTTATCTCATTACTTCTTGACAAATTCCACACGGCGATTCTTCGCGCGCCCCTCTTCCGTTTTGTTGTCGGCCACAGGTTCATGCGAGCCTTTGCCCACGGCACGCAGGTTCCACTCGTCAACACCGAGGCCGACCAATGCCTTTACGATGGCCTCAGCCCGGCGCTGAGAGAGAGGGTCGTTGATGGCGTCAGAGCCTTGGTTGTCCGTGTGGCCCTGCACTTCGAAGCGGGCGTTCGTATTCTTCTTCATGTATTCCGCCACCTTCTCAATCTCGGCCATCGACTCTGGCTTCAAGTCGGCCTTTCCTGTCTCGAAAAGGATGTTGTTGGTCACAAACTTTCCCGTCTCTTGCATAGCCTTCTCTACGGCTGTCATCGATTGCGCATTACGGTCGTAAAGTTGCACGCCCCCCTTGGCCAACCGCATGTTGGTGATGTAATCGATGTGGTCTTCCCAGAACTCCGTGCGGAGACTGAACCAGTCCATCGCCTTGGCATTGGGGATGTTGATGACACGCCGCCCGTTGATGTACACTTTCAGGGCACGCTTGTTGAAGGAGAGGGCGAAGTGGTTCCAGTCCTCCCCTTCGACGATATTCTCCAGGGAGGTATTACCGTATATGGTATTATCGCTCGTTGGATGCTGAACGGTCCAATGGAGGCCGTCCTTGCCAAAGAATATTTCACTATAGTCACCGTCCCCTTCGGGTTTCAGCAACAGACGGTAGGCAGAAGTATGTGACTCCTCCCCTGTGACGAAGAAGTCGAACTCCAAGGTGTAGACCTCAGGCAGGTACTTACGGTTCCCATCCTCCAGCAATGGAGTGATTTCCGTGTCGGAACCATGTTCGAACTTGATGGCCATCTGACCGTTCATACGTGCCACCTCTGCATTATTCTCCAAGAGATCCCACTTCGAGGGGAATTCGCCCATTTGCTCCCCCTTCAGGTTATCCTCAAAGAGGACTACAGAGCCTGGAACAAAATCACTTTTCACGGACTCGCCTTGTGCCTTCTTCCGTGGCTTCACATCCTGAGGTGACGCGTACTCAGAACTACTCTCCGATTCGTCCTCGGGGGCAGCCTCCCTTTCCTGCTGCACTCTTTTCCCGTCGAGAATCCTGTCGACTCCCTCCTCCACGGTACGGTCCACCTTGTTCTCCACTTTCCGTTTAGCCCTTTCAACGGCACGTTGCCCCAGTCCTTTCAGAAATCCTTGTGCCGAGATTTCAACCGAACCGAAGAGTACCACCACAAGGATTGCTACCAACTTTTTAACACACATAGTTCCTTAGATTTACACATTATACATAATATTCTATGCAAATTTAGTCTTTTCCCAATGCCCATCCAAGCCTCTAAAGAGCCAAATACTGCTTTTGCCCACAAAAACTACCCTTTGGGGTGGAAAATCGCTGCCACTTCGCCCGCCAAAGTAACCAGTTCTTCCGCTTGGCTCGTTCAAGGAATCTGCAAATCTATTTGAGGGATTCGCTCACTTAATCGCATCTTTAAGCGATGCTTTTAGATACCCACGCTCGGATTTCCGCAAATAGATTTGGGAAATCGCTCACTTAATCGTATCTTTGTCCCCCATGAAACGTTCCATATACATTCTGCTCCTCACCATGGCACTCATCGCGACGGGTGCCGAAGCCAAGCGCGCCAAGCCGCATCGGGTGCGGCTGGAGACGACGGCCGGCGTGATACGTGTCGAACTAAGCGACGAGACGCCAGTGCATCGCGATAACTTTCTCCGGCTCGTTCGCGAAGGGACGCTGGACAGCACGCTGTTCCACCGCGTCATCCGCGATTTCATGATTCAGGGCGGCGACCCGACGACGCGCGTGCGACCACTGCCGGACGGCGGCCTTTCCTCACCCAGCCACGACCACCGACTGGGCGAGGGCGACCTGGGATATACGCTGCCGGCCGAGTTCCGGCTGCCGTGGCTCTACCACGTGCGCGGGGCACTGGCGGCGGCGCGAGAGGGCGACGAGGTGAATCCCGAGCAGCGCAGCAGTGCCTCGCAGTTCTACATCGTCTATGGCCGCTCATGGGGTCCCAGTTCGCTCGGGAAGGTGCGGGGGGCGCTCGACGAAAAGGGCATCGAGATGACACGTGAGATGTGGGAGGCCTACCTGCAGCACGGAGGCGCGCCCCACCTCGACGGGCAGTACACCGTCTTCGGCCACGTCATCGAGGGCATGAAGGTGGTGCGACAGATTCAGGCCGTGGCCACCGACGCCGACGACCGCCCCGTGGAGGACGTCGTCCTGCTGCGGGCCGTCATAGAGCAATAGACACCGACACACCGAACAATGGACACCGACACACCCTTAAAACCGTTACAGATATGAGAAAGTTGCTATTACTGTTCCTCATGGCCCTCGCCGTGGCCACGGACCCGTGCATGGCCGCCGGGCAGTACGTGCCCACGCCGGAGAACCTGACCCGCCGCCACGAATTCGAGGGCTTCCGCTTCGGGGTCTTCATCCACTGGGGCATCTACAGCACCTTCGCCCGTGGCGAGTGGTTCCTCAACGACGGCATCGACAAGGACGAGTACGCCAAGGCGGCCGACGCCTTCTATCCCCACCGCTACGACGCCCGAGAGTGGGTGCGCGCCATCAAGGCCTCCGGAGCCCGGTACATCACCTTTACGACGCGCCACCACGACGGGTTCTCGATGTGGGACACGCGCCAGTCGGACTACAACATCGTCCGCGCCACGCCCTTCGGCCGCGACGTCCTGCGCGAACTCTCCGACGCCTGCCGCGAGGAGGGGGTGAGGCTGCACCTGTACTACTCCATCCTCGACTGGATTCGCGACGACTACCCGCTGGGGCGCACCGGACTGCGCACCGGGCGCACGCCGCGCCCCAACTACGACGAGTACATGCGCTTCATGAAGAACCAGGTCTCGGAACTCCTCACCCAGTACGGCGACATCGGCGCGCTCTGGCTCGACGGCTACTGGGACCACGACTCCGACCCGGTGCCGTTCGACTGGCGCATGACCGAGTTCTACGACTACTGCCATGCGCTGAAGCCCGACCTGCTCATCGGCAACAACCACCACCTCGCGCCCCTGGAGGGCGAGGACTTCCAGATGTTTGAGCGCGACCTGCCCGGAGAGAACACCGCCGGGCTCTCGGGCCAGGACATCGGCCACCTGCCATTAGAGATGTGCCAGACGATGAACGGTATGTGGGGCTACAAGGTGTCCGATACGGACTACAAGTCCGTCGACGAACTGGTCACGCTCATCGTACGCGCCGCGGCCAAGGGCAGCAACCTGCTGCTCAACGTCGGCCCCCAGCCCAACGGACAGTTGCCGGCCCAGGCGCTCGACCGCCTGCGCGGCATCGGACGGTGGATGGATTGCTATGGCGAGGCCGTCTACGGCACCCGACGGTCGACCACGATAGACGGACAGGCGTGGGGCGTGGCCACGGAGAAGGAGGGGCGCACCTACCTACACGTGCTCGACCGCAACGCGCAGACCGTCACCGTGCCTGCACAGCATAAGCCTCGCCGCATCACGGCCTTCCCCTCGGGCGAACTGCTCCCGTCGGCTTATGACCGACGCGCCCGGACGCTCACGGTGGAACTGCCCGCACATGCGGACGTCATCGACTACATCGTCGAGGTTACCCTGAAATAACAAGGACTACGAATTTCACGAATTAAACGAATTATTGGTCAAGGCAGAATGTCAATAGCTAGGAAATTCGTTTAATTCGTGAAATTCGTAGTCCTTAAATCTAAATTATAGTAGTCAGTCCTTCAGCACGCCCAGTTCACGGCCCACCTTGACGAAGGCCTGGATGCACTTGTCGAGGTGCTCGCGACGGTGGCCTGCCGAGAGTTGGACGCGGATGCGAGCCTGGCCCTTCGGCACGACGGGATAGTAGAAGCCAGTGACGTAGATGCCTTCCTCCTGCATTCGGGCAGCGAACACCTGGGAAAGTTTGGCATCGTAGAGCATGACGGCACAGATGGCCGACTGGGTGGGCTTGATGTCGAAGCCGGCCTGCATCATGCGCTCACGGAAGTACGTGACGTTCTCGACCAAGCGGTCGTGCAGTTCGCTGCTCTCCTTGAGCATCTTGAATACCTCCAGCGAGGCACCGATGATGCAGGGAGCCAGCGAGTTGGAGAACAGGTAGGGACGCGAGCGCTGCCGCAGCAGGTCGATAATCTCGCGACGGCCCGTCGTGAACCCGCCCAGGGCACCGCCGAAGGCCTTGCCCAGCGTGCCTGTATAGATATCGACGCGACCGTATGTGTTGTAGAACTCGCTCACGCCGTGTCCGGTCTTGCCTACTACGCCTGCCGAGTGGCTCTCGTCCACCATCACCAGTGCACCATACTTTTCGGCCAGGTCGCAGATCTTGTCCATCGGGGCCACGTTGCCGTCCATCGAGAATACGCCGTCGGTCACGACGATGCGGAAGCGTTGGGCCTGCGCCTCCTGCAGGCACTTCTCCAGTTCCTCCATGTCGGCGTTGGCATAGCGGTAGCGCTTGGCCTTGCACAGGCGCACGCCGTCAATGATGGATGCGTGGTTGAGGGCGTCCGAGATGATGGCATCCTCCTCCGTCAGCAGCGGCTCGAAGACGCCGCCGTTAGCGTCGAAGCAGGCCGCGTAGAGGATGGTGTCCTCCGTGTGGAAGTATTCCGAGATGGCCGCCTCCAGTTGCTTGTGGATGTCCTGCGTGCCGCAGATGAAGCGCACGCTCGACATGCCGAAGCCCCTCTCGTCCATCATGCGCTTCGAGGCCTCTATGAGCCGGGGGTGGTCCGAGAGGCCAAGGTAGTTGTTGGCGCAAAAGTTCAGCACCTCCTGTCCCTTCACTTGGATGGCGGCGCGCTGCGGTGTCTCGATGAGGCGCTCTTCCTTGTAGAGCCCTGCCTCGCGAATCTCAGCCAGCGTCTGGCTGAGGTGTTCCTTCATTTTTCCGTACATAGTCAGATTCTTGTTATTTTTAGGATTAAAGGATTTAAGGTTTTACGGTTGCAAAAGTACACAAAAATTTCGAATAACGCCAAATATTCACCTACAAAAGATACGCCAAGGGAATTTCCACCCAGGAGAAAGCCGATCGTGCAGATTAAAGACAGATATTTATTACAATAATTGCAAAATTTGTCGTACCTTTGCCGCCGATGAGCACGAAAGTAATCCCCAACAGCCTGCTGCCCCTGCCGGGCTTCGCCGCGATTAATCTCTTCGGGGTGCTGTTTACGCGCAAGGGCGTCGCGGTGGACGATACACTCCTGCGCCACGAAGAGATTCACACGCGCCAGATGCGCGAGATGGGCTACCTACCCTTCTACCTTTGGTACGTCGCGGAGTGGGCTTTGCGCTTCCTCGCCGCCCTGCTCATGCTCCCCCTTACACCCCGAAAACGGCGCAGGCACCGTCTCTACGATGCCTACGCGCGGATATGGTTCGAGCGCGAAGCCTACCGCCACGCGCCCGATGCTGACTACCTCAGCCGCCGCCGGCCCTACGCATGGCTGCGCGAGACCCGCCGCTGAGAGGGTTCCGTCGGAATAGTTGAGAGGGACTACTGGAATATACGTTTCTTACCGCCGACGATATACAGCCCACGGGCCGGATTCGCCACGCGCCGCCCGGTGAGGTCGTAGGTTTCGCCGTCCGACGCCGCGCGTGCCGTGTCCGTCACGTCCTCGATGCCGTCACCCTCCTTCACAGGGGCATAGCGGAAGGACATTGTGCCGTCCGAGTTCTGTGTGATGGCCGTCAGGCGGATGTTCATCAACTTCGTGCCGTCCGTGTTGTCGTTGTAGAGCGTGGCAGCGGGTGCTGACTCATTGGTCAGGCTGTCGCGGCGAGCATAGGGATAGAGGTCGGTCGAAAGCGTCTGGCGGGAATAGTAGCCGCCTTTAGGCCTCCAGTATTGTGAGTCGTCGTTGTTGTCGGCATGGATGATGGTCAGTCGCTGGTGGTCGTTCTTGATGCCCGCGTAGTCCTTGCCGTACTCTTGCTCATAGTCGATGACCGTGTTCACCATGTTCCATTCCCAGCATAACTCATTGTAGTCGACGTGGATGACCATCAGGCCCCGTGCCGGAAGTTGTGAGTCCCAGTTCGTCTTCTGGCGGTTCTCCACGAGGTAATACTCATCGGGGTGCGCCCTGTTATAGATGACGAAGGCCTCGCCTCCCTCGCTCATGGGCTTCAGGTCGGTCACCGTCACGGCCTCGTCGGCCAGTTCCGTCGGCGTGAGCCACCCGGCCACCCACTTCTCGTAGCTCGAATAGCCGGCCGGCCTGAATCCGCCGCCGTTGTAGCTGCCCTGGTCCATCAGGTCGAAGCTGCTCATGCCGAAGTTTCCGGCATACTCCGTGTCGTACATGTCGGGATAGCCCAGGCAGTGGCTGAATTCGTGGCAGAAGGTGCCGATGCCCTCAATGTGGCCGTCGCCGTCCAACTCACTGCCGCAGGCGTATGTGTTCACCCTCACGCCGTCCATTCGCATGGGGCCCGTTCCGTCGCCGTAGTACTTGGCCGACTCCAGGTCGTACTCATGGGGCCAGATGGTGTACGCCTCGCCCCCGTCGGCCTCGCCCATGCCGGCGTAGACCACATAGACCTGGTCCACCTCACCGTCGCCGTCCCAGTCGTACTTGGAGAAGTCCGCCCCGGCGGCGTTGGCAAGCTTGCAGGCCTCGATAATCATCTCTGCGGCATGGCGGTCCTCGTCCGTCTTCGGGTCGTTCTGCCCATAGTAGTTCTGACTCTTGCTCAGCGTGACGGGGCCCACGATGTCAAACTGCAAGTCAAACACCCCGCCGCTCTGCGCCTTGAAGTAGTCGCGCACCGAACCGCGGAAGCCGTTCGCGTCCGTGTAGCCCTCCTTGTTCAGGATGTTGGCATAAAGCGCCACGTCGTGGTCTGCGGCAAATGAGAAGTCAGCGAACTGCGCCAGAACGACCAGCCCCCGCTTCGTACCCCTGTAGGCCGCGCGCCGCTGTGCCGCACTACGGCGTGCACGCACCCCTCCGGAACCTGTCCGCCGGGGAGCAGCCTTCCGGGTCGGGCGCATCCGCGTCACTGGCACGTACACCCCCGTCTCTTCCCCGGGAGCGTACTTCGTTCCGTCCTCTGCCGTCCAGCAGTGGCCCCGTTCGTCGCCCGTCAGTTGGGCCCTCACCCTGGTGCCGTCGGCCAGCCGCAGGGTCTTCCACGTGCCCCGTCTGGCGGGCACGGCCAAGACGGCCAATGCAGCCCACGCGAACGACAGGCACAGCAGGAATCTCTTCGTCGTGTTCATGTCCGTTTTCCGTTTTTGTCCTTTTGCAGGGGGCAAAGATAGCAAAAAAATGTCGGACGGACAACGAATCGCGTGCTTTTTAACGCAGGATTTCGGGGCGGAACTCAAAGTGCATCGTATCGTAGTGGTACCAGCGTCCGCCCCAGATGAAGCCGTGACGCTCGAATATTTCCACTAAGGTCATGGGCATACGGTTGGCATAGACAATCTTGTCAGTCTCCCCCTTGCCGGGGTTCTTCCAAAGCCAATAGTCGCTCCGTGAGACACCGATGTCGATGGTCATGCCGTAGGAGTGGGCACTCTGTCGGTTGGCCCCACGCACCTTACGCCAATAAAATGAGCCACTGGACTTCAGGCAGGGCTTCAGTTTCGCGTAGTCGGGATGCGCCGCTATCTCCGCAGCCACGGCACGCAGGCTGTCTGCCGCCCCGTTGACGGGGGTGAACTGCACCTGCTCGCCGAACCAGGACACGCGCACCAGTTTCCTTCTCACCTCCCCCTCCGAGGATCCGTACATTTTCTTAAACAGTGCTTCGCAACGGCTTCGCCCGGCATCTTGCAGATAGCCGGGTTCCTTGGCCTCGCGGTCATAGGTGAAGGCAAACATGTCCTCGGGGTCAGCGTCGTCCAGTTTCTCAGAGAACGACTTCTCACGACCGTCATCATACAGCATTCGCTCTCCACCCGAGAGCAACAGATAGCCATCCTCATAGCCCGTGACAAAGTCTGGATACGCAGCCAGCAAAGCCTGCACGCTATGAGGAACTTCTGGCTGTACGGGGACGGGAGCGGCAACGCTGTCCGTTGCCACTCCCGTTGTATCACCGCGATTATCACTCTGGCCCGCCTGTCCTGCATTGCACTGGATGGTCAACAACAGGATAACAGTGGCCAGAAGGCTTGCACGAATCTTACTCATGACGTTTGATAAATTCCACATTATTCTTCTCAATGGCACTCAACTGCGATGTCACGTCTGTATAGCGGGGGCTGTACCAATCGAACTGTCCGAAATAGTCCTGCAGGTCCTTACTCTTGAACTTGTAGCCGTGACGAGCATAAATCCAGTTGCGCATGATGCGCAGGTCGGCCTTCGACAGTCCCGAAAGGTCAGCCGCCGTCACCTCTCGCTCGCAGACAAAGTCAAAGCCGTCGGGCTGAAACTCTTCTTCCCATTGAGGTTCATCGTCATCAAGCGCATCGTCTTCCTCGGCAGCGGCCTGCGCCGTGGCTACGGTGGAAGCATTTTGAGTTTCTGCAACCTGATTATCACTATAAGAAGCCGTTGCATCAATTCTTTTGGGAACCGATGAAGAAGTATCTGAATCCTCCTTTGTGAACAGCAAGACAGCCAGCAGCCCCACCAAAACGACTATGGTGACTACAAGGCCTATCACTATTCCATTTCCCTTTTTCGGAACAGACGAGGCAGATACTAAAGGACTCTCGGTTTGTGGTACGTCCTTCGGCTTCTGAGACTGAGGTACGGAGGCTGGCTCTACAACTTCAGCCTTCACTTTCTGTGACAGAATTAGCTGAAAGTCTTCCACGGCTTTTGCTTTCTGCCATTTCTCCATGCCCTTACACCATACCAACGTTTCAGGTGTAATCTCAGATAACGGCATTTCTTCCAAAGGGATAGGCCCCAGTCTGGCTCCCCCCTTATCTACGTAATAATACTGCTTCACATTGCTGAATTACATGGTTTTTGCAAATTGTTCAATATTAAAGGAGCCGTCGATATCCTTAACCTTAATCTTTCTGTGGAGGAGATTAAAGAAGAAAGCACGGATACGTTCTGTGGTGAGAACGGCGAGATTTCCTTCACCGTCCGTTCCAAGATCATACGTCTTCAACATCTGTGGGCCTAATGCCGCAGCCGTAAGAAGAAAGTGATTCTGGAACTTGTCGGTATCTATCAAATCAGCCGCCAAGACTTTCCCAACGACGCTATAGCTATGAAGCGAACGTTGTAACCCTCCTTCAGTCAGTGTAGTATGAAGGTCATCAGAGGCCATGTTGATTTCTATTCTTCCACTCTCCGCACTCTCCTCCTGATGACGATACAAAGAGCCCAAATCTGCAAGTGCCAAGGAGTACAGATGGGCGTTTTTTGTATAGTTGACACGCTCAACGCTAAAGACAGAAGGGAGGAGCAGGCTGACGTTCCCATCCAGTTCGACGTATGGCGAGATAAAAGTGCCGACGATGCAATCCTTGATGGTTAATGACTGGGTAGCAAATACACCGCCAATAATAACGCAATTCTCCAATACAATCTCATCTCCGTATAAACTTCCAGCAACGTATGCATTACACAGGGTTATGCTCTTGGCATTGACATCCGAACAAAATGTAACATTACAATTAAGGGCTCTTGTTACAACAGATGAAGCAGAACCAACCGCTTTATGAAAGACTACATCACCACTGACATCATTGTTGATGTACAACTCGCGCTGTACAAAGACTGCCCCCTTTACCTCAAAAGGAGCTGCCTCAATTGTCATTCTGCTTGCATAGAGAGGTCCTTCAACAACGGTTTCACCTACAACGGTTACAGTTCTGGAGAGTTCATCGATTTTGTTGGGCAGGATACCACCTTTTACAATATTGTTATCTAAACGAAGATTAGATTCCGTTATGCGAATTTCTGTTAGCTTACTCATATTTTTTGTTTTTACCGGTTAAACATTTTATTAATCATAGTGCGAACTCTCTCGGAGTGGCTGTCATCACCCGTAATCCTTTGGGCGATTTCTGTCTGAACATACGATTTCAGTTGTTCGTCTTCTGTCTTAGAGGCATGAGCAAAATCCACGTCCTTGAGAGACTGGCAGAGTTGTTCTTCAAGGTTACGGTCTTTATGTGAGTAGTAATCGGGCATGACACATTTTTGTTTTGTGCCTTCTTTACCAGAATCCGTACGCATATAACACACAGGCACCAAATACCCGTCTTCGCCAGAACCATCGATAAAACTCTCTTGAATAGTACGTTCTGAAGTGGCTTTGGATACAAGAAAGTTCTTTGCCTGATTCATGGCCTCCAGGGCATGGCGTTTTACTGTGGCAACATTAATCTGTGCTTGCAGGATGCTTGTTTCCCGACTCATCGTAACGGCAGTCTGAACCATATCCGTATGAAGCATTCTGTCACTCTGTTCATCAATATCTTTGGCTGCATTAAAAACAGGTTGGTCTATTTCATGAATCCTGATAGAGAGTTCATTGTTGAGATCTGAGAATATCTTTTGATATCTTGCAGTTGTACGCGCATAATCCGCAGCCATCTTCTCCTGTTTTTCCTTGAGCGAAGCAGCCTGCTGACGTAGCAGAAGTAGTCTGGTCTCAACCTTTTGTTCCAATTCTGCCTTCTGCGTTGAAAGGTCTGTCCTGACTGTATGAAAGAAGCCATCAATAATCGATTTTGAAACCTTCTCAGCATTACTCTTAATCGCGGCACACTGGGCTAAATTCATTGCACCCACACTGGCTGTCAGGCCGCTCACATGATCGTTACAATTCGCAACGCTTGCATCAAAGGGAGTAGTATCTACATCTATATCAACTACGACCTCTTCGTAGGCAGTGCCACTATAGCTGACACTTCTTGAGCCTCCAGTCTTGGATGCCGGATAATCAACAATTATAGAACCGTGATACGGCACCGATATTGTCCTGTTAAATGATTTTCTATAACTCATACCTTTGTCAATTATAGAGTTTCGAAATTAGCAGCCAAATACATTTTTCGAGTGGTGTCCTTGACTCTTTGAGAAACAGGCGCAGATTCAAGCAAACGCGACAATTCCTCAAAGAGTTGCTGTGATGGAGCCTGCTGGCTCCAAGGCAGTTTATCCTCGCGTATTGCATTATTTATCAATGAGGCGTGAGCTTTGGGCAAATCCGACGGAACTGCGATATCTGTTCTGACATTTCTGGAAGCATCACTAACGGACTCGCAAATCAAAGCAGGTATCAGATAGGACTTTTCTTCGTTGCCATTGGGATTGGAAATAAGAACTTGGTTGGTCAGTGCCCGTTGCTCTCCTATCTGAGACAGGAAATCCGTAGATTGCTCCAAGGCTTCTTGAGCATTCTTCTTCATATTAGAAACAAGTATCTGCTGGCTTTTGCACAATCCCTCTGCTTGAGAGGTCGGGACCCATGCCGTTAGGGCATTCATTCGGTTTGAAGATGTTGCCATGTGTTTGTTTACCAACTCAAAAACAGGTTGGTCTACCTGGCGTATTCTTGTCTCCAACTCCTTATTGATACTAGTAAAAATACGGAGATACCTCTCTGCTATACGTCCATACTCACGTTCCATATTAGACTTGATTCCCAACAATTGGCGTTTTTGCTGACCTAACTGCATCACAAGTGCTTCTACTCGGCTCTGTTTGTTAGCTATTTTCTGCGAAATTTGCGAACGCATCAGCGTAAGGAATCCCCGATTCACATTACGACAAACCTTATTTGCACTATTATTTTCTGCTGCGATGACTGCACCTTGCATGGTCACGACTGCTGCAGTTGTGCCTTTGACGTGATTCGACACACTCTGCATCTCGGCTGCCATAGGATGGGTATCAACGGTACATTGAAATGTTGTTGCCATACTATCTTCCTCCTATTATATCAAACATTATCCTTGGTTAGGAATCTCGGGTATTTCATTCTCTGGAATCTCGGGAGCCTCATCCTCTTCTGGGATAGGGGGCATGCCATCTTCTTCCCCCTCGGGAATAGCGGGTTCCTCATCCTCCCCTGGAACAGGGGGCACCTCATCTTCTTCCTCAAGAATAGCAGGCATCTTATCATCCTCGGAATCTGAGGGGGTGTATTCTTGCTTAATCTGCTTTTCCGTTACCGCAATCTGGCTGACAGAGTCCAAGGCATTGACAGCAAGAGAAGGAAGGTTGAGAGACAGGTGCTCATAGGTGACATCCTCGACATCAGGTTGTGGCAGCAAAACAGATTCTTTGGCAAGCAAAGGATTGGTAGTAGCCAGAGGCTTCCTGCGCTCATCAAGATTATTGACCTCGTTTGCGGCTGTTGCCATAGCATTAGAGTAACCATCTTGCAGGCGAGCATCGTAGAACTCTACATGACCGAACTTCTCGGCCTTAAGGGCTATATCGTCTTGCAGACGCTCCATATAGTCGCTGAACTCCTCTTGCACCTTCTTATACTCTTGCGCCTGCAATTCAAATGCAGCCAAGGCATCTGCACTGCCATCTTGCTTCTCAACAATCGTGCTATCCAGTGTTGCCCCTTCCTCACCCATGCTGTCAAGAGTCTTCTGCAACTGTGCCAAAGTGTTATATGCCTCAACATATTCACTTAAGGTCTTCTGCATATTATTAATAATGTCAGCACTCTCTGCATGGTTAGAACGATAGAAGGCATCTACGTCCTGATGCCACTTGTTCAGATAACTAAGTTTCTGGTCGTGAATCTGCCCATATATGCGAATACGCTCGATACGGTTCTCTTCCATTAAATGCTGAACCATCGGAGCCACGATTTCCTCATATATTTGATGGACTCCGAAAGGCACGCTTGCACTGCTATTGTCTTCTGCGGTCCATTCATCGGCAAATAGGTTGTAACGAACGCGCGAACTCTCTCTCAGTTGGAACGGTTCATATCCTTGAATGGAATCGGAATAGTCAAACCGTTCGTTACGGATTCTTCTTATTTCCTCCGCTTCCAACAGCGGGGAGTAATGGTTATATGGTGCCTTGAGAATTTTGAACAACAAATCATTTGACTTGTTGATGACTTTGTCCGTAGAAGCCAGTTTCATGGCAGAAATGGTTTGGACAGACATCGCCATCGTGTGCATAAGATGTTTGAGCACATCCTCAAATTGCTCTGTGTCATTTGAAAGGGAATCTTTCAACTTATTCAACTGGCAGAAAGTGTCAATCTCTTTGTTGAAACGTTTGTCATCAAAGACTTTCACCACTGGATGGTACCCGGCATCACTTGTGGCATATTCATTCAGAAAGTTTAAATATTCACTATTGTCGGCCACCAGGGGAAGGTCAACAGACTTCACCTCTGTGTCGTTCATGCAGAAGGATATGGTACGGATGGATCGATCTAATTTTCCGACATAGTCACCCTGATTGACTTCCTGGATAGAGAGAGAGTACTCGTTGGTGTCTATCGCTTCTGGTTCGTTCGAAGTTTCTACGACAGGGGCTTCCGTGGTGAGTTTCTCCATTTGCGACATGGTCTCAACGAGCAAATCATTTTGGCGCGACATCTGCAAACTTATACGAGAGTTCTCCACATTGCCTGTATAGTCAACCACGAAGCATTTATCCTCATATGCAATCTGCTGGGCGACTGGTATATAGGCAACCCCCATCTTCGTCACCTTATAATCGCGGAAGATGTTGGCATGCTCCTGTTTCTTCTCTTCTATCTTCTGGTTAATAGCCTGTATCTGCTGTTCAATTTTCTTCTTGCCTGAAATCCAATAAATCAGAAGAGCAATTAGATTCCACCACTTACGAAGAATCTCGCTCCTGTTGAACTCAACCTGTTCACGATCTTTCTCCAGATTTTGAATCTGCTTTTCGATTTCCTCTTCCTGCCGGACAATACGTTCAGCAGCCTGCTCATAGAAGTCGAATAACAGACGAGCCTGATCTTGATAGATACTGCTGGAATCGCTGAATATTTTTCCTGTTGTTGCCATAAGTAATAATTATTTATGAGTTTATACTTTTCCTTTTTGATAGGATTCTCTCCAATTGGTCAATTTTTCCTTTTATTCTTTCTTTATTGAGGTCTGCATTCCTCATCAGCACCTTCAGTTCTTCTATTATCTGACAGAAATCCCTCTCGTACTGTTTTGCTTCGGCATTTGCCGATGGAGAAAGGAACTTGAGTTCCTCCTGAATGTCATAAAGTTTTTGTACCCCCAAGCCCTCCGGCGATTCCCAACTGGATAATTCGTCCATAAAGTTGTCCATTTCCGTCCGGAGCACTCTTCTTGTTTCCACCATTTTCCGCTCTTTTTCATGTATCCGCTCAACCTTTTCACCAGCATGTAATGTGGCGACACGTCCCAATAAGGCAAGGAAGACCAAGAAAAGCTGCCCCATCAACTGGAACTGGAAAGGAATGGTATAAACAATACCGAAGAACATCAAACCGATGGCCAGAAAACAGTAGATGCCCAACACATAGAAGTAAATCCCCATCATTCCCACTTCCTTGTGTGCGGCACGATTCATATCAATCAACGGATAAATAACAAACTGGGATAATTGTATATACACAAGAATTGAGACAATGATGTCAAGTATCAGAATCTTGTTATCCAACGACTGCCCGAAAAGACAAAAGCCCCCTATTATCAATCCCAGTCCCAATGATAGGGCCAGAATCTTGTAAAATGTTTTTGCATTCATGGTAATGTTCTTTATGGTTTAAATCTTTTGGCCACATTTTGGACAGAACTTGGAAGTCTGAGGAATGGTTGCCCCACATCTTGGACACACATTCCCCTTCGTTATGCTCTGCGGGCTACCACAATGTGGACAGAAGGCAGCACCTGGAGTTATCTGTGCACCGCATGAAGCGCACGTGACACCTGCTCCTGCATTTGCCTGGGGGGCTTGTTGCAGAGGTGTCCCGCAACTGACACATCGGCGAGCACTCTTCATGTTGTCAGAGCCACATCTGGGACATGGATTGTATTCATTCCCGCAATGAGGGCAAAATCGCTCGGTAGTCAAGTGTTTTTTGGAGCAATTGGCGCAATAGACCTCCTTGACCACTGGCTGAGCATTATTCTGGGGCATCCCCCCCTGTGGCATAGTGCCCTGTTGCATACCCGAGAATGTTGGTTGATTATTGTGCGGCTGCATCAGTCCTGCTCCCATTCCGGCTCCCATTCCACCGCCTCCCATCATGTTCATGGCCATAATGCCTGCAAGAAGACCATTCCCTCCTCCTACATTACCGATTTGATCAACGGCATTGTTGGCCACACCAAACATTTGCTCTTGCTGCCAGGAATGACCAGTGATAGACATGGACGCCTGACTGGCCAATGCTTCGGATATCTTTCGACCTTCCGCCGTGCTTGTATCAATAGAGATGTCGTTGATGTAGAATCTGGTCATCGTAAGACCATAGTCCTCCCAGAAAGGCTGCAAGTTCGTCCTGATGTAATTTGACAAGGCGTCAAGATGGGCCGAGATACTTTTGAAACCGACTCGCTGGCCCGTCATGAACTGGATAATAGCGCTTTTCGACTTTGAGGCGAATTCTCCATAAGCCTGCGATAACATGTCAGACTCCGTAAAGACTTCTTTTGTTCCCACCATCTTAATGAGGAACTTCTCCGAATTGGATACCTGAATACCATACTGCCCCTCAGCCTGCAATGGTAGCATCGTCTGATAATCCGCATCGTGTACAGCCATGCTGGTGATTGACCAACTCAGATTGGCCGGATACAACTTGTTTACAATCCATACCTCTGCCGTGAACGGATTCTTGCCTCCGAAGGGGATTCCGAATAAGTTCCTAAGTAAAGGTATGTTCTCAGTGTCCAGCGTATGCTTGCCTGGTCCGAACTTGCCCATAAGTTGTCCTTTGCTGAAGAGCAGGGCTTCTTGGGATTCATATACAATGAGCTGAGTGTAAGTGCTCAGGTTAGTCTGAGGGAAGCGATAGGCAAAAACAAATCCGTCACTTTGCGGCTTCCAACTTGCGCAATCAATTAGTGCCATAATTCAACTGTCTAAAGATACAACAAAATTAACAACAGAAAGTTTCTTATATTTAATTGGTAATTGCTGCGGTGCCATCATCGTAATACGTGATTTCACGCATTTCCTCCACTCTTTCGGGTTCAGGCTCTTCCACTGGGGTGTCATCTTCTCTTTGCATGTCAGCAAAGATGTCACCATAATCCACGTCATGCGTTTCGGAATAAGTGGCCTTGATGTAGTTCCCATAATCGTCGAAATCCGTGTAGGTGTATTCCCACTTCCAGTTATCAGTCATTCCACGACCCGTCTGCTCCGAATCCACAATTCGGGGTAGTCCGCCATTGGTACGGGCCACGACATGCGTAGTCGTATAGTAGCCATCCACGACCTCCGAGACATTATCGGCCGTATAGTCCCATTCTACACAGCGGAATCCCCAATCCTTATCTTCCACCTCCAGGGCCGTGATGCGCCCCTGTGCATCACGCTTTACGAAGGCTCCCCCATCCAGGGTTACCACACCGCCTTCGGCTGTGGCATAGGAGATGGTGTACGGCTCGGGCCAACCAGGATAGGATGTCAAGCGCCCCTGCTCGTCAAACGTATACGTAGCCTCCACCCACCATTCGGCCTCGTCCTTCTTTTTCCGCTTTACAACGACAGATTTTACAGGACCTTTCAGGTGGAGCATAGATAGGTCGGGGGTAGTCTTCGCATTAATGGCTGCTGCAGCCACGCTCTTGTCGCGGAAGGCATACATAAGCCCATAAACTGCCGTCACAGCCACCACGACGACAAGCGATACCCACAACTCCTTGAAACTCCTTTTGGCAGCCTCCTTGGTAGTAATAGGTTCGCTTTGCTTGACTGTCAGTTCCTGCGGCCCGTCAGAAACTTCATCCGCCTCTATTGCCACTTCTTCCACAACGGGAATCTTCGGGATGGGTTTTCCACACTTTATACAGGACTCGTGGCGAGGCGTAATGTCAGCTCTACAATATGGACAATATTTTGTTTCTTTCATAGTTGTATCACTCCTTTTCTGTTTACATACCCCACGAATCCTTAATCTTATAGTCCTTTCCGTCGTCTCCATGAACGATATCGCTGCCCCAGAGTTTTTCTCCATGCACTTCCTCACCGTCCTCCGTCTTCCATCGAGTGTTTCCGCTGCCACTCAGCGTGCCCAAGAGCATCTTGAACAGGACAATGCAGGCGAAGACGAACAGTATGATGCAAACGATGGCCACAAGGATGCCCCCCAGCAGGACACCACCCACATAGGCCAGCGCAACCACCAGCAGCATCAACAGTGAGCGCCAGAGAGCCGTCAGGCCGTCCGTACAGGCCACGATGGACTCTGCAACATTCAGCCCCCACACATAGAGGCAGACCGCCGCCGTAGCAAACAGCGAGGGGGTGACATTGATGTCAAACATCGACTGCAGGGCACCGCCTATGCTATTAAGGGATCCAGCCAGAATTACAAACAAAATACTTAGCGTGGCGAAATAGTGGTTGGCCTCCACCTTATCGTCCCACAACGATTCTTCCAAAGCATAGAAGAATGTAATTTTATCCTTATACGTCATATAACACAAGTTTTAATTGGGAAAAACATACATATATTTTGACAAGAAAAACATGCCCACGGACATGAGAGCGGGGGCTATGAGTATCATGGCCATGTAGCGGTTCAGCGGCGAGAAGTCGCAGGGGGCATCCTTATCATATCCACCAGCAAAAGCCGCACTACGAGCCACTTTCCACCAAGCGCAGGCAGTCAAAGGCGAAATTACCCAATTGAAATAGTTGATATAGGATAGAGGATTAACGTCACCTGTAGAATTAAACCACAAGGGGGTTGACTCCCAGAATACATTCAACACATTTATCACGGCCAGAAAGTTCAGCCACGTGCGATCGTCATTCTGAAATTCATTGTTCTGAGCCAGAAGTGAGTAAGCGTAGACCGTAGGTAAGTACAATGAAAGCACAAAGATGAGAGGGGCGAAATCCCCCATTAAGGGAATAATGTCCAGCAGCCAGTATAGCGTGGATAGGATATCCGTAACCAAAAAGATGACGAGGGTCGTTAGGCTGGCTCTGTTGCGTACCCCAGCCAGCAGGACAGCTATCCCTAATCCCGTGGCAAGTGCCGTGAAGCGGAAAAGTCTCAGTTCCACGTAGTATAGCAGAGGCTGGAAAGTGGAAAGGAGGAAGATGCCGAGCACCAGCAAAGCCAAATAAATTCCCACCAAGGTCTGCCACCAATGGGGCTTATAGTCCACCCACACACTGGCATCCTCCGTAACATTGTTTTCCTCCAGATTGTTCCCAGCTTGTAGCGACGGGCATGGGGGGACTTCCTCTGTCAGGTCTGACCCACAGAACATGCAGTAGTGCTGTTCCGGGGCATTCTCCACGCGCTCCCCACACTGGGGGCAAATTCTATATTCACTCATAGTCTTTCATTTTACTTATTTCCCACAACGTATTATAAGGTAATTTTTAGCAGGGGCGTACAAAAGGGCACGCCCCTGCGGCGATTGGATGTCACTCTCTGTTCATTTCAACGGAAGAGAAATGTCCACGTTCTTACCACGTCACGTCGCCAGAGGCCTTGGAGACGGCACGGATGGGCATGGCACTGATGGCCTGCACCTCGTTGGTGGTGATGTTCACGTCGGGCGAGGTAGTCTCGTTGGTGTAGCGTCCTTTCAGAATCCAGGGGCCGCGTGTGCTGCTGTTGTAGGTGCCCGTCATGAGCCAGCACTGATAGTTGTCATACAGCAGAGAGTTGTTGCTCGTGCCGAGGGGGTATGCACCCGCAAAGGGCAGGAAGATGAAATTGCTGTCCTTCCCCCTTTGCACGACAAGCCAGTAGCGCGTGCCGGAGATTGTCTGGAGATACCAGTCGCATTTCGAATACAGTTCCTCCATCTCCTCCAGCGTCGGCAGTTGCCAGTTTCCGCCCATGCTGGCCGTTGCCGGGTCATTCGACGTACCGCTGATGTCCGACATCGGCAGGCTGTAATTGTCGCTCTTCCATGCACTGCGCGAGGTGGAAGGGTTGCCATACTGGAAGTAGTTGCCCGAATCGAAAGACGTGCTTGCCCCTACGTTGGCCGAAGCCCACTTGACGCTCAGACCAAGATTTACGAATTCATATCCATCTATCGTCCAGGGTTTCTTCGTGCCATTGTAGCGTTTATAGGTCTCGACCTCGTCTTCCTCTCCGTCCTCTTTGAATGTCAATATCAGAGTCTGGCCTGTAAGTGCTGTCACTTCAACGTCCTCAGACCATGTGCTGCGAATGTCAGACACTGTGACAATGCCTTTCTGGGTGTCGGTCGAATAAACATACACGTCAGGATAATCCGAGTTAGACTCTCCTCCTATGCATCGGCCATCCGCCTTGAATTCCATGTAGTAGCTGCCATCTGAGCTTTCCCAAGTTCCAATCAACTTGGATGCATCGAAGAGTGCCTTGCTACCGCCTCCCCCACTGGGTTCGTCGTCATCGTCGCCACAAGAGGCGAATCCTACACACACGGCCACGGCCATCAGAGCCACAACCAGAAAATTTGACTTTTTCATACGTCTTTTTCATGTTCCCTTCTGGCACCCCGTGGAAGGAGGTTAATGGGTTACGTGATTTTCTGGTAGCATGGTACAAAAAAAGCGTGGGTTGCCATACCAGTTGCACTGTCCCACTGCTCAAGGGCGTCTCGCATTGCCCCACCAAGTCCGAACGGTGCAACGCAGAAGCCCACGCAAGGATATATGCCAAATCGGCCACATTGTATATGTGACCCTTGCATATCTCCCACATAGGACATCTACCGTTGCTTTGCTTTTGACTTGGTTTTGAGATAGTTTGCGAGACTATTTTGAGCAGTCAAAGAACAAAGCGCTTCAAGTAAACGCCTTTTATGTATATGCATCCCCACCCATCCGCTTCTGCCAAAGGCAAACTGCTTCAAAGGGCGGTAGACGGGACAAATTTAGGAAAAAAAGCAATAACGTGCAAGAAATCGGAGAAAAGAATGAGAACTAATTGGTGAAAAGGGCTAAAAAAGGGGGGCAAGGAGCAAGGGGGCGGCGCGGACGTCATTCCCCGACAATCGTCACCGTCAGTCGTCGGGGGCCTCCGTGGTTGCGAAACTCGCAGAGGTAGATGCCCTGCCACGTGCCCAGCGCCAGCCGCCCGTCCGCGATGGGGATGCAGAGGCTCACGCCCGTCAATGCCGCCTTCGCGTGGGCGGGCATGTCGTCCCGTCCCTCCAGTGTGTGGAGGTATTTGCTCCGGCCCTCGGGCACCAGCCGGTTGAATATCCCCTCCATGTCCTCGCGCACGTCGGGGTCGCAATTCTCGTTTATCGTCAGTCCGCAACTTGTGTGCTTCACGAAAAGGTTCACCAGCCCCGTCCGCGGCAGCGGCGGCAACTGCCTCACGATTTCCTCCGTCACCAGATGGAAGCCCCTCGCCCGTGGGCGCAATGTAAGTTCTGTTTGTTGTATCATAAGCCTGATTTTCTTATCGATGCCGAAACGTGCCAATCCATCATTTCCCTCCTCTATTATTCCCGTTTATCCCATTGTTCCCATTTAGGTATCCCATTCCGTGCTCATCTCTCCATTGTCTTCTGGCAGCGGACATCTGCTCCTTGATTCCGCCGTTCTCCAGAAAGTCTTGTTTGTGTTTCTCTAAGAGGCGACGTAGCAGAAAATCAGTTTGATGAATCAGCACCAGTGCCACGTTGGCCAAAGTGATGTCGTCTCGCTCTTGGCACACGCGCTTATAGTCCGTTGGCTTCGAGTGCTCCCTACACCAAGCACGGGCATTGCGGCATTGCTGGCTGTTAACATTCCACATCTTGTTTCCGTGATTACGCAGATAGTCTTCGTAATCCTCTTGCAGTTCCTTCAGGCTTGCCTTAGCCACATTCACCAATTTGATACATGCCTCCATTGAGGTTGTCCCTGTCTCGTTACCTTCTGCTATGTTTTGTTTGCCAGAACGGGCAGCCTGCTTCATCTGGTCAACCGTTCGGTCGCCAATGTGCGGGAGGTAATGCTCCACAAAGAAGAGCGTGATGTCATATATGCACTCAGTCTTTTGGAATGCAATGAGATTCTTATAGTCGCCCTTGGGGGCAAGGAACTTGTTATTGTCGGGCATGGTAGAAAATGATTATGAGAGGTATGGGATATATGGGAAGAATGGGAATATGCGGAACGGCAATTGCCCCTTGCCACCAGCCCATTCCATGAAAGGCTTTGCATTCATTTGGTACACGATTTCTCTTTTGTGCCCACAAAATTACAAAATAGTTGTGAATTACGGGCAACGAACAGGCGGAATCTTTCCCATGGGGAACTGCAATGCAAGAAAAATCTTTACATCGCCGCTCCGGCAAAAATAAGGTTAGTATGCTTACGGGGGTAAGATTACTATGCTTACGGGGATAAGGTTACTATGCTTATCCGCCTAAGCATAGTAACCTTATCTAAGGGGGGCGTTAGGCGAAAAATAAAAAATATTTACAGGTTGGGGCGAATCGCTCAGTTCTCGACGGCGATGAGCATCATGACGAGCTTGAGCACGGAGTAGGGTTTGACTCCGCCGGGGCCCGTGTGGGAACCGAAGCCCTGGTCGGCGGGGATGTAGACCTCCCAGCGGGAGCCGGCACGCATGTGGGTGAGGGCCGTGGCCCATCCGGCGGGGAGCTGGTTACAAAGGAACGTGGCGGGCTTGCCCAGACGATAGGAGTTGTCGAACTCGGTGCCGTCGATGAGCGTGCCGCTGTAGTGGATTTGCACGCGGCTGCCGAGCGAGGGACGGGCTCCGTTGCCGGCTTCCAGTTCGCGGTAGAAGACACCGCCCTCCAGGGTGCTGTAGCCCCCCTTGCGGATGAGTTCCGCCATGTATTCCTCGTTTTGCCGCCGCCAGTCGGCGTACTGGCGCATCTGTCGCTCGCCGCGGATTTGCTCGGCCAGCGCTTCGGCCACCTCGGGTGCCTCGCGCGGGGTCATCTGGGTGGCGCCTCCTTGGAGCGTGGCGGACAGGGCTGCCATGAACTTGTCGGTGTTGAGCGTCTTGCCGGTCCCCTCGCCGAAGATGTCGAGATTGAGGTCGCGGAGGGTGCGCGCGCCGAGCTGGGTGCCGAGCTGGATGCCGGTGTTGAAGGCCAGGAGTTTCTTGTCGCCGACGGAGCGTAGGCCGACTCCCATGCCGCGCAGGACTTCGTTCAGATAGGCTTGTTCGATGCCGACCTCCATGAGGTGGGCGCTGACATCCTTGGCCTGGGTCATGCCGAGTGCATAGCTCAGCGAGTCGGCGGCGTCCCAAAGTTTTGCTTTCCCCTGTGCCGCGGCCAGAAGCGGGAGGCACAGAGCGAGTACGACGGTCGTAAATGTCTTTTTCATGGTGATTTTGCCGTTATTCACGGGTGCAAAGGTAGCAAATTATATTTTAATCTACAAATATATTGGGGAAATCGCTCGCTTAATCGTATCTTTAAGCGATGCTTTTAGATACTCACACTCGGAAAAGCCTAAATAAATTTGTCTTTTCCCTCGCTTAATCGTATCTTTAAGCGATGCTTTTAGATACTCACGCTCGGAAAAGCCTAAATAAATTTGTCTTTTCCCTCGCTTAATCGTATCTTTGTTCCCGTGAAACAACGGAAAGGGCTCCTTCCAATGGTCTTTCTGCTGCTGGCCGTGCTGGTGACGGCCGGTTGCAGTGTGTCTCGCTTCATACCCGAAGACGAGCACCTGCTGAACAATATGCACATACGGTCGACGGACAAGGCGGTCTCGACCAACCAGATGAGGGGCTACGTGCAGCAGCATCCCAACTCGCGGTGGTTCAGCCTGCTGAAGGTGCCCATGGGGCCGTACCTGATGAGCGGCCGTGACTCGACGCGCCGCATCAACCGTTTCCTGCAGCGCATCGGAGAGGCTCCCGTCATCTACGACCGGAGCAAGGCGTTCAAGACTCGGGACAACATCGAGGCAGCGGTGAGAAACATGGGCTACCTGCAGGCGAGCGTCGACCTGCTGGAGCGACAGAAGGGGTTCAAGATGAACGTCATCTACAAAATCGACCCCGGGAAGCGCTACATCGTCAAGGAGCTGGAGGAGCACGTCGGCGACACGGCCATCGCCCGCCTGATGGAGGGCGCACGACGGGAGTCGCGACTGAGCGTCGGGATGCCCTTCGACCTGAACGAGCTGGAGGCCGAGCGCACACGGCTGAACCGACTGATGCGCAACCACGGATATTATCTCTTCAACAAAGAATTCATACGCTTCGAGGCCGACACGACGCTGGGCAACCGGGGGGTGGCCCTGTCGCTAATCGTGGACGACTACCGGACCGGCACGCAGACGGAGCGGCAGCCGCACAGACGATTCCACGTGGGAGAGGTGCGCATGGCTTCGGACTCCACCAACCGAAACTACATACGGAAGAACATGCTCCGCGTGAAGACGGCCATAGAGCCGGGCGAGTTGTACAACGAGCAGCACGTGCAGGAGACGTACAGCAACCTGTCGGCCTTGGGGGCCGTGATGAACTCCAGCGTGACGATGACCCCCGACGAGGAGGATTCGACAAGGCTCAACGCAACCGTAGCCGTCCGCAGCAACAAGCGCCACGCCCTGAACGCCGAACTGGAGGGCACGAACTCGTCGGGAGACTTCGGGGCTGCGGCGGTTCTCTCTTACCAGAACCGCAATCTGTTCCGAGGGTCGGAACTGCTGAACGTCCGGTTGCGCGGAGCCTTCGAGGCCATACGCGGACTGGAGGGATACGACAACCAGAACTACATCGAATACGGCGTGGAGACGTCGCTGGCGTTCCCGGACTTCAAGCTGCCCTGGCTCTCGCGCGCCTTCCGGCGTAGCAGCAATGCCACGAGCGAGGTGTCAATCATGTACGGCAGCCAGAACCGCCCCGAATTTCACCGCCGGGTGGTGACCGGCGCATGGCGCTACAGGTGGAGCCAGATGAACCGACAGCGGCAGCACCGCTTCGACCTGCTCGACCTCAACTACGTCTTCATGCCCTGGATTTCAAAAACGTTCCGTGAGGACTATCTGGACAACGCGTCCTCGCGCAACGCCATCCTGCGCTACAACTACGAGGACCTGTTCATCATGAAGTGGGGCTACACGCTGAGCTACACCTCGCAACCGCTCACGGGGGCGACGGGCAGCTACGGCACCAACGCCTACAGCATCCGCTTCAGTGCCGAGTCGGCTGGCAACCTGCTCTACGGGTTCACGAGTCTCTTCCACACGAACCGTAACAGTCTGAACCAATACACGCTGCTCAACATCGCCTACGCCCAATACATCAAGGGCGACTTCGACTTTGCCAAAAGTTTCCGGTTCTCGGCCGACAACTCCCTCTCCGTCCATTTCGGACTGGGCATCGCCTATCCCTACGGCAACAGCCGCATCCTGCCCTACGAGAAACGTTACTTCAGCGGCGGGGCGAACAGCGTGCGCGGATGGTCGGTGCGCGGACTGGGGCCCGGCCGCTTCCGTGGCACGGACGGACGCATCGACTTCATCAACCAGACGGGCGACATCAAACTGGACATGAACCTCGAATACCGCTCGCACCTCTTCTGGAAGATTGACGGAGCTGTTTACATCGACGCGGGTAACATCTGGACCATACGCGACTATGCCGACCAGCCTGGCGGACAGTTCCGCTTCGAATCGTTCTGGCGGCAGATTGCCGTCTCCTACGGACTGGGCATACGGCTCAACTTCAACTACTTTATCCTCCGCCTCGACAGCGGCATGAAGGCCATCAACCCCGCCTACACCGACCGCCGCCACCACTACCCCATCATCCATCCACGCTTCCGTCGCGACTTTGCCCTTCACTTTGCCGTCGGACTGCCTTTCTGACACCGCCTCCCCGCTTTTGTGTGCCACCCTGCTGAAGCCGGGCCTCTATGGGCTCCGGCTTCTTACCTTAATTATTAAGGGAGAGAGGGAGGGGGATGAAAAAAAATTTGTCGGAGTGATAGGTTCTGCCCTGCGATGTCCTCTAAAGGAACAGAGAGTCAAGAGAACAAGATTAATGAACAGTTAAAAAAACTTACGACTATGAAAGAGCAGAAGATTACATTGCCGACGATGGAAGAGGGAAGGTGTGAGTTCACACTGACAGAGGCACTAAGAAGATGCGAGAAGGAACTGTTTGCTGAGAGCTATATCAAGAACATGGTGGTGCAGAACGTGGTCTTGCGCGACGGGCTACGGAAATTCGGTGCCGTGTATACGGCCCGCTTCCTGTGGGAGATGTCAGACAAAACGGACAAAATGGGGAAAGCGCTGGAACGCTTCGTCGAAAAATGGGGTGACGCCAAACTGGCAGACTACGACATCCAACTGCGCTCCATCCACGACGACTTCACCCTGCTCGGCCATACGTTTCACGGTCTGGAAGACATGAAATCGTACATGAGGCACCAAGAGGGAGCGAACAAGGATGTATTCGTCACTTGCACCCTCGACAGCTACCCCTGCTTCGACTCGTCCGACTATCTTTGCGAGAACCGCTTCTTCCAGAACTACATCGTGCGCAAGCATCCCATCGGGGAGGAGGAGACGAAGCGGCTGGAGAAACTGCCGTCGTGGGACAATTACAACAAGGTGACAGAGGTGATTCCCGACGACATGCTGCCCGTGGTCTATTACGCAGGAGACGGCAACTTCATGCTGGTGGCCACAGAGAAAGAAAACACTGATTCACAAACCACAAAAAACAGAACGACTATGACTAACGCGACAAAAGAAAAGAACTCGGAAACGAAGACAAAGGTTTTCAACGTGATTATCCTGGACAAGAGCGGCTCGATGAGTTGCATCCGCAAGGCGGCCATCGAGGGGTTCAACGAGACACTGGCCGGCATCAAGAAGGCGCAGGAGAAGTATGCCGAGACACAGGAACACTTCGTGTCGCTGGTGGCCTTCTGCAGTTGCGAGACCCGGCAAATCTTTGACAGAGTGCCCGCCGCCGAGGCACGTCCGCTGACAGAGGAAGACTACGAACCCTGTTGCTGCACGCCCCTCTACGACGCGATGGGATTCACGCTGACCTCCATGCGCAAGCACGTGAAGGAGGCCGGAGACGCCATGGCGGTGGTGACCATCATCACGGACGGACTCGAAAACGCCTCGCACGAGTACACGGGAAAAGCCGTAAAGAAACTGGTGGAGGAACTGAAGGGCGAGGGATGGACATTCACCTACATGGGGGCCAACCAGGATTCCGTGGAAGTGGCCTTCACCCTCTCCATCCGCAATGCACGCAACTTCGACTACTCCGACGAGGGCACAAGATGCTGCATGGCCAAGGACAGCAGCACACGCATGGCCACTTTCGACCGGCTGCATGTGTTCAAGAAAAGCTGTTCGAGCAGCAAGATGGACCTGGGAGACAGACTCTGCAAGTACAGCGAACTTGCCAACGAAGCCTTCGACGAAGAAGAAAAAAAATAAGAGAGAAAGAATTCAATCTTTTAAGGCCAAAGAGTTTTTTACTTTCAACTTTTTGTTGTACCTTTGCCCCCGAATACAAGACTGACAGAAATTCAGCCTATTAAACTATAATGTATCGCGCGTATGGAACCAAACACACAGAGAAGTAACCCAAAGTCCGACAGGCATTCGTTCGAAACCATCTGGGGAAGTTTTGCGGCACTCATACGAAAGAATCTGGTGGCTCAGGCCAAACGCGAACCGCTGACCCTGCAGGCGGCCCAAGTGATACTCTACAACACATCGAGCTACTGGGAGTCGGAACGGGCAAGATACGGTGTCTGGCTCGCAGAATACGAGCAACGACTGCCGGAAAAGGCCGAAGAGGTCCGAAAGGTGCTTTTCAAGGACATGGAGTTCCACGACGTCGAAGTGGGGAGCTCCATGTCCGAGAGCATCGAAACCATCATACCCACCCTCGTGGCAATAGCCATCCTCGGCGTTACGGGCTACTTCGGGTTCAACGTCTGGCAAATGGCATTCCTGGCATTGGCACCAGCCATCGCCCTGTTCCTCTTCATACGCTCCATCCGCAATCTGCAAGAAAAGAAAATCTCGAAAAAGCGCATCGTGAAATACATGGAACAGCTGGAGCCCTTCAAGCAGAGTCTTCTGGCTGTAATCGGGTGAGAAAAGAGTGGATGAAAGGCAGACATGATTAGCAAGGCACGCATACGGCAGATTCACGGACTGGAACGAAAGAAAAATCGTCTGGAGGAGGGACTCTTCGTGGCCGAAGGCCCGAAACTGGTGGGCGAACTGCTCGGCACGGAACCCCACACAGGCGAAGCCTCTCCCCAGCACTTCAGCATGGAAGCCCGCTACGTGGCGGCCACGGAAGAGTGGATGGCACGGCACAAGTCGCTCCTGCGACATGCCGAGACTGACACCGTGACACCCGACGAACTGCAGCGCATCAGTCTTCTGCAACATCCGCAGGACGTGGTGGCCCTGTTTGCAATCCCCCATTACGAGGGGCGGATGGCCGACATCGCCCAAGAGGAACTGACGCTGGCCCTTGACGGTGTGCAAGACCCTGGCAACCTGGGCACCATCGTGCGTCTGGCCGACTGGTTTGGCATTCGCCATGTCTTCTGCTCGCCCGACTGCGCTGATATCTTCAATCCCAAGGCCACACAGGCTACAATGGGCGCCATAGCCCGTGTGCAACTGCACTACGTTGACCTTATTGCAGAACTGAGCGACCTCTCAGAGGTTCCCGTTTACGGCACTTTCCTCGATGGCACCAACATTTATGAGCAGCAACTGAGCCACAACGGCGTCATCATCATGGGCAACGAAGGACGGGGCATAAAAAAAGAGACGGCAGCTCTGGTGAGCCACCGTCTCCTGATTCCTCCCTACCCTGCCGACCGCACGACGGTGGAGAGCCTCAATGTGGCCATTGCCACCGCCATCATTTGTGCCGAGTTTCGACGCAGGGTGTAACACCCTCTAACTGTTCTTCCCTTCATTTGTCTGTGAAAATCAAAGTACAGCAGCTATGCGACGAATCTGTTTGAGATGCTCAAAGAAGGACTGATTGCGCTTGGCGCTTATTAGGTTGTATTTCATTTGCAGGGAGAGCAAGGGAGCCGCGTCAAGTCCAAGAGCCTGACCGATGAGCAGAGCGATTTCCGCACTCAAAGGACGCTTGCCATTCAACACCTCGTTCAATTGACTCGCAGGCACACCTATCTCTGAAGCCAACCGTCGCTGGCTGATGCCACGGAACTCCAATTCGTCTTTTATCACTTCACCTGGATGCGTTGGGTTATGCGGTTCCAAGTTGTTGGCTATCATTCTATCATCTTTACCTTTGACGTGTACCATAATAATGCTTTATGAATAATGATTCGACAAATCTGTTATACTTACAACTTCGGCAATAGTTTTCTCTCCTTCGATTATTTCACGAAACTCTATACGATATTGGTTATTCACTCTGACTGACGATAGTCCCTCCTTGTCGCCATGCAAATGCTCATAGTGTAGCCCGCCATATTGGACTAAGCCCATTACATTGTTCTGTTCAATCATCAAGTCCACAATGCGTATGAACTTTTTGACAATTGGGGGTTGAAAGCGATGTTTCTTGTCGCTTGTGTTACCCTTCTCATAGAGATCTCTGAGGTAGTCCTTTTCAAAGATTACTATCATTCGCTATTCCATGTTTCATGCACAAGGGCAGTGCTGTTCGTACTCATCGTCTTTTGACTGCAAAGGTACAATCTTATTTTATTATTCACAAATTTGCGAACACTTTTCTTTTATAATCCTTGTAATTTTGTCCTTCACACATACAAAGGACAAATCTCCCCTGCCACTCATGAAATGACAGGGGAGATTGTTATGTGATATGTAAATCTGAGGCTTACAAATCTCGAGTATAATTCTCCCGCCCTATAGGGAGGGATGGGGAGGGTCCTCTACTGAGACACGCGGACGGGGCGGACAGTGTGACCGTAGTAGCGGTAGTAGTAGTAGTGCATGTAGATGCTGCTCGAAAAGAAGTACAGGATACGGGCGAGGTTCGGGCTGCTCGCGTAAAGCGTGCGCGACCAGTAGTTGCCGCCCGAACCGCCGTAGAGCGACGTGCCGCTACGAAGCCCCGCAGCGGGCAGGAAAATACTTTTGCCGTTGCTCTTGCTCGTTATTTTATAACCATTCTTGCCATTCTGCGTAGTCCACTCTGTCGTGGTGTAACTGCTATTGATGAGTTCCTCGAACTGTTCCCTGCTTGGCATACGCCAATTACTTCCCCAGTTCATGTAGGCGGCATCGTCGGTGAGTTCCAGTTCCGTCTTGTTATCGACAGTGCCATAGCCGCTATTGCCGTTGTACTTGGTTAGGGTTTCCCCGGATCCGTTGCAATACTTGTAAGTGCTCCAACTAAAGTCTGTCTTACCGCTATTGTACCCCGTTGTTTCCCCCCAAGCGAAATAGTCGCCGTAGTCTTCAGGATTCTCGGCTCCGATGTTACACATTGCCCAAAGGGTGCCGGAAGGCAGACCAAGGTCAACGTAGAAGTGCCCATCTTGTGCTCCTATGCCACTTTTATCCTCGACAATCATGATTGTACAAGTGGCTATGGTTCCACTACCGTCAGCCGCCGTACAAGTGATAACGACAGTACCATAGTCGTAGGCATCCACGCGACCATTTCTCACGGGGGCTATATCTGGATTGCTACTGCTCCACACCACACTCTTGTTGACTGCATTCTCGGGAAGGACAGTTGCCGTGAGGCGCTCGAACTCATCCAGTTCCAATACGACAGTCGTCTGGCTGAGCGTGATGCTGGTTACCATCTGTGTAACGGTGACGGTGCAGGTCGCCGTCTTCAGGCTGCCACCTGCCGTTGCAGTGATGATGGCAGTGCCACCTGCTACAGCGGTTACCAAGCCGTTCTGGTCCACGGTGGCTACGCTCTCGTCGCTGCTTGTCCATGCCACACTGCCAAATGCCCCTGCGGGAGATAGTGTGGCAGTGAGCTGCTGTGTGGAGCCGGAATTCATGGAAACTGGGCTGGGTGAGATGGATATGCCAGTGGCCAACGAAGTGGACTTCGTGTAGTAGGTGGGCACTCCCGTGGCATAGTCAACGGTCAGGAGATAACTGGAAGTCGCCTCTACAATGGGGATTACCAGGACAGCCCGCTCTGATGAATTCAGAATCAACAGGCGGTTCTGTCCGAGATAGAAACGATAGGTGCTGCCACCGGGGAAGTCGGTCGTGCCGTCATCACCAAGCGTAAAATGCGTACCGTCAGAGGCATACCATGTGCCTGCGACGTAGGAGTTGTCCACTGTAAATGGTGAGGTGGAGGCATTGACGGTCTCCATCGGAGTTTTGCCGAGCACTACGTTCACTAAGGAAGTTACATCGGCAATGGTCGCCTGACCATCGTTGTTCATGTCGCCTTTTACTATGGTCTGGGCGTTCACAAGGATTGCCACTGTCATGAGCAGCAAAGATAATAGGAACTTTTTCATATTTTTGAGTTTATTAATTGTTTTTGTATTATTCATCTTAAATATATGTTGTCACGTAGCAAAGATATAAAATAAATAAGAATTCAGAAAGAGAAATTCGAATTTTTCTATTTACACCCTCAAAAACAAGTTGCCCTACGCGCTCACAGAGAGCGCAGAGTTGACAGAGGACACAGAGGAGCTAAAAACAGCCAGCGCCCCTTCCTCGCTCGTCCCAAAAGGGAAACTTGCCAAAGCAAGAACCCTACCTGCAGGGAGGGAATCATGAGTGGCCTGAGCAAAGCGAAAAAAGAAAAGCCGCGAGCGGCAAGGCTCACGGCTGTGAAATTCACACAATCAATTCCTTTGATTTACTCTTCTATCGGGAAACCCTCTTCAGTTTCTTCCTTCACTTCAGCCTCTGCCGCATAGGACGAGTAGAAGGTGTCATCCTCGTTCTCCATCTCCTCATCGCCCTCCATCGTGTTCTCGTCGTCGATGTCTTCGTCTTGATTTTCACGGATGACATTCCCCTCTTCGTCGTACTGCACGTCGCTGTTGCAACGAATCTTCTGCACGGGTTCCTTCTTCTTGGCAAAGATGGCCTCAGTCCAAGTCCCCTTGGCTACTTCCAACACCTCGTAGCCCTGCTCCACCTTGCGCTCCAACGTACCGCCCTTGGCGTGGATGCGACTTGTGGGCAACTGTGTCGTGCTGATGTCGAAGGCCGACTCTATGATGTCCTTTATGCTGAGGGGAATGGAGTCCCATCCGCCGCCGAAGTTCCTGTCAATCAACTCCAAGAGCATGGCAGCCGTGATGTGTTTCACGTTTTCATAGCTCAGGTCGGTGATGCGCTTGATGTATTTGCGGCGCAGTGCCACACACCCTTTCCGTGAGTCAGTACGGGAGAAATGGGTCCAGTCGCCACTTTCGTACTTCTTCAGGTCACGCTCGTCGTTAGGATTATAGTGTACGACCTCAAAACTGAGCCGGATGATGTTCAGCAACTTCTCCTCGGACGAGGGGAAACCCTCCTCCGCTTTCTCCTTTTCCCAGAGGTTTGCAATCTGCTCCTCCGTCAGATTCCATACGTTGTTGGAATTCAGGTCCAGAATCGACTCCAGCCCCAGGTCCTTTTCTTTCTTTTCTTTGCTCATATCTCTGATGTAATGTTGTATAATATCTGTGCGCTGATTCAACTGTGTCAGCGAACGGGCACAAAGATAAGAAATAATTTTTAATTTTTAATTTATATTTATGGAAGATTTTTCAAATTTCAAATTCTTCTTTGTATCTTTAAGCTATGCTTTTAGATACTCACGCTCGGTAATCGGCCTGCCGCTTGGCTTGTCCAAGAAATCGGCTTGCCGCTTGGCTCGTCCAAGAATTCCTCAAATAGATTTGGGTAATCGCTCGCTTATTCGTATCTTTAATCTTCGGTTTTAGATACTCACGCTCGGAAAAGCCTAAATAAATTTGTCTTTTCCCTCGCTTATTCGTATCTTTGTCACATGAAAATGTTTCCTTGTGCAAAAATCAACCTCGGTCTCTATGTGACGGAACGTCGCCCCGACGGCTACCACAACCTTGAAACCGTGTTCTACCCCATCCCCCTATGCGACGAACTGGAGGTGGAACTCTCCGAATGCGGACACGACACCCTCGAAATCCAGGGTCTCCCCACGGGAGGTGACCACGCGCCCGCCATCGGTGTAGAGGGCATCCTCAGTCCGACCGACAACCTCGTGATGCGTGTCGTCCAAATGCTGAGAGAGGAGGGACGTATGATTCCGCCACTCAGGGTCAGGCTCAGGAAAGAAATTCCATCAGGGGCCGGTCTGGGAGGTGGCAGCAGTGATGCCGCCGCCATGATGAGAGTGCTTTGTGACATGTTTAGCCTTGGGCACACGGAGGAAGACATGGAACGCCGCGTCGCCCGTCTGGGAGCCGACTGTGCCTTTTTCATCCGAAGCATCCCCGTCTTTGCCACAGGCATTGGCGACCAATTCACCCCGCTCCGTCTCGATCTCAGCGGACTATGGCTCGTGCTTGTCAAACCCAGCGACTTCGTTTCCACCCGGGAAGCATACGCCGCCATCGTCCCACGCCGTCCACGCCACGACCTGCGAGAAAGCATCCTGCACCCCATCGAGGAGTGGTCACAGCTGATGACGAACGATTTCGAAGACAGCGTATTCCCCACTCACCCAGCCATCGCACATATCAAACAACGGCTCTACGACAACGGAGCCTTGTATGCAGCCATGAGCGGAAGCGGAAGCAGCGTGTTCGGACTCTTCCGCAATCCTCCCAGCGACGACATGCTCCAATCGCTGGCATGCGCCAAAGACGACGCAGAGGACGCAGAATGCCCCCGCCACTTCATATTCTCGGCTCAACTTACATCCACTCACCCCCACCCCACCCAAGAATGAACATACCCCACTCGCTGCGAGAAGACCGAATGGTCGTAAGGGGCGTGATTTGCAAAGATCCGCCCATCACCAACTACTTTTTCCGGAACATGTGCGACAAACTGCTCCGCGACATTCAGTTTCGGATATTCAACGGACACATCGAAATAGACGAACTCATCAACGAACTCTACCTCTACCTTTCCTATAAAGACTGGTACCGACTGCGTCAGTTCAACTACCAGAGCAAACTGACCACCTGGGTGGACCGGGTGGCTCACCGATTCTTCCTGAAACAGCAGTTAGCCCTGTCCACCATCAAGTCCCCCCTGACATTTGCCCCGGCCTATGAGACGGATGGTTCACGCTCCTTCCTCACCATCGAAGAGAAGATGGACGTGGAGGCAACGGTGGAGCACATGTCAAACACCCGCTATCAGGAAGTCATCAGACTGCTCTTTCTGAAAGACATGGATCCCGAAGAGGTGGCCGAAACCATGGGAGTGAGCCTGGCCAACTTCTACAACCTCAAGCGTCGCGCCTGTGTGATGTTCCAGTTGACCTACAAGAAACTGGCAGAACCTAATCTCCCGGAAAGTCACTACACTTCAGAGGAAGCAATATTGCCGCCGGGCCGCACTGCCCCTGCGGACAATGGCATGGAAGACATGGATGCTCACAAGGTGCTCGGCTCCATGCCTCGTTCCGCCTCTCGCGAAAGCTTCCGGGGCATGGTATATCACAGACACGCCCCAGAGGTGGCGGACGACTTCGACGAAACGTTCGAAGACGACTGGTCGATGCTGGAATGCCTGAACTACGACGGCGACATACCCACGCTGTAGGCCACTGACACCTGTCTGTAAAAGTTTTGCGATAAAAAAGTGGCGCAATATTTGGTGGTATCAAAAAGATGTCGTACCTTTGCGCTGCAAAAATGGAAAAGACGTTGCCGAATTGGCTCAGTTGGTAGAGCAACGCATTCGTAATGCGTGGGTCGGCGGTTCGAGTCCGCCATTCGGCTCCAAGTCAGAAAAGAGATCTTTCAGAGGTCTCTTTTTTATGCTTTACAAGTAGACGAGAGACCCGTGAGCTACGAAACGGACTGAACCTATAAAAGGAGAATTCTTCCATTATCCCCCAAAATGTTTGTCTGTTTGTCCGTTATTCAGTATCTTTGCAGCGTAAACGAAAGTCCAAATGCTCACAAAAACGACATTGGATGCCCAGAGACAAACACTATAATCCAGCCATTGCCCACCAACTGCAAGCCATAGTTGGCGAACGGAAGTGGGCAGATTTGCCGCCCTACCTGAGCACACTCACAAATGCCCAGTTCCGCACGGCAGGCTATCTGCTGGGTGAGCATTTTGCACCGGGTCTCAGCGAAACGGACTTCTGGACTCTGACAGAGACGCTCGTCGAGGCCGACTCCCGAGCCTTTCTGGTCACAATGCTGAAGACGATGACCCAGCGACTGTCGCAAGGAACACTGCATCTGCATGACAAGAATGCCCTGCGGCTGTTCCATTCGATGAAAGGACATCCCGTAGACGTAACAAAGACACTGCAAAAGTTGCTACCCGAACTGACGAAGCCTGAGGATATAGAATTTCTGCTCACGCAACTGGGAGTCGATGAAGGAAGGCACCAGGTGGCAGCTCTGCTACGCGTGACCACCCAAGCGGCGGGTTACGTCCTGTGCCGAAAACTCCGATACGTGGAACATGAGCGCGACTATCTGGTGCGCGTGGCGACATTTCTGGTCAAGCGAGGCGACGGATTGGGTTTCAACATGGCCAGTTTCTTGCGAGCCTACTACGGGTTGGAGGAGGTGAAAGGCACTTTCTCGCTCACCCTGCAACCCTATCAGCTCGCCCGCATAGAATCATCCTTTGAGGTGTTCTGCCAAGTGATGGCATTGTAAGGAGACGAGATTATGAACTTAACGCAAAAGAACGGACAAATGGAGCATATAATTCGACATGTTATTGGATTTATTCTTCTATTTCTGGCACTTCCCGTCGGGGCACAGCGCCATCAGATAAGACGCGACGGACGGGTGCTTGCCCACAGCTTGCGATTTGACCCCAGCATCGTGACAGACGACATGCCTGAGGCCCTACAGGAAATGTTGCGCGCCTATCAGGCCCAATCCCGCTACGCCAATCGGGTTGCAGGAAAGGCCGTGGCTCCATTGTTGAAGAGCGTACGCGACCAAAACGACCCATACAACCGTTCATGCCCCTACTATACCTCCGAGGACGGAACGGTGAGCACCGAGCGTTGTTTGACGGGTTGTGTGGCCACTTGCATTGAGCAGGTACTCAGCTACTATCGCCACCCTGATGTCCTTACGGACACGCTGCATGGGTGGACAACGGAAAACTACACCATTCCCGACGTGTTACCAGGAACCCGCATTGACTGGGACCACATCCTCAATGACTATCGCAACGGTTTCACAGAACAAGAGGCTCAGGCGGTCAGCGACCTTACGTTCTATTGCGGCATAGCCGTACACATGAACTGGGGGCTTTCGAGCAGCAGTGCCAATCTGTCCCGCGCCTTTGAGCCACTGTGGCGTGCCTTTGGCTACCAAACCATCGCCTTCGTGCCACGTGCCATGTATTCGACACCCGCCTGGAACGCAATGCTTCGCAACGAACTGGAGCACGGACGTCCCATCTGTTACACAGGGCACAACATGGCACTGAGCGGGCACGCTTTCAACATCGACGGAGTGGACGAAGAGGGTTATTATCATCTCAACTGGGGCTACGGAGGAGACTTTGACGGTTACTTCGACCTTGACTTCCTCAACCCCTTCGAGACTCATGACGATGCCACACCATTAGGACAGCAGGAAGGTCTTTTTTCCAACCAGACGGCCCTGTTCATGCATCCAGACGACTTCGTGATTGACATCCACGACACACTCACCACAGAAGATGCCTTTGCCGGCGTAGTCGTGGACAACATCAGCTTCCGTCGGCAACCCGACACACAAGGCTACACAATCGCAGACTTCTCCATGACCAACCAGACGCAGGACAGCCTGAACTTCACCTTCGAAGTGCTGACCTATCTGCCCACGGACACGGCCATCTTCATGCAAGCAGACTATGTCGGGCTTTCGGCAGTAAACCTTGCACCAGGCGAGCGTAAGACATGGCCTGTCTATTGTCAGTTTTCAAAAACCGGAGAGCGCATTTTCGCCTTCTCCGCCGACGACGAGACACTCCCCTATCAAGTACCCGTCACCGTAAAAAAGGGAACTGCCCCTCGCCTCTCCTTTGCTACGCCAGAATATCGTCTTCTGCGCTTCAAAGACGGTCTGGCTGCGGAGCTTTCCATTGATGTCACCAACATGGCCTCACAGGGCTATGCAGGCAATTTGGTAACCTTCTGCCTTTTCCCCGAGGGTTCGGACGAAGACCGGCGCCACTGGGACGTGCTGAGCCTGCCCGGCGGCGAGACGCATCGCCTCACCTCGCTGTTCCGCCACTTGACGGACGGACAGACCTATACCCTCCGCGTGCGTTGTCCTTGGGTCGTGCAGCAGGAGCTGACCTTCACGGTACGAGCCGAAGAAGCTACGGACGGAATTGGGGAGGTGAATGTCCTCAACAGACCGACGGACGATGCTATGATATTTGACCTAAGTGGACGTTCCCATCATGGTCTGAGCCACGGCATAGTCATTCGAGGGGGCAAGAAGTATTTGAAGTGACAAAAGAAGACGTATCGCAGACCATGGATCCCGAAGCCCTTATCCACCGAATCTATGCCAGACAGCCTGAGTTGAAAGCCCTATTGCTTCTTCACAGCCGGCAGGTGGCCGACCTCTCGATAGAGATTTGTGACCGACATCCTGAGCTAAGGCTCGACCGCCGTTTCCTCTACGAAGCAGCCATGCTTCACGACATCGGCATCATCCACACCCATGCCCCTGGCATTCTGTGCCGGGGGACAGCCCCCTACATCTGCCATGGCATGATTGGAGGACAAATGTTGCGCCATGAAGGGTTCCCACGCCACGCCCGTGTGGCGGAACGGCATACAGGTACAGGACTCACTGTGAAGCAGATTGCCAGCCAGAATCTGCCCTTGCCACGCCGCGATTTCTCTCCTCAGACAATGGAGGAACAGGTAATCTGCTATGCAGACAAGTTCTATTCCAAATCGAAACCCGAAGTAGTGAAGTCCATAGCACAAGTAGAGAAGAGCCTTTCCCGTTTTGGTGAAGAGTCATTGGAACGTTTCAGACAATGGCACGCGCTTTTTTCCTAACTCTCTAACCAACGGACGTGCCTGTCCGAAGTTTGCTTTATGCCCGCCTCAAGTACATTTCTTTTCGCTTTTTAGGGTTATTTTACATTTCTTATATCGCTAAATCCATTAAAAAGCGTTACCTTTGCAAGGATTTTTGTTCAACGCACCACATTGAAGGCAAGATTAGTGACGATAGGACTGTTGGCAAGCATGCTTTGCGTGCTGACTTATGGCGTTGTGCTGCCTGCTCATATGACGAAGGGAACTTGGCGTAGTACGCCGGACACCATTGCCGGAGCAGATACGGTGGCCGGCTCCCTGAAGGCCGTCACGAATCCTTCAAAAGAGGGACTTGACTCCCTCGGCATCCCAAAGGGACGTCAACTGACGGTGGACAGCGTGCTCAATTCCTACACTGCCGACAGCATCCTGCAAATGCTCTCGACGGGACGCGTGCTGGAAGTGGCCCCCGACTCATCGAAAATGGATACCACGCGCCACGACACCGTTCGCAAAAGCAAGAGTGCCCTGGACGAGCCCGTGCAGTACACGGCCAAGGACTCCATCACGTTTGACTATGCCAACTCACGAGCCAACCTTTACGGCGACAGCAAGGTGAACTACCAGAACCTGGAACTGACGGCCGACCAGATTACGATGAACCTCGACAGCAGCATCGTCCATGCCATGGGACGAGAGGACTCGACCGGAGTGGTGCAGGGTGCCCCCGTCTTCAAACAGGGCAACGACCAGTACGAGCCAGACCGCATCAGTTATAACTTCAAGACGCAGAAGGCATTCATCTCTAACGTCTATACGGAGCAGGGCGAGGGGTTCCTCATCAGCGAGGACTCGAAGCGCGACTCCACGGGCACGATGTATCTGAAAGGTGGAATGTACACGACCTGCGATGCCAAGCACCCCCACTTCTACCTCCGCCTGACCCGCGCCAAGGTCAGACCTGGCAAGGACGTTGTCTTCGGCCCGGCCTACCTGGTCGTGGAGGACGTGCCCCTGCCCTTGGCCATTCCATACGGATTTTTCCCCTTCTCAAAGAAATATTCGAGCGGTTTCATCATGCCCACCTATGGCGACGAGACGCGGCGCGGTTTCTACTTGCGCGACGGCGGCTACTACTTTGCCATCAACGACAACATCGACGTCAAGGCCTTGGGCGAAATCTACACCAAAGGGTCGTGGGGCGTATCGGCTCAGTCGAACTACCGCAAGAGATACCGATTCTCTGGCAACTTCTTTTTCAGTTTCCAGAACACGAAAGAGGGCGAGAAGAACATGCCCGACTATTCCGTCTCGAAGTCGTTCAAGATTACGTGGAGCCATCGTCAAGACGCGAAAGCCAACCCCACGCAGTCGTTCTCGGCCAGCGTCAATTTTGCCACGTCGAGCTACGAACGGAACAACCTGACCTCGATGTACAATCCCGAGTCGTACACCCAAAGCACGCGCACCAGTTCCATATCCTACTCCAAGACGTTCAGCGACATTGGCCTGACCCTCTCTGGAACGTTCAACCTGAGCCAAAATATGCGCGACAGTTCCATCTCCGTCACCCTGCCCACGCTGAACATATCGCTGAGCCGCTTCAACCCATTCAAGCGAAAGAAGGCTGTCGGCAAGGAACGCTGGTACGAGAAGATTGCCATGAGTTACACGGGTACGCTCCAGAACAGCATCTCGACGAAGGAAAACAAACTATTCAAGTCCAACCTCATCAAGGACTGGCGTAACGGTATGCGCCACCAGGTGCCCATCTCGGCCTCATTCTCCCTCTTCAACTACATCAACGTTACGCCCTCGTTCAACTTCACCGACCGCATGTACACGTACAAGGTCAACCAGTCGTGGGACACCCAGTCGCAGACCGTTCGCCGCGACACTGTCTATGGTTTCCACAACGTCTACAACTACGACTTGAGCATTTCGGCCAACACGAAACTCTACGGCATGTACCGCCCCTTGCCCCGTTTCGGCGGAAAGAAGATAGTGGCCATCCGCCATGTCTTCACGCCCACGATTTCCTTCTCCTACGCTCCCGACTTTGGCCAGTCACGCTTCGGATACTGGGACTCTTACGTTCGCACGGACAAGGACGGAAACGTCTCCACGGTGCTCTATTCGCCATACGCCGGGGCCCTCTACGGCACCGTCTCGCGGGGCAAGACCGGAAGCGTCTCGCTCGACATCTCGAACAACATCGAGATGAAGACGCGGGTCGACAACGACTCCACCCGCAAGATAAGCCTCATCGACGAACTGGGCGGAAGCCTCTCCTACAACATGGCTGCCAAGAGCCGCCCGTGGAGCGACCTCTCTATGCGCGTCCGCCTGAAACTGACAAAGAGTTACACGTTCTCGATGAACGCGGTCTTTGCCACCTACGCCTACGACATCAACGAGCAGGGAAACGTCTATCTCTCAGACCACACAGAGTGGTCGCGCGGAAGGTTCGGGCGCTTCCAAGGAATGTCACAGAACCTCTCTTACACATTCAACAACGACACCTTCAAGAAACTCTTTGGGAAGAAGAAAGGGAAGGGCGACAAGACTGACGACGACGAGGAAGACGAGGAGGGCGACGACGAGACTGACCCGGAAGCGCAGAACGTGGACCCCGACCGCGCCAAGGCACGCAACTCGGCCAAGAACGAGGGTGGGCAGAGGCTTGACGAGGACGGGTACGTCAAATTCCAAATGCCTTGGAGTTTCACCGTCAGTTACGGCATCTCGATGCGTGAGAATACGGGCGGCCACTTCCACAAGAGCCGGATGCGCTACGGCTATAAGTTGACCCACACGCTCAACTTCTCGGGCAACATCCGCATATCCGACGGCTGGAACATCAACTTCTCCTCGGGCTACGACTTCAACTATCACAAACTGTCCATGACCACGGCCTCCGTCAGTCGCGACCTGCACTGCTTCTCCATGTCATGCTCCATGGTCATCGCCCCCTATCGAAGTTACAACTTCACTTTCGCTTGCGATGCCGGCACCCTGGCCGACGTGCTCCGCTGGAGGAAACAATCCAGTTACTCAAGCAATATTGATTGGTACTAAGGGACAATAGTATTCCGACGTACGACGCATTAGTATTGCGGCAAGCCCCGCAATACTATAGTCCGGACGGGGACAATAGTATTGTCACATTCCGAAGAGCGTAAGTTGTCGGCTCTCGTCGCGCTTCACGGGCTTTGAGGGACGCTCTTCGTCACGCGGCATGTCGATGAAGATGTCCAACTGGACCGCGATGTCCTGGCGCAGGGCATACTGGCCGCGACGAAGGTGGACGAAGGGCGAATGGCGCTGGCGCGACTGGTAGTAGAGATAGAAGCGCACCTGATTGTACATCTGTTCGTAGACCACGTCGGCAGAGAATATGCCGCTGTGCAGGTTGTAGAGCTGACGGGCCAGACGGCGCACATTCATGCCCTCGCGTCCGCTGCGCAGAAGCATGTCCATGATGTCGTTGTGATAGGCGTTTTTCATACCTTATTGAACAGAAGGAGACACAAAGTTAAGCGAAAAAGCGTTAAATCCCAAATTATTTGTCGCTAATTCCACGGATAGTTCGTATATTTGTCATACAATTCTGATAAAATAATTAAAAACACGATGAAAAAATATCTTTTTACCGCCGTTGCCGCCGGCCTGACACTACTCGTCGGCTGCACAAAAGAGAGTTACTATCACTCGTTAGCCGTACTCTATCCCTCCCAGGGGACGATGGCCTTATCCTATGCCGACCAACCGACCGATACGTTAGTGTTTGTCACTACAGACAACTTCTCCATCTCGCCTGATGCCGATTGGCTCGCAGTGCCCGACTCGATGAAAGAGGGGCGCATAGAGAACTACTATCGCAATGTGTGGCAGGTGACAAGCGTCGTACTGCTTACTCCCAACACGACGGGAAAGATTCGAACAGGGAACCTTGGCATCCACACCTGGGGCAGCGACGATTGGAACCAAACGGCATCGGCCACCTATCAGCAACTGCCCTGGCTCGATGTCAGTCGACCCGTGCCAGCCTATGCCTACGAAGAAAACCGCATCACGGGAGTCGCGTTCGTGGCCACAGATTCTGCCACGCAAGTGACCGACACGCTCCAGTTCAAGGTCTATGGTGACTGGACGCTCACCGACGGCAAGTTTGTCCATCCCAAGGTGATGTCGGGAGAGGCTGGAATCATAAGCGTGGCCGTCGACATCGACCCAAAGACCGACTCAGCCGAGCGTCGCGACTCGCTGACGCTCACCAGTTGCGGTGTGACCACAGGCATTGTATTCAAACAAGAAAAAAACAAGTAATATGAAACATCAGATAACTACCCTTCTGTTTGCCACCGCATTCGCCCAAATGGCCGTGGCCGGCATCCCCGATTCCGTCTACATAAAACCCATTGAGGCCCCCAATGGCGGCGGAATGTTCCTCGAATGGAGTGCGGATGCCTCTTTCTGGAAGTCAGTCACGGAGCGTCGCGTCCTTGGCAGTGACTATGGCACGTGGGGAGCTGAAAAACGGCTTTACGCTCCCTCCCTGGCCAAGAGAATCGACGGACTTCTGGCTGCGGTCTTTCAGGTGAACGACCACGTCAATCAGTTTGCCGTGACCTGCACACACGACTTCGTCCATTGGCGTCCTCAGGACTATCCCTACATGGAAGGCGTGGCGCAATGCCTTGAACCAGTGGCTCGCTTCCAAGGCGATGAACTGGTTGTGACCTTCCACGACAAGGAGAGCCGATACTATCAGACTCGCAGCCGAGATCTCATCCGCTTCTCCGCTCCCCAGCCCGTAGAGGACCGGAGTGAGCCTGAGCACGTGCGCATACCATATAATATGGTGCTGTCACTGGCTGACAACCATAAGGCTCAGGCCGCCCGGGATGCCTTATACGGCGAACTGGCTCGTGACAACGAGGCTCGTTTTGCCAATATCGGAGACTTGAAGGCTGAGGTTCGGGTCGATGCAACCCATCCGAAGCCTATCAGCGACATGTTGATGGGCATCTTCTTCGAGGACATCAACTATTCGGCCGACGGCGGACTGAACGCCCAGCTCATCCAGAACGGTGACTTCGAGTACGACCCGCACGACCGCATGGGCGACCGGAACTGGAACACCACTACTGCCTGGCAACTGAAGGGCGAGGATGCTACGCTGATTAGCGACTTCGGAGGCGTGAGTGAACACAACAGTCATGCTGTGGCGCTCGATGTGAAGAAGCCAGGTGCTTCGTATCAGAACGTGGGTTGGGACGGCATCGTCGTGAAGAAAGGCGAGAAATACAACTTCTCCATGTATTTGCAAGGCAAGGTGGTCGTATCGCTCAAGGAAGGCAACCGCACGCTGGCTTCGGCAACACTTAGTGGCGGCAAGGATGGTTGGAAACAGGTGAAGGTTGTCCTTCGTCCTACGGCTTCCTCTCAGTCGGCAGTTCTCGACATTTGTCCTGTAAAGGTAGGAATAGCAGCTTTCGACATGGTTTCTCTCATCCCTCAGGACACCTATAAGGGCCACGGACTGCGCCGCGACCTGGCCGAGACGCTCGAAGCCCTGCATCCGCGCTTCATGCGTTTCCCCGGCGGCTGTGTGACCCACGGCGACGGCATCCAGAACATCTATCGTTGGAAGGAAACCATTGGCCCGCTGAAGGACCGCAAGCCCCTGCGCAACATCTGGGGCTACCATCAGAGTCGCCAACTCGGCTTCTACGAGTTCTTCCAGATGTGCGAAGACATGCAGATGGAACCTCTGCCCGTCTTAGCCGCTGGCGTGCCTTGTCAAAACTCCAGCGACGGCGGGGCCGGCCAGCAGGGCGGAATCCCCATGGAGGATATGCCGGCCTACATACAGGACATTCTCGACCTCATAGAGTGGGCCAACGGCGATGCCACCACCGAATGGGGTCGCAAGCGCATCGAACAGGGACACAAGGCTCCCTTCAACCTCAAGTATCTGGGCATCGGCAACGAAGACCTCATCAGCCCCACTTTCACAGAGCGCTACCTGATGATTTGCAAGGCCGTGAAGCAGAAGTATCCCGATATCCAGGTCTGTGGCACGGCAGGTCCCTTCTACTATGGCAGCGACTACGAAGAAGGTTGGCGCATTGCCACGGAGCATAAGGACATCATCAGCCTGGTCGATGAGCACTACTACGTCAGTCCCGGCTGGTACATCTACAATCAGGATTTCTATGACCAATACGACCGCTCGGCCCCGAAGGTTTACCTTGGCGAATGGGCGGCTCACGGACCAGGCCGCAAGAGCACCATCGAGACAGCACTCTCCGAGGCACTCCATTTCTGTTCGTTGGAGCGCAATGGCGATGTGGTGGAGATGAGCAGTTACGCTCCGTTGCTGGCCAAGGAAGGCCACACGCAGTGGAATCCTGACATGATTTACTTCAACAACACCGAAGTGAAGCCCACCGTCGGCTACTTTGCCCAGCGCATGTGTGGCCAAAGCCAAGGCAACCAATATCTTGCCTCCACACTCACCGTCAATTCCAACAAGCAGGGCGTGCGCGAGCGCCTGGCCGTCAGCAGCGTGCGCGACAGCAAGACGGGAAAAGTTTATCTTAAACTTGTGAACATCCTCAACCATCCCGTTCAGGCGCATCTGCAGCTGAGGGGCATCATCGACGGCGAGAGAACCTGTCGCCGTACCTTGCTTACCGGAGCCTATGACAGCACCACGGCACGTCCCGTGGAGGACACCGTAAGCCTCTCTCCCGATTGCCAGTACGAATTGCCAGCTTATTCGTTTACACTGATTGAATTGTAACTTTCATTTTTAGGAGCCAGATAAATCGGAATCTATGAGAGAGATTAGAATATATCATTCTATTGGGAAAAACATAGCCTTGATAGCTGTATGTTTTGTGTTTGTAGCATTAGGAATTTTCATACTTCTGCATGGAGGACATTCATTCATTGCATGGGGCAACATCTTATTCTTTGGTGGAGGTGGACTTTTCATGTTATTTCTCATACTGAGAGAAAGAATCAGTCACAAAGCCTATTATATCGTTACAGACGAATCTGTTTTGGTAGATAGCGGGATGAAGAAATGGGAGGTCCGTTTTGCAGATGTGGAAGAATTCTATCTACTCAATGTGATGTTGTCTAAACAGATAGGGATAAAATATAAGGCAGAGGTCGAGTTTAAGAAGATGAATGATGCAAGCTTGCCCATAGACGGTCTCAACATAAAGCCACAGGAATTATGTGATTTGCTTAACATGAGGCTGACAAAGTAAATTCCAATTTATCAATCCTTTAATCCTTCAATCTTCAATGTCCAAGTCTCGTAAGATACTCCTCACTCTTGCCCTCCTCGGTGTGTGCTGCCTGCTGGCCCTCTCACTGCAAGTGTTGAACCGATGCACCCTCTTTGCCGAGTCGGAGCGCTACATCTATATTCGTCCGGGACAGACCTCCTCTGATGTGCGGCACATGCTCGCCGCACAAGGCGTGCGCCGCATGATGGGCTTCACCCTTTTGGAAAAGACACTTGGCTACAAGGTGCGCTCCGGGCGCTATGCCATCCGTCGTGGTGACAACCAACTTGCCCTCTTCCGTCGCCTGCGCAACGGCCAGCAAGAGCCCCTCAACCTCACACTGCCCTCCGTGCGCACACTCCCCCGTCTGGCGGGTTTCTTGGGCGAGCGGCTCATGGTCGATTCTGCGACGTTCATCACTGCCTTTCGTGATTCCGCTCGTTGTGCCCAACTGGGCTACACGCTGCAGACACTGCCCGCCCTCTTCATCCCCAACACCTACGAGGTCTATTGGGACATCTCGCTCGACGACTTCCTTCAACGCATGAAGCGTGAGAACACCGCCTTCTGGACCTCCGAGCGCGACCGCAAGGCACAGGCCATGGGGCTGACTCACGAAGAGGTGGTGACCCTGGCCAGCATCGTGGATGAGGAAACAGCCAACAATGCCGAAAAGCCCATGATTGCCGGCATGTACCTCAAGCGCCTTTCCATCGGCATGCCCCTCCAGGCCGACCCCACCGTAAAGTTCGCCGTCGGCGATTTTTCGCTGCGCCGCATCCGTGGCGAACACCTCAAGGTGGAGAGTCCCTACAACACCTATCGCAACGAAGGATTACCCCCCGGCCCCATCCGCATCCCCTCCGTGGCAGGCATTGATGCCGTCCTTAACCACGTTTCCCACGATTACATCTACATGTGCGCCAAGGAAGATTTCTCCGGCACCCATAATTTTGCCCGGACCTACGCCGAGCATCAGCAGAACGCCCGCCGATATGTTCGTGCTCTGGACGAAAGAAACATCAAGTGAATGGCAGAAACATGAAAACAGAGAAACAGATGACCGCCTCGGCGGCAGAATTCGCCCGTCGATGGCAAGGGCGCGGATATGAGCGGGGCGACTCGCAGGTGTTCTGGGCCGATTTGCTCACCAATGTCTATGGCGTGACAGACATCGCAGAGTTTATTCGCTACGAGGAACAAGTGAAGGTGGACCGTACGAACTTTATTGACGGCCACATCCCTTCCACGCGTGTACTGATAGAACAGAAGTCACTTGACAAGGACTTGCGAAAAGGTATCCCACAGAGCGACGGTTCTGTGCTGAACCCCTTCCAGCAGGCAAAGCGCTACGTGGCCAACATGCCTCTTTCGGAGCACCCTCGCTGGGTAGTAACGTGCAATTTCCGGGAGTTTCTCGTCTATGACATGGAACAGCCCAACAGTGAGCCAGAGAGCATCCTTTTGGAAAATCTGGCCAAAGAATACCATCGTTTGATGTTTCTTGTCGATGTCAAGAACGAACACATCCGCAAAGAGGAACGCGTGTCGAAGGAGGCTGGTGAAATCGTGGGCAGAATATATGAAGCTTTACTCAGCCAGTACGATGACAACTCTGCCGAAGCTCTGCGTTGGTTGAATATCCTGTGTGTACGTATCGTCTTTTGTCTCTATGCCGAGGATGCGGGCATCTTTGCCCATGACCAGTTCCACGACTTCCTTTCTTCTTACGAGCCCAAGGACCTTCGCGACGCGTTACTGAAACTTTTCGGGGTACTGAACACGCCCACAGAGAAACGCAGTCGTTACTTGCAGGACGACCTCCGTGCCTTCCCTTACACCAACGGTGGACTCTTTTCCGAAGAGATAGAAATCCCGCAATTTACCGAGGAACTGAAAGAGATTCTCCTACAGAATGCCGCGCTTGACTTCGACTGGTCGGAAATCTCACCCACCATTTTCGGTGCTGTGTTCGAGAGCACGCTGAATCCTGAAACCCGCAGAAGTGGAGGTATGCACTACACCTCCATCGAAAACATCCATAAGGTCATCGACCCGCTATTCCTCAACGACTTGCGCCGCGAACTGGACGAAATACTTGAAGAAAAGGTGGAAAGACAGCGGCAAAAGCGACTTGAAGCCTATCAGGATAAGTTGGCCTCCTTGACCTTTCTCGATCCCGCTTGCGGTTCGGGCAATTTCCTGACCGAGACCTATCTCTCACTGCGCCGCTTGGAGAACGAGGTCATACGTGAGCTCACACATGGACAGACACAACTTGCTTGGGAGGGTCTTTCGCCCATAAAGGTGAGCATACAGCAGTTCTATGGCATTGAAATCAACGACTTTGCCGTCACCGTGGCCACTACAGCCCTTTGGATATCAGAGGCACAGATGCTGGCTGAGACGGAGAAGATAATCCACCATGACATCGACTTCCTGCCACTGAAGTCATTTGCTAATATCCGCGAAGGGAATGCCTTGCACATGGATTGGGATGTAATAGAGGTTCCTTCAAATATTCCAACTATTCATGCCAAGAATGTCCATTTGATTATCGGACCCGAAACAATGGAGGCCAGTGAACCTGTTGTGAAGTTTGACGAGGTGAACATTGTGACCAACCACTTTGATGGCAACGTCAAGCCTGATATGCAGCGCTATGAGGTGCACTTTGACTATATCATGGGCAATCCTCCGTTTGTGGGAGCAAGAATGATGGCACAAGGTAGCCCGCAAAAGAGAGATGTGGAGAATTTGTTCGGAAAGATTAAGGATGTGCAAGACCTCGACTATGTTTGTTGTTGGTATAAGAAGGCTGCCCAACTCATGGCAGATACGCATACAAAAGCAGGTTTTGTCTCCACAAACAGCATTTGCCAAGGTTCACAGGTTCCCATCTTATGGAATGTCCTTTTCAATGATTTCCATGTGCATATCAACTTTGCCTATCAGACATTCAAGTGGAATAGCGAGTCCAACGAGAAAGCGGCCGTTCATTGCGTTATCATTGGGTTCAGTGCAGATGAGGTAAAGAATAAATATCTGTTCACATCTGGAGGACAGATGCAACAGGTTAGCCGCATCAGTCCCTATCTCATCGAAGGAGACAACACCTTTGCAATCAGCCAGAAGACTCCACTTTGTGATGTGCCGCAAATGAACTTTGGCAACCAGCCACGTGACGGAGGGCACTTCGTTTTGTCTGTGGAGGAGCGGGGCTTGCTGCTTCAGCAGGAGCCCTCATTGGAAAGGTGGATACATCCTTATATCGGTGCGGAAGAATTTATTAAGCAGAAGTCTCGTTATTGTCTGTGGCTACGTAATGCCCAGCCCAGTGACATCAAGCAAAGCAAGATTCTCTATGAACGGGTACAGGCCGTGCGTGAATTTAGGCTATCTTCTTCGGCCAAAACTACGCAGGGCTATGCAAAAGTACCACACCTATTTGCCCAGATAACGCAGCCAGAGGGGTGCGATTGTCTGCTTGTACCTCGTGTTTCTTCTGAACGTCGCCGCTATGCCCCTATTGGGTTTATCAATGCAGGCATAGTAGCTTCCGACGCTGTCCAGATAATCCCCAATGCCTCGCTCTATCACTTTGGTGTGCTCACCTCGAACGTACACATGGCATGGATGCGAGTGGTTTGCGGTAGATTGAAAAGTGATTATCGCTATAGTAAAGAGCAGGTTTATAATACCTTCCCATGGCCCATGCCAACGGATGAGCAGAAGCAGCGTATAGAGCAGACAGCACAAGCCATACTCGATGCCCGTGCCCTCTATCCCGATTCGTCCCTGGCCGACCTTTACGACGAAGTGACCATGCCTGTGGAACTCCGCAGGGCCCATCAGGCCAACGACCGCGCCGTCATGGAGGCATACGGATTCCCCGTCAAGTCCATGACAGAGAGCCAGTGCGTAACTGAACTCTTCAAGATGTACAAAAAAATGACCTCATCTAACATGCAGAAACTATGAAACAAAAACTTTCCATACTCCTCCTTGCCTTCAACATTTCGCTTGCCATTGCGGCACAAACGTCCAGAGCAGCGAGAGTCGTCCAGGCTTGCCCGGAGATGGCCGAGTCGCGTCGGACGAAGGCAAAGCCAACATCCGTCACGCTTGACCTGCGCGACAGCCTTGCGCACCAGTCCTACTACACCTCCGTCCAGGTGCCCGACGGCAACTATCGCGTCACGGTCACCCTTGGTGCCAAGAAATTTGCCGGCAGCACGACGGTGCGCGCCGAGAGCCGCCGCCTCTTCATAGAGAACGAGCCGACACGTAAGGGGGAGACGAAGAGCATCTCCTTCCTTGTGAACAAGCGCACACCGCGCATTGATGAAAGGGAAAGCGTGCGCATCAAGCCGCGCGAGCGCACGAAGCTGAACTGGGACGACTTGCTCACTCTGGAGATTACGGGCGACCGCCAGGCTGTCACACAGGTGACCATCGAGCCCGACACGCTCTGTCCCACCGTCTTCCTCTGTGGCAACTCCACCGTGGTCGATCAGGACGACGAGCCGTGGGCCTCCTGGGGTCAGATGATAACCCGCTGGTTCACGGACTCGGTCTGCTTCTGCAATATGGCCGAGAGCGGCGAGACGGCCAGCACGTTCATCGCCGTGGGCCGACTGAAGAAGGCGCTCTCCATGATGAAACGCGGCGACTACATCATCATGGAGTTTGGCCACAACGATCAGAAGCAGAAGCAACCCGGAGCCGGAGCCTACTACAACTTTGCCACGGCGCTGAAGACCTTCGTAGATGAAGCCCGCCAGCGCGGAGCCACCCCCATCTTCATCACACCTACCCAGCGCCGCATGTTCGACGCGGAGGGCCACATCCGCGAGACCCATGCCGACTATCCCGAAGCCATGCAGTGGGTGGCCAGGCGCGAGGGGTGTCCCCTCATCAACCTCCATCAGATGACACGCACACTCTTCGAGGCAATGGGGGAGGAGGGCTCGAAGCGCGCCTTCGTACACTATCCCGCAGGCAGCTACCCCGGACAGACGACGGCCTTTGCCGACAACACCCACTTCAATCCCTACGGTGCCTACCAGATTGCCAAGTGCGTCGTGGAGGGCTTGCTGGACGCAAAGATACCCATCACGCGCCACCTGCGTCCCGAATACCCCTACGGCTACGACCCTGCCTGTCCCGATGCCATCGAACAGTTCCACTGGACGGACAGCAAGCACATCGACCTCGTGAAGCCCGATGGAAATTAGGAAGACACTGAGGCGATTCCGCGAGTTCGGGGGCTGGCGGCTCGTGCGTGCCTATTGGCGCATGGGCGTGTTGGGCACGGCCATGGCCGAGGCCCTGAAGATGCTCTTTGGCCGCACGTCGAAGGATGCCGCCTACGAACGCGTGCAACGCAAACTTGCCCCCCGCTTCTACCGGCAATACCATCCCCTGCTGATTGAATTGAAACGAAAGTACACCGCGCAGGAACTTCCCCACGACAATTGCGGACGGATATGGTTCTGCTGGCTCCAGGGCATGGAGGCTGCCCCTGACTTCGTGAAGACCTGCCTCTGCTCCTTGCGGCGGAACATCCCCGAACGGGAGGCCGTTGTCGTCACCCTCGACAACTATCGCCACTACACTGCCCTGCCCGCTGACATCGAAGAGAAGTTCCGACAGGGGAAGATGCCCCCTGCCCTCTTTTCCGACCTTCTGCGCCTGGCACTGCTCTGTGACCACGGCGGCACCTGGATGGATGCCTCCGTACTCTGCACCGGCCACAACTTCCCCGACCGCGTGCTCACGTGCGACCTGTTTCTCTTCCAAGTCGTACTCCCCGGCCCTTACCGTTTCCGCGGCCTTTCCAACTGGTTCATCACCTCGTGCAGCCACAATCCCCTCCTGCTCACGCTCCGCGACATGCTCTTTCACTACTGGCACACCCACGACTACACGCTCAACTACTACCTCTTCCACCAGTTCTTCGGCTGGCTCGCCCAGGAGTTCCCCGACGAGGTAGCCGCCATGCCACGCGGCAACCGCCTCCCCCCCCTGCGTCTTGGCAGTCACCTGGCCGATCCGTTTGACGCACAGTGGTGGGAACAACTGACCTCTTACTGCGCCTTCCACAAGGTCAACTACCGAGAAGCCGAGCGCGTGAAGAACCACCCAGGCACCGTCTATGCCCACATCGTGGAAACTTACTCCCCCGCCTGCCTGTAGGGGTCTTACATTCCGTCCCTCCACGGAAAAACCGAATGAGGGGGGGGGATTTCCCCCCCGACGAATAGGGAAAAAACATTTGCCCCTCCACGAAAAGTCCCTAACTTTGCACCATCAAACCAATAAAAAACTACGGCTATGAAAAAGTACATGACGACACTGATGGTTGCAATGCTCTCCTGGATGGGGACCTACGCAATGGATTACGAGACCGCACGCGAAAGGGCCTACTACCTCACCGACAAGATGGCCTACGAACTGAACCTCAACGACCAGCAGTACAACGATGCCTACGAAATCAACCTCGACTACCTGCTGTCGCTCCGCACCGAGGCCGACCTGGTCGACGTCCGCTATCTGAGATACCGCAACGAGGACCTTCGCCACATACTCTACGACTGGCAGTGGACGGCCTTTGCCGCAGTCGACTACCTCTTCCGCCCAGTGTGGTGGCTCAACGGCGGCTGGCACTTCCCCGTCTTCAACTACTACGCTCACGGCTACTACTTCTACCACCATCCCCGCATTTTCTGGGACTATCGCGGCGGCCACGGACGCTACTACTACTCAAGAGGATTCTACTACAATCGTCGTCCTCACTGGCAAGGCGGCCTGCGCGGCATGCATCGCACAATGACCGGCCACCCCAATCCCCACGGCGGACGCTACGGCCATCCCGGCGGACGCCCCGCCGAGCACAGGGGCGGTTACCCGAGAGGCGGTCACGACAGTAACTTCGCAGGTGGTCACGGCGGCCATCGCTCAGGCGGCAACGGCTACCACTTCGACACGGGCCGAGGCCGCGAATCCGACAGCCATGCCCACCGTCCTAGCGGAGACAACGGCCGCTCCGGCCACTCCTACGGAACCAATAGCCACGCCGGCTACCCCGGCGGAGCACATGAGCAAGGCCACCTCGGAACTGGCAACTCGCGCAACTACGGAACGCCCCATAGCGGGGGCCACACCCGCGGCAGCAACAACTTTACTGACTCGCACAGCAATCACGGAGGCTCGCGCGGAGGCAGCAACTTCAATGGCTCGCGCGGCAGCAGCTTCAGAGGCTCACACGACAACAGCGGCGCAACTCGCGGCAGCAGTTTCGAAGCATCCCGCAACAGCGGAGGCACCCGCGGCGGAGGCTCGCGCGGCAGCGGCCGGCGCTAAGCGAACACCGACGAACGAAAACGTCAGTAGGCAAGAATCCCCCGTCAAGGATTCTTGCCTACCGTTTAAAAAAAATGAATCTTTTCCTGAGCCTCTTGTCGGATTCGAACCAACGACCCCGAGATTACAAATCACGTGCTCTGGCCAACTGAGCTAAAGAGGCGGGTGGGAAAGCTGACCGCATCGCGCCGCTACGACCAAGTACCCTTGCTGCGGTCAAGCCCTGGGGGATTCCGAGGGAGCATGCCGTACGGGACTTTCCCATTTGCGGGTGCAAAAGTACAAATAAAAATTTGAATTAGCGCACTGGTTTGCGTTTTTTTTTGTATTTTTGCAAGAAATACCGCCTAATCTACATAAAATTAAGTAAAGAAACCTATGGAGCAATATATCGTTTCGGCACGCAAATACCGCCCCGCCACGTTCGACACCGTGGTCGGCCAGCGCCCGTTGACCCAGACCCTGCTCAACGCCATCCGCTCCGGCAAGCTGGCCCACGCCTACCTGTTCTGCGGCCCGCGCGGAGTGGGCAAGACAACCTGTGCCCGCATCTTCGCCAAGACCATCAACTGCGAGCACCTCGACGAGCACGGTGCCCCCTGCGGACAGTGCGAATCGTGCCGTGCCTTCGAGGAGGGCCGTTCGCTGAACATCCACGAACTCGACGCCGCATCGAACAACTCCGTCGACGACATCCGCGAACTCATCGACCAGGTGCGCATCCCCCCCCAGGTGGGCCGCTACAAGGTATTCATCATCGACGAGGTTCATATGCTCTCCCAGGCCGCCTTCAACGCATTCCTCAAGACCCTCGAGGAGCCCCCCCACTACGTCATCTTCATCCTCGCCACCACCGAGAAGCACAAGATACTCCCCACCATCCTCAGCCGCTGTCAGGTCTACGACTTCGCCCGCATCACCCTACAGAGCACCGTCGACCATCTCAAGTTCGTCGCCGAACGCGAAGGCTACACCGCCGAGGAGGAAGCCCTCAGCCTCATTGCCCAAAAGGCCGACGGCGGCATGCGCGACGCCCTCTCCATCTTCGACCAGATGGTCAGTTTCACCCAAGGCCACATCACCTACCAGGCCACCCTCGAAAACCTCAACATCCTCGATGCCGATTACTACTTCCGAATGGTCGACCACATGCTGGCCAAAGACGTCGAGTCCTCCCTGCTGCTCTACGACGAAATCCAGGCACGAGGCTTCGACGGAGGCCACTTCGTCGCAGGCCTAGCCTCCCACATGCGCAACCTCCTCGTCAGCCGCGACGCGCGCACCCTGCCCCTGCTCGAGACCAGCGAAGCCCAGCGCCGCCGCTATCACGAGCAAGCCGTGCGCTGCCGTCCCCAGTTCCTCCTCCGCGCCATCAAGCTCTGCAACGACTGCGACCAATCCTACCGCCAGAGCCGGAACAAGCGGCTCCAGGTCGAACTCTGCCTTATCCAGGCCGCCCAGAGCAGCGACGACGACACCCCCGGCGCGGGGCCCCGCCCCGCCAAGACACTTAAACCCATCTTCAAGCGGCCCGCCACTCCAGGAGTAGCCCCCGCCGCCGCACAGCAGTCCCCGTCGCCGCGCCCCGCTGAGCGCCAACCACAGCCCCAGCGGCCCGCAAAGCCCGCCGTGCGCCACACACTCACCCTCGGTGCCGCCAGCATCCGCCTCGGCCAGCCGTCGGTTCCCACGGCTCCCGCCGCCCTCAATCCGCAACCTGCGGCCACCAATCCACCCCCCACCGCGCCCGTCAGTCCGCGCCCCCTCGTCGCCGACGAACTCATCCTCGCCTGGCAGCACTACGCCAACCGCCTCCCTCAGTCCGAGCAGGACATGGCCGTGCGCATGCGCGGCATCACGCCCCGCCCCCTCTCCCCCGACACGTTTTCAGTCTCCGTCAGCAATCCGCTCATAGAGCGGGCCTTTCTGAAGTCCAAGGCCGACATCGAGACCCACATCGCCCACCAGCTGGGCCTCCCCCGCGTCGCCATGCAACTCGACGTGGTCAAGACCGAGGTCGCCGTGAAAGCCTTCAGCAAGCCCGACCTTTTCCGCCAGATGCTCAGCGAGAGCCACAGCCTGAAGAAGCTCCACGAGACCTTCTCCCTTGAAGTCGACTGAAAGAACCTCGTCCCTCGCAACGCGCTGCCAAACGCGGCAAAAAGGGAAAACATCACGGTCGCGCTGCCAAAACCTCTGCCTGAAGAAGAAATGAAGGGCTGGTGTGTGCAGTTCTCGATTTTTTTGTCTATCTTTGCGGCACGGAACGGTCACAAACCGCGTACCAAAAAAGGAAAAAACATGAAGAAGACTTTGCTATTGCTCGCCGCGTGGGCCTGGGTGGCCTCGGCCGCGGCGCAGGAGGGCTATCCAAATGTGTCGCCGCAGGCGGCGTACACCACCGTGGACGGAGAGGAGACTGACGACGCCAGTCAGGGACAGGACGCGCCACTTGCCGCACGATTCACGGCCAACCCGACGAACCTGGGCGACTACTCGGCCCGCTACGAATGGAAAATCTATCGCCCCGGAGAGGAGGACGAGCCGCTGGTGCACCGCTTCGAGGAGGACATCGAATACACGTTCGTGGAGAGCGGCACGTTCCACGTGCAGCTCTATGCAACCTTCGTCCTGGGCACGGACACAATTGCCTTCCCCGAGGAGGGGGGGGCCAGCCCCATCGTGGTAACTATCAGCGAGAGCAAGTTGGAGTTCCCCAATGCGTTCTCGCCGAACAACGACGGCATCAACGAGGTGTTCAAGGTGAAGGAGTACCGGAGCATTGTGGACTTCAAGGCTACAATCTTCAACCGCTGGGGGCAGAAAATCTTCTCGTGGACGGACCCGGACGGGGAGTGGGACGGGCGCTGGCACGGACGGAAGGTGAAGGACGGAGTCTACTTTCTGGTGGTGTCAGCTCGAGGGGCGGACGGCAGGAAGTATAACCTGCGCCGGGACATCAATGTCATCACGAGCCACAACAAGGGCTCTCAGGACTCGGACGAGAGGGAGTGAGTGAGCGCCCCCTAGGGGGAGTCTTATCGTGTGGTGATGTGGAAGCAGCCCTGCTTGACCTCGTACTTAACGTAGCAGCGGCCATCGCGGCGGAGGTCGCGGAGCACCTCGCTGAGTATCCATTTGAGGGTGTCGTTCCGCACCTCGCGACGCCGTTCGCCGGGGGGCTGGACGGTGTTGTAGCGGTTGTAGGCGATGTCGAAGGTAGTGGCAAAGCGGTGGCAACTCTCAGGGCTTACGTTGCCGTTTCGCTTCTGCAATTCGCGGACGTCGTGTTCACTGCGCAGCACGCTGGTGACGATGATGCGATGGAGGGGTACGCCCTTGACGTGGAGGGAGTCGAGATAGTTGCGTCCGATGTCCTGCAAGAGGAGGGCCGCCCGGGGTACGAGGTAGGGGATGCTACTCCTCATGCCGGAGTCCATGACATAGTAGGGATTGGAGCCGACGAAGACGAGTTCGCCTTTCCGCTCTTCGGCCTGCCCGCGGTCACGCACAGGAGGCACGCCCCAGCGACGGGCGGCCATAATCTGGACGTTTTGCGAATCGGGGAAACATGCGTGGTAGTCGTGGACTCCGCGAATGGAGTGGCGGACGAACGGCACCTTCGGCTGTTCTTCGGCAAGCGAGGCGGCAGTGCTGACTACGGCGTTTCCGGACGAGCCGAGCGACGGGGCGGTCTGTTTTGTGCACCGTCCGCTGTCGGGCTGCGCCTCTTGACGTTGCGCTGTGGACTTCGCATTTCGCACTTTGAACTGTGTGCTCTGCGCTGCCGCAGGCTCCACTTCCGGCCTGGTACAGGCGCGCACAAGGGAGAGGGCGGCGAGCAGGGTGCCGCACAGTCCGAGATAGACATTTTTCTTTAATCGTCGCATTCTGACAGCAAAGGTACGTAATAAAGTGAAAAGTGGAAAGCGAAAAGTGAAAATTTATTTGTATCTTTGCGCAATAATTGAATATATGATAGAAAAGCACATAGTTTTGGAGGGGGTAGACCCCGTGGTTTTCTACGGGGCGAACAACGTGAACCTGCAGATGGTGAAGGCGCTCTACCCGAAGCTGCGCATCGTGGCCCGCGGCAACGTGGTGCGCGTCATGGGCGACGAGGGCCAGATGGAGGAGTTTGAACGGAACGCCGAAAGGATGCGCATCCACTGCCTGCAATACAACAGCCTGTCCGAGGAGGACATCCTGCACATCCTGAAGGGCGAGAAGACACAGAAGGAGGGCGTGCAGGGAGTCATCGTCTACAGCACCCAGGGACGGCCCATCACGGCGCGGAGCGAGAACCAGCAGCGACTGGTGGAGGCGTTCGGCCGCAACGACATGGTCTTTGCCGTAGGGCCTGCGGGCAGCGGCAAGACGTACACTAGCATCGCCCTGGCCGTGCGCGCCCTAAAGAATCGTGAGGTGAGGCGTATCATCCTGTCGCGGCCGGCCGTGGAGGCGGGGGAGAAACTGGGGTTCCTTCCGGGCGACATGCGGGAGAAGATTGACCCTTACCTGCAACCGCTCTACGACGCGCTGGAGGACATGATTCCCGTGTCGAAACTTCAGGAGATGATGGAGCAGAAAACGATTCAGATTGCCCCGCTAGCTTTCATGCGCGGACGCACGCTGAACGATGCCGTCGTCGTGCTAGACGAGGCCCAGAACACGACCGTGCCCCAGCTGAAGATGTTCCTGACCCGCATGGGCACGAACACGAAGATGGTCATCACGGGCGACACGTCGCAGATTGACCTGCCACAGGCCACACGTTCGGGGCTGGTCGACGCCCTGCGGGTACTGGAGGGCATCAAGGGAATCTCCTTCATTCACATGGACAAACGCGACATCGTAAGACACAAACTTGTAACCCAAATAGTAGAAGCCTATGAAAGCGCTGACAAGAACAGACCTCTGCCTGCCCGGGCAGAAGAGCGTGTACCACGGTAAGGTGCGCGACGTGTACAACATCGAAGACGACCTGCTGGTGATGGTGGCCACCGACCGCATCTCAGCTTTCGACGTCATCCTGCCCAAGGGTATTCCCTTCAAGGGACAGGTGCTGAACCAGATTGCCGCCTCCTTCCTGGACCAGACGGCGGACATCGTCCCCAACTGGAAACTGGCCACGCCCGACCCCATGGTGACCGTGGGCCTGCGGGCCGAAGGATTCCGCGTGGAGATGATTATCCGAGGGTATCTGACGGGCTCCGCCTGGCGCGAGTACAAGCAAGGACGGCGTGAACTCTGTGGCATCAGACTCCCCGACGGCATGAGAGAGAACGAACGCTTCCCCGAACCTATCATCACCCCTACGACGAAGGCCGAAGAGGGGCACGACGAGAATATCTCGCGGGAGGAAATTGTCAGTCAGGGCATCGTCAGCCGCGAAGACTACGAACAGATGGAACGCTATACGCGACTGCTCTTCCAGCGCGGCACGGAGATTGCCCGCAAGAAGGGGCTCATCCTCGTAGACACGAAGTACGAGTTTGGCAAGCGTGACGGAAAGGTCATACTCATCGACGAAATCCACACCCCCGACTCAAGTCGCTACTTCTACGCCGAGGGCTATGAGGAACGCTTCGCAAAGGGGGAGCCGCAGCGACAACTCTCGAAAGAGTTCGTGCGCCAGTGGCTCATCGAGCACAACTTCATGAACCAGCCCGGACAGGTGATGCCAGAAATTACCGACGAATATGCCCTGAGCGTGAGCGAACGCTACATAGAACTCTATGAGCATATCATCGGGGAGAAATTTGTACCCGCCGACACGGAGGGCGACCTGCAGGCAAGAATCGAAAGAAACGTGAAGGCATGGCTTACCAGCAGGAAAGCATAACTCCCTATAATAAGGAAGAACGCAAGGGCGTGCAGGTGGAACGGATGTTCGACCACATCGCCCCAAAGTACGACCGCCTGAACCACACCCTCTCGCTGGGCATCGACCGCCTGTGGCGCAACCGCGCCGTCGACTCACTGCGCCCCTTCGCCCCGCAACGGGTGCTGGACGTCGCCACGGGGACGGGCGACTTTGCCATCCTGGCGGCGCGGCGACTCAAGCCGCAGTCGGTGGTCGGAGCGGACATCAGCGAGGAGATGATGGAGATAGCCCGCCGAAAGGCTAATCAGGCAGAACTGGAACGGGTCATCCGCTTCCAACGCGAGGACTGCATGCGTCTGTCCTTCGCCGACCAGTCGTTCGACACCGTGACCGTGGCCTATGGGGCACGCAACTTCGAGAGTCTCGACCTCGGTCTGCAAGAGATGCGGCGCGTCCTGCGACCTGGCGGCCACCTGCTCCTCCTGGAACTGGCCTCGCCGAAGTCGTTCCCCATGAAGCAACTCTTTTGGCTCTACTCCCGCTTCATGATTCCCTTTCTCGGGTGGCTTTTCAGCCGCGACGTGAAGGCCTACAAGTACCTCACGGACAGCGTACAGGCCTTCCCTCAAGGCGAGGAGATGGAACTCATCATCCGCCGCGCAGGCTACAGCCAGGTGGAGTGGAAGCGATTTACCTTCGGAATCTGCACAATGTACCTGGCCAAACGATAAGGAACAGAGATGGAAAAATACGGTCTCATCGGTTATCCGCTCGGACATAGCTTCAGTCGCAAATTCTTTACGGAGAAGTTTGCCCGTGAAGGCATAGAGGCAGTCTACGAGAACTACGAGATTGCGCAGGCAACGATGTTGCCCGACATAGTCCGCGCCAACCCCGAACTGCGCGGCCTGAACTGCACCATCCCCCACAAGCAGGCCATCCTGCCGCTTCTGGACTCGCTCTCCGACGAAGCACGCGAAATCGGAGCCGTCAACGTCATTCGCATCCGTCGCCGCTCCGACGGCTCACCGCTGCTGGAAGGCTTCAACTCGGACATCATCGGCTTCACGCGGAGCATCCGACCCCTGCTCCGGCCCTACCATCGCAGAGCGCTCATCCTCGGAACGGGCGGTGCCTCGAAGGCCGTCAGCGTGGGGCTGACCCGGTTGGGACTGGAATGGACGTTTGTGAGCCGAAGCCGTCGGCCTGACATGCTGACCTATGAGGAGGTCACACCCGCACTGCTACGCGACCATGAGGTCATCGTCAACTGCTCGCCAGTGGGCATGTTCCCTCACACTGACGAGGCTCCTGCCCTGCCCTATCAGGCCCTGACCGAGCACCATCTGCTCTACGACCTCGTCTACAATCCCGAGGAAACCCGCTTCATGAAACTGGGGGCCCTTCAGGGAGCCACGGTGAAGAACGGACTTGAAATGCTCCACCTCCAGGCCTTGGCAAGTTGGGAGATTTGGAACCAGAGCGACGAACTCATGATATAACATCACAACAACACGACGAGAAACATGAATACCTTCCCCTTCAAATTTGAGCCTTACCTGAAATCTGTAATCTGGGGCGGCGAAAAGATAGCCCGGTTCAAGGGCATCACGATAGCCCAAACCTCCATCGGCGAAAGTTGGGAACTGAGCGGCGTGCCCGGCCACGAAAGCGTATGTGCCGAACGAGGCATCCCTGACGACCCCAACCTGGGACTGACCCTTCCGGCGCTCATCGAGAAGTACGGTGCAACCTTGGTCGGAGCACAGAACTTCGCCCACTTCGGCACGGAATTCCCCCTGCTCGTGAAATTCATCGATTCCCGGCAGGACCTGAGCATTCAGGTACACCCCAACGACGAACTTGCCGTGAAACGCCACCACTGCGCCGGAAAGACGGAAATGTGGTACGTGATAAACACGGAATCAGGCGCGCGCATCTACACGGGCTTGAAGAAGCCAATCACGCCCGACGACTATGAGCGGCTGGCACACACCGAGGTGCGGGAGGGCGAAAACCCGTTTGCCGACGTCATCGCCTCGTACGAAAGCCACGCGGGGGACGTGTTCTTTCTGCCCGCCGGCCGTATCCACGCCATCGGAGCGGGCAATCTGTTGGCCGAGATTCAGCAGACGAGCGACATTACCTATCGCGTCTGCGACTACGGTCGCCGCGATGCCGAGGGCCGCACACGCCAACTGCACGTTGAGGAGGCTAAACAGGCCATTGACTATCAGGTTCACCCCGACTACCGCACAAGTTACGACCAAAGCCAGCCCAGCGTAGAACTGGTCAGTTGCCCCTACTTCACCGTGCGGCGCGAGAGGATTGACGGACAGGCACACCTCGACTACCATTGTGACTCATTCGTCATTGTGGTCTGCCTCAGCGGAGAGGTCGTCGTGAACGGCATCAAGGCCCGCCAAGGCGAAACCCTGCTGGTGCCAGCCTGCGCCAACGCGCTTGACATCCACGGGCACGCCACTCTACTGACGGCATTCACTATGTGACTTAATAAATAAATGTATAATTCTTACCCCAACCTCAGAACCTCGCCTTGGACATCGCATTAGTACTATCGAGCGGCAGTGCCCGTGGACTCGCCCACATCGGCGTGATAGAGGAACTGGAAGCCCAGGGCCACCGCATCACGTCCGTAGCCGGCTGTTCGATGGGCGCATTGGTGGGCGGCATCTATGCGGCTGGCAAACTGGCGGAGTATCGCGAATGGATGAAGACCATCAACAAACGCCGCATCCGCGAACTTCTCGACCTCTCGCTCAGCATCAATCACCTTGTGAAGGGCGAGCGCATCATCGAGGCCTTGATGGAAATCGTGCCCGACGTCGCCATCGAGAACCTTCCCATCCCCTACTGCGCCGTCGCCACCGACTGGTTGAGCGGACGTGAGGTCACCTTCCGAGAGGGGAGTCTCTTCCAGGCCATCCGAGCCAGCATCTCGCTTCCCACCGTCTTCAATCCCGTCCGCCGTGACGGCATGATTCTCATCGACGGCGGAGTCACCAATCCCCTGCCCCTCAACCGCGTCATGCGCCACGAGGGGGATCGCCTCGTCGGGGTCGACGTGAGCGGCTACGACTTTGAAGGCGAAAACGAACTGCAACGAGAACAGGAAAAGAAACGCAAGACGGTGCGCTCACTGACAAAAACCATCCTCGACAAACTCACCCCCGACAATCTCGACTTCAACTACTTCACTCTGCTCTCCCGCTCCAGCAGCATCATGCTGCGCCAGAACTCTCGGCTCATGACGCAACTCACCCACCCCGACATGCTCGACGACATCCAACTTCAGGGCATCGACGGATTTGATTTTGACAAATCCGAAAAACTAATTGCCATCGGCCACGAAGAGGCAAGAAAACAACTGCTCCACCAATCGTGGAACGGCGTAGTGTGACACCTCTCCCTCACTCATCCACAGCCCCTCCAGTGTGGGGCGTCGCTCCGTTTCCCAAAGATAAAAATCGGCATGCAACAGCTGGTGCGACAACTGGTGGCGGACATCCCTCCGCAGCAGTGTCAGCCGTCCCTCCTCGCCTAACAGTTGGCGCACCTCGTCCAACGACTGCGCAGCCTCCGACTCCCACATCGGCGGCTGGTAGAGTCCCTGCCAGATGTCGCCCCTGCCACGTCGTTGCAGCAGGGTCATTCCCTCATAGCGCACATAAACGTAGGTGAAAAAGCGGGGGCGGACCGCCGTCGCACGTTGTTTCACAGGCAACTGCGTCACGCGCCCCTCGGCCAGTGCCTGACAGGTGTCGGCCAAAGGACAGTCAACACAGTGAGGCGACTGCGGCGTACACTGCATTGCCCCGAAGTCCATGATGGCCTGATTGTAATCTGCCGCACGGTTCTCCACCAGCATTTCCTGCGCCAGTGCGGCAAAGAGACGTTTGCCCGGCGTGGAGTCTATCGGGGCATCGATGCCAAAGTAACGTGACAAGACGCGATAGACATTGCCGTCCACCACGGCATGTGGCAGTCCGAAAGCCAGCGAGGCAATGGCGGCCGCCGTGTAGTCCCCCACCCCCTTCATTCGGCGAATCTCATCGTAAGTCCGAGGGAAATGCCCCAACTCCACTACCTGACGGGCCGCCGCACGAAGATTACGCGCCCGGCTATAGTAGCCCAGTCCCTGCCACTCGTGCAGCACCTCGTCCTCTGAAGCCTCGGCCAACGCTTCCACCGTCGGGAAACGACGGACAAAACGCAGAAAATAGTCGTAGCCCTGTGCCACCCGGGTCTGCTGCAAGATAATCTCCGAAACCCATATCCTGTATGGGTCACGTGTCTGCCGCCAAGGCAGTTGACGCCCGTTTTCGGCATACCAAGCCAAGAGCCGCAGGGAGAATTGATTGTGTTCCATAGGGCAAAGATACGAATTTTTATTCTCTTATCTTTATATTTCTCCTCACTTTTTGCAACTTCCCGTTCCGTTCAGCCTTATAAGGATGGATTCGGAACCATGTAAGCCTTGCTTTATTCCATGCGCATGGTTTAATTAAACGATGCGCATGGAATGATTAAACCATGCGCATGGAATAAGCCTAAGCAAGTATACTTCCCGCAACCACATAATTAGGCAAAAGCGGGAAGAGGCATAAAGATTGCCCGATGTGAGGAAAAAATCGAAGAAAATTTGCTTTTTCGCTCGAATTGCACTATCTTTGCACCCTGAATGTGCGAAAAGTCATTCAGAAACACAAGAAAAACGGATTATTAACTAATAAAAACATTCAAAGCTATGCCAAGCGGAAAGAAGAAGAAAAGACACAAGATGTCGACTCACAAGCGTAAAAAGAGACTGCGTAAGAACAGACACAAGAGCAAATAAGTGAGTAACTCTGGTTCTCACATTCTGCTTGTGAGCCAAGATAAAGAACAAACTCACCGCGAAGAACACACTTAGCGAGAGTTTGTTCTTTGTTTGAATCCAAGAGAACGGCTCCAAGCCCGTGGGAACCCTGAGGAAAAAGAAACCGAAAGAAGACAATGACAAGCGAACTCTTCATCAGTGCCAACCCGAAGAAAATATCCATCGCCCTGACGGAGGACAAACGTCTGATGGAATTTCAGGAGGAAGGCCAAAGCACCTCGTACAGCGTGGGGAACATCTACCTCGCTCGTGTGCGCAAGCTGATGCCAGGGCTCAACGCCTGCTTCGTAAGCGCAGGCCATGAGCGCGACTCGTTCCTGCACTATCTTGATCTCGGTATTCAATTTCGCTCTCTCGACAAGTTCCTGAAACAGGTCAGGAAGAAAGGTGCCCTCCCCATCGAGCAGGCACACCGCGAACAGGAAGTGGGCAAGGAAGGAAGCATCCAGGACATCCTGCAACAAGGGCAGGAAGTGCTGGTGCAGGTGGTGAAGGAGCCCATCTCGACAAAGGGTCCCCGCATGACCTGCGAGATTTCGTTCCCCGGCCGTTATCTGGTGCTCATCCCCTTCGATGAGAAGGTCTCGGTGTCGTCGAAAATCAAGTCTTCCTCGGAACGGGCCAGACTAAAGCAAGTCATACAGAGCATCAAGCCCAAGAACTTCGGCGTCATCGTGCGCACCGTGGCCGAGGGCAAGCGCGTGGCCGAACTGGACACGGAAATGAAGGTGCTCGTGAAACGATGGGAAGAAACTGTCAGACGGGCCGCAGAAGCCAAAGAACTGCCCTCGCTGGTCTACGAAGAGACAAGCCGTGCCGTAGGACTTCTGCGCGACCTCTTCAACCCCTCCTTTGAAAACATCTACGTCGACGATGAGAAGCACTTCCACGAAGTGAAGGACTACGTGACCCTCATTGCCCCCGAACGGGCCGACATCGTGAAGCAGTACAAAGGCAAGCTGCCCATCTTCGACAATTTCGACATCACACGCCAAATCAAGGGGTCGTTCGGGAAAACTGTCTCCTACAAACGCGGTGCCTACATGATTATCGAACACACCGAGGCGCTGTGGGTGGTGGACGTGAACAGCGGAAACCGAACCCGGAACAGCGACGGCCAGGAAGCCAACGCGCTGGACGTGAACCTCGGAGCCGCCGACGAACTGGCCCGCCAACTGCGACTGCGCGACATGGGCGGCATCATCGTCGTGGACTTCATTGACATGAGCGTGGCAGAAGACAGGCAGAAACTCTACGAGCGCATGTGCGAAAACATGAAGAACGACCGTGCGCGACACAACATCCTGCCGCTAAGCAAATTCGGGTTGATGCAGATTACGCGCCAACGTGTACGTCCCGCGACCGAGGTCAACGTGGACGAGACCTGTCCCACCTGTCACGGAAAGGGAACCATCAAGAGCAGTTTCATGTTCACGGACGTATTGGAGAGCAAAATCGACATGCTGGTGAACAAACTGAACATCCGTTCGTTCACCCTGCACGTGCATCCTTTCGTCATGGCCTACATCAACCAGGGGCTGTGGAGCATCAAACGCCAATGGCAGATGAAGTACGGTTTCGGTGTGAAAGTCATACCCAGCCAGAAACTGGCCTTCCTGCAATATGAGTTCTACAATCGGAAGGGAGAAGAAATTGACATGAAAGAGGAAATCGAAATCAAGTAAGCACAAATAAAGCCTCCCCGCTTTTGGGCGGGGAGGCTGTAAAATGAAAATCCCTCCAAGCCGATGAACCGTTTTCCAGCCCTACTGCTGTCGCTGCTGATGTTTGTGCCGCTCGCAAGAGCCGAAAAGAGAAAAGTGCAAGCCATCGACATCCAGACTGACATCCAGCCCGATGCCCTGCCCCTGTCGTTGCAACCCGCACAGGCACTGCCCCACTCACAGGACCTCATTTTCCACCGCAAGCCTCAGCGCCGCCAGCACTTCACGGGCAAGCGGGGCATCGACGTTTCACACTATCAGAACCGCATCAACTGGGAAGCCGTGGCACGGAACGAGGACGTAAACTATGTCTACATCAAGGCCACCGAACACGCCGGCATGGTCGACCACATGTTCCAGGCCAACCTGCGGGGGGCAAGGCGTGTGGGCATCCCCGTCGGCTGCTACCATTTCTTCAGCCCGACCGCAGCACCCACGGCCCAGCTGCAAAACATGACCTCGGCCGTCCCCCACCTGGGCGAGCACGACCTCATCCCCATGATTGACGTGGAGGTGAAGGGGAGAAAGACAACTCCTGAGGAACTGCGCCACAGACTTAAAGTGTTTCTGAAGGGCGTGGAGAACTATTACGGCGTGAAGCCGCTGATTTACACGGGACAGAATTTCTATAACAAGTATCTGGCGGGATACTTTGAGGACTATCTTTTCATGATAGCAAAGTACAGCGAAGGAACGCCCGAGCTGGACGGGAACCCGAAGTTTGCCATGTGGCAGTTCAGTGCCAGTGGCCGCGTCGAAGGCATCGAAGGCTCAGTGGATTGCAGTTGTTTCATGGACAACTACAACATCCAGGACATCCTAATCAAAAGAAAATAAAGGATTCGTAAACTGCAAGGACTCTATCGCGGCCTCCTGAAAAGAGACCGCGGGAAAGAGACTGCATCAGGGATTCATCCCCAGAAAATCGGCTTTAAAGTTACGTCCGCGGATGGAGGGGAACTGACTGCGCGGGTCAACATCGGCACGAGTGCGCAGATGGTCGACCACGCGGTTGTAGCAATCCTGAACACTGTGAGCCTTCAGTTTTGCCACGAATTCAGCATCCTGATACCGGAACTTGTTAGTCCCCTCAACGGGGAGCACCTGCTTGAACTTCATGGTAGCATTGTACCATCCGGGGTTCTCCTCTGCCAGTGCGCGTGCAAGGGCTTCTTTCCCATTCTCGGGCTTCCCTTCAGAAGCCGGCATACCCACTTCCGTAGCGTATGCCTTGAACTCTTCCATCGTCGCTGCCGTGGTCTTTATCACAATAAAATAAACCTTCTGGCCCACCTTGAAACGCTTGGGAAAGAGATTTGAACTGTCCGCATAATGGGTCAAATCCTTGCAGAGGGCATCAGTCAGCTTAATCTCTGGAATCTGTGATAGAAAGTTAATTGCCTGGCCTGCATTCTCGACCAGCACCTCTTGATTAAAAAAACGGAGGTATAAATTCATAAAAAGAAATAAAAAGTATATAAAACAATTACCTATATCTGCTTAGCGCCTACAAAAATACAAAATAATACCGACGTGGCAAAGCGTTTCTCTCGAAAAAAGCTCAAATGTATTTGGTACTTTGTCAACTTATTCGTAATTTTGTGGATGAGTAGAGTGAATTGCATATTCAGAGCTCAGTATATATATATGAATTGATGAATCAACTTACTGTCATTTTATGCCTATGAGCAAATAAAATATATTTTTAGACATATCGAAGAAGCGTCCGCTTAAGTTCTTGTTCACCAAATTCGCCAAATTTAGTAACAACCAAGAGTAAAAGCACGGATGCTCACGCCGATGGCGTGGGCTTTTACTCGTTAAAGGTTGTAGGTGTTTGGCGATACCTGGTGAACGTAGACGAAAGTAATAGTCCACGTTTTTTTTGTGTCCATTTGTTCAAACCTATAAGCACAACAATTTCAATTAATTTTCCTAAGCAATGGAAGAAAAATCAACGAGTCCAACAATCAGAAGGCTTTCCCTCTCTTTATTATTTCTCATGGCTATCCTTACTGCGACGGCAGAGCAGACATTGGCGGTACATTTGTTTGACGGAAACGTAATGCACGTTTCACTTGATGGAAGTCCAAAAATCACTCTTATCGGAACAGGCGTGAACATTGCCATCGCGGAAGAAGAGATTTCCTATGATATCTGCGACATACACTATTTTAGCATTGAAGAGTATTCGTTGGATGCCATTGAAAAAACAGGCAACAACAGGCAGGGAGTCTTTCACGTCCTATCTCAAGGAGTCAGAGGAGAACATCTATTACCAAATTCGTGTGTATATGTTTACGATATATCTGGGCGCCTGATTGAACAAGGCTTAGCGGATGAATGTGGCGAGGCCTTTATCACTCTCCAACGCGGACAATATATAATAAGGAATCAAAACACAACCCTTAAAATAAACAAGCGATGAGACAAAAATCAGTAATTTGGTGGCTGAGCATGCTGTTCTCTATTTCTCTAAATGCACAAACATGGAAAGTTTACAAGAATGACGGAAGTATAAGTCGTTTTCCTGCATCCAAGGTGGATTCTGTAATTGTGGTGGCCACGACTGAATCAGACTCTACCTCGACGGATCCCTCCCAGGGGAAAGACTCAGTAATAGTAGAACCCACAACAAAAGATGAGCAGAAAGCACTGACAAAATATGTACATTTCAGCCTTGACGATTGCACGTTTTGGACTGACCTGATAGATAATGAAGAAACATACACGTCTTGCTTTGAGAATCCCAAACTTGCAAGGTTGAAGCAATACCATGATGAACATGGAATAGTGGTAACGCTTAACTGCTTTATTGTAAGCGGAGATTATTCCATAAGCGACGTTCCATCTAAGTTTGCAGAAGAATTTGCAGCCAATAAAGATTGGCTTCGCTTTTCCTTCCATGGTACAACGACAACCGAGACATTTACGAGCACAGATGCAGCCATACTGAAAGGCTATTATGACACCTTTGTAGAGGCTATTTTCAAGATGACGGGCACCTACGACTGCATAGACCGAGTGGTACGTTTGTCAAGCTACACAGGAAACTTAGAGAACATACTTGCCTTACGAGACACGAACTGCGGCATAACCGGGCTCCTCTGCAGCGACAATGATGTGAATAAAGATGTCAGGCACTCATACTATCTTACGGAAGCCCAAGACAACTACCTCCATCACCACGACAAACTATACGATGTAGAACATAATCTATGGTTCTTCCGAACAGTAAGAAGGCTCGAGAACTCCTCCATTCCTCCAACAGCACTAAACACGCCCCTATACGCTAACTTTCGCCCATTCTTAGAGATATTCTTTCACGAAACGACTGGATGGCAAAGCAACTACTCATATAACAATACACTAAAGCCATGGTTTATTTGGCTAAATCAGAATGGTTATCAACACGCTTTCACAGCAGATATCATGCATATCAACTAAGTCCATAAATTATCTGCATGGGAATTTGAATTATCGCCCGCTTAATTGTACCTTTGACCTATGGTCTTAGGTACTCATGCTCGGAAAATGTCAAACAAGTTTGGATTTTCGCTCGCTTAATCGTACCTTTGCAGACGATATGGGCCAACGCATCATCACATTTCTGAAGGACTGGACGCTCCCCATCGCCATGCTGGTGGGGGCCGTGGGATATTTCGTCTATGTCAACATTCCGTTTCTGGACGGCACTCACGAGTTTGCAAACGAGACTATCGCCATCGTTCAGCCGCTTCTGCTTTTCGCCATTCTGTTCCTCACCTTCTGCAAGGTGGAGCCGCGCGACCTCCGCCTGTCAGCATGGCAGGGATGGGTGTTGGTGTTCCAGACGGTGACATTCATCGCTTGCGCCCTGCTCATTCAGCAGTTGGACGACCCGCACTGGAAGGTGGTCGTCGAGGGGGGGATGCTTTGCCTGATATGCCCGACTGCCACCGCCGCCGCTGTTGTCACGCGCAAACTGGGAGGCAACGCAGGCACGCTGATGGCTTATACCATCATCATCAATCTCGCCGTGGCCGTCATGGTCCCGCTGGTCATCCCCCTCATCCATCCACATCCGGGAGAGACTTTTCTAAGAAGCTTCATGACCATCATTTTGCGCGTTTTCCCTCTGCTTCTGGGTCCCTTTTTTCTCTCTGTCGTGCTTCGCTGGTTTTCCCGAAGGACGACGGAAAGACTGGCTCAAAGCCGCGACCTCCCCTTCTACCTTTGGTCCGTGGGACTGGCTCTGGCCATTGCCGTCACCGTGAAGAGCATCGTCCACAGCCACATGCCTTGGGGCTACCAGGTGGCCATTGCCGCAGTTTCGCTGCTGACCTGCATCGTTCAGTTTGCTTTTGGTCGTCTCATGGGCAAAAGGGACCAAGACCCGATTAGTGCCGCACAAGCCTGCGGCCAGAAGAACACGGTCTTTGCCATCTGGATGGGCTATACCTTCATGACTCCCGTCACCAGCATTGCGGGAGGTTTCTACTGCATCTGGCACAATGCCTACAACAGTTGGCAGATGTATAGGAAGAAAGTGAGAAGTGAGAAGTGAGAAGGGAAAAGGGGCAAGGAGCAAGGGGCAAGGAGCAAGGGGTAAGGAGCAAGGAAACCCTAATGCCCTCCCTCCTTTTCTTCAAGTAAATTCATGAGGCGAAGCAGTTCGTCGCGATACTGGGCAGCCTCCATGAAATCGAGTTTCCGAGCGGCTTCCTGCATTTGACGACGCGTATGCTCGATGGTCTTCCGCAACTGGTCGGGCGACATGACCTCCATGACGGGATCGGCCGCAACGGGTACGGGAGTTTGCTGAATGACGTAAGCTGCTGCTCCGCCTCGCGTATCTTTTGGTGACAGGTCGCTCCCCTCCCTTTGCGCCATAGGCAGGGTTGGGGTCACCCCCTTCTTGACAGCCTTCGGGGTGATGCCATGTTCCTCGTTGTAGCGCAGTTGCACCTCGCGCCGATGGTTGGTTTCTTCGATGCAGGCCGCCATGCTGGCCGTGATTTTGTCAGCATAGAAAATGGCCTTCCCGTGGACGTGCCGCGCTGCTCGCCCAATGGTCTGGGTCAGGCTGGTCTTGCTGCGCAGGAATCCCTCTTGGTCGGCATCGAGGATGCCCACAAGCGAAACCTCGGGGAGATCAAGCCCCTCACGGAGCAGATTGACCCCGACCAACACATCGTACTCGCCCCTCCGCAACGCGTCCATGATTTGGACGCGCTCCATCGTGTCCACCTCGTGGTGGATGTAGCAGGCGTTGATGCCGCTTCGCACCAGATAGGCCGAAAACTCCTCGGCCTGCCGCTTGCTGAGCGTGGTGACCAGCACACGCTCCCCCACCTCAATGCGTTGCAGGATTTCCTCCAGCAGGTCGTCGGCCTCGTGTTCCCGGGAACGGACTTCGATGACAGGGTCAAGCAGGCCCGTGGGGCGAATCAGTTGTTCCACGACCACTCCGTCGGCCTGCGCCAGTTCGTAGTCCGCAGGCGTGGCAGAGACGTAGATTACCTGATGAACCAATTGCTGAAACTCCTCGAACTTCAGCGGGCGGTTGTCAAGTGCCGCCGGCAAGCGGAACCCATACTGCACGAGATTGGTCTTGCGGGCACGGTCTCCACCATACATGCCTCCGATTTGTGGGACACTGACGTGGCTCTCGTCAATGAACATCAGAAAATCGTCGGGAAAGAAATCGAGCAGGCAGAAGGGGCGAGTCCCAGGCTCGCGGCCGTCGAAATAGCGACTGTAGTTTTCAATGCCCGAGCAATGTCCCAGTTCGCGAATCATCTCCACGTCGTAGGTCACCCTTTCGTGCAAGCGTTTAGCCTCCAATGGTTTCCCCTCTTCCTCGAAGAACTCCACCTGCCGGGTCAGGTCGTCCTCAATCTGGCGCACGGCACGTTCCTGTGTTTCCTTAGTGGTCATGAAGAGGTTGGCCGGATAAATCCTGTATTCCGAGAACGAGGCCACACGCTGCATGGTCATGGGGTCAATCTCCTCGATGGATTCAATCTCGTCGCCCCAATAGGTGATGCGCAGGAGGTTGTCGCTGTAGGCCAGTGCCACGTCCACCGTGTCGCCCTTGACGCGCACTTCGCCCCGGTTCAGCGTGACGTCGTTGCGGACGTAGAGGCTGTCCAAGAGTTTGCGCAGGAGCATGTTGCGGTCGAGTTCCTGCCCGACGGCGACACTGATGACGCTCTCGTAAAAGGCGGCCGGATTGCCCATCCCGTAGATGCAGCTGACCGAGCAGACGACGATGACATCCCTTCGTCCCGAAAGCAGCACGCTCGTAGCCGCCAGCCGGAGCTTGTCGATTTCGTCATTGATGGCCAAGTCCTTCTCGATGTAGGTGTCCGTCGAGGGGATGTACGCCTCTGGCTGATAGTAGTCATAGTAACTCACATAATACTCCACGGCATTCTTCGGGAAGAAGGCCTTCATCTCGCGATAGAGCTGCGCGGCAAGCGTCTTGTTGTGGCTCAGGATGAGAGTCGGGCGGTTCACCTGGGCAATGACATTGGCCATGGTGAACGTCTTTCCGCTTCCCGTCACGCCCAGCAAGACCTGCGCCTCGTCGCCCCGGCGCACTCCCTCCACAAGCTGTTGTATGGCCTGCGGCTGGTCGCCCGTGGGACTGAATGGAGATGTGAGTTCGAAATGCGGCATATTGGAATGCAAAGATAGGGCAATATGTTCAAAGTTAAAAGCCGGAGGCCAAAAAAGAAGTTCCCAAGGGTGAAAAAACATTAAATATTGCCGCCGGCCCCACCTTTTTTCAGTTTCATCTTTCTTCTTTCAACTTTATTTTGTATCTTTGCGCTCCAAATATGTGCGCGTTTTAGAATAAAAAAGATGAATAAGCTACTTCGGATTTGCCTTTTCACATTCTCAACCCTGATGCTGGCCTCCTGTGGCGAATATGCCATCTTGCAGAAGACGCCCGACTACGAATACAAGTACGAGGCTGCGAAAGCCTACTTTATCCAAGGCAAATACAGCAAAGCCTCCACGCTCTTCTATGACCTTCTCGGTGTCATGAAGGGCACCGCCAACGGCGAGGAGTCGCTCTTCATGCTTTCGATGAGCGAATACTTTGGCAAGAACTACGACATGGCCCACAACGACCTGAAGAAGTACTGCCAGAGCTACCCGAAAGGGCAATACATCGAGCAGGCCCGCTTCTACTCGGCCATGTCGCTCTACAACCAGACCCCAGACCCGCGTCTCGACCAGTCGGGCACGGTGGAAGCCATGGGAGAATTTCAGGCCTTCCTCGACCAGTTCCCCTACACGTCGCTGAAGCAGCAGACCCACGAGATGATTTTCGCCCTGCAGGACAAACTGGTGGAAAAGGAGTGCCTTTCGGCCCAGCTCTACTACGACCTCGGGTCCTACATGATCAACAGCCTCTACGGTGGCAGCAACTACCAAGCCTGCGTGGTGACCGCGCAGAACGCCCTCCGCGACTATCCTTACGCTTCCACCGACAAGCGCGAGCGGCTTGCCATCCTGATTCTGCGTGCCAAATACCAGTTGGCCGTCAAGAGCATTGAGGCGAAACGCATCGAACGCCTCCGCGACGCCATCGATGAATACTACGCCTTCGAGAACGACTTCCCCGAATCGAAGTACCTGAAGGAGGCAAAAAACATACTCAACCAGGCCAATTCCGCCGTGAACCGCAAACACACCGACCCCGGAACAGGGAAATGACCCCGCCGCGGGCACTCACGAGCGAAGCCGCCGCAGACAAGCAGAAAACTAACACATTAAAACCAAATAAAGCATAATGGACTACAAAAAGACAAATGCGCCCACCAACACCGTGACACGCGACATCATGAACCTGTGTGAAGAGACCGGCAACATCTACGAGACCATAGCCATCATCGGCAAGCGCGCTAACCAGATATCCAGCGAAATCAAGCAGGAACTCTCGAAGAAGCTCTCCGAGTTCGCCTCCAGCACCGACAACCTGGACGAGGTGTTCGAAAACCGCGAACAAATCGAGATTTCGCGTTTCTACGAGAAACTGCCGAAGCCCACACTGATTGCCACACAGGAATTCATTGACGGGAAAATCTATTACCGCCTCCCCGCTGCGGAGACCGTAGACGAGGATTAACCCCCACACACTGAAAGAAGCAATCGCACCATGATTCAGCGGATACAATCGCTTTACTTGCTCGTCTCCACCATTTTGGGAGTCGTCTGCCTCAGTCGGCCGCTCGGAATGTTGCACACGGCCGAGGGCATCCACGAAGCCGACCTCTACAATCTGTGGATCAAGAGCGTCGGGACGGGCCATCTCAACTTCTCCCCCTGGGCGTTGTTCGCCCTCCTGCTCGTGGTGACAACCCTGACGTTTGTCGGCATCTTCCTCTTCAAGCGCCGCGCGCTGCAAATGCGCGTCGTCACCTTCTCGATGATACTGCTCGTCGGCTACCACGCCGTCCTCGGCTATCTGGCCTATACGGCATACGCCAACGGACTGACGTTCACCCCCTCCGTGACGGCCACCTTCCCCTTCATAGCCCTCGTGCTCGACTATCTGGCCTACCGGGGCATCTTGAGGGACGAACTGCTCGTCAAGTCGCTCGACCGTCTGAGATAACTATTTCCGACTAAACACATCGAACAAATACGACACTTTGGCCACTATCGCCCCGTTTGCGGAGCGGCCAAAGGGGTCTGACTTGCCGTCGTGGAAGAGATTGCTCAGGCCAAAGTAATAGCGGCCCTCCACCATGAAATGGCCTGCGCGGCGCGTGTTCACCTCCAGGCCGAGGCCACCCGTTATGCCGTATTCAAACTTGTTCTGAACCTTCAGGTCGTACTGCTCCGTCACGTGGTTGGGGCGAAGCCCGAGCGTCGCGGAACTCCATTCCCCCGTCCGCTTGTCGCTGTCCGAGAGATAGAAGCCCAGCTGCGGGCCCAGCACCAGAAAGCCCATGACACCCTTCTCCTCGCGCCCGAAGGACAGGCGGGCCAGAAGGGGCACCTGAATGTAGTTGACCGTGCGGCTGTACATGTCCTGACTGGTCTCGATGTCCTCCTTCCAGCCCATCTGGGCGAAGTTCACCTCCGCCTGCACGGCGCAGAACATGCTGAAATACTTTTCACACGTGTAACGCAGCGTGATGCCGCCCGTCATCCCCCCATGGAAGTTCTGCTTGACGGTCGGGTTAAACGAGACACGGTTCAGCACGTAGCCTCCGTTCACGCCCAAGGCCAGCGCACTGCGGAACTCGCCTACCTGCCCCCGCAGGGCCGCAGCCGCAAACATCACTATCACAAAACATATCTGGCGCATCTCGGTTCTCGTGTCTTTACTTCTCCACCTGAATCGTATTGTTCGCGCCGTAGTGCACCAGCTGGACGTGCAGGTTGATGAATCCCCCCTGCTCGCCGACACGCTGGAAGCGGAAGTACTGCTGCAAGGGCTGCGCCTCAGCCATCGCCGCGTGCTGATTGTCGAAGTCCGCGCCGTAGCGGGCCAGTCCGCGCAGGAAGTAGCATCCCAGGTCGTAGCCCAGCATCTCGGCCCGCGGGAACGAGTTGCGCGACGCCTTCCCGAAGTTCTGCCTGTACTGCTGTTCGAATTTCAGCACCCGCCCGCTCAGCGGATTCCTGTAGTAGGCCGAAAAGACGCGCGTGTCCAGCGCATAGAAGTCCTTCAGCAGGACACTCGTGTAAGTCAGCCACTCCGGGTAGCCCAGCAACTTCACCTTGTACTGGGGGAAGTCGGCCCGGAACGCCTTCAGCCCTGCCAGCAGGTCCTTCACGGCCTTCAGACTGCGGCTGTCGGGGATGATGACGTTCTCGCGGAACTGGTTCAGTGCCTGCTCGAAGGCCCGCACGTCGGCCCCCGCCGGCAGGCTCGTCACCTGCATCTGGCGCAGCGCGAACACCTGCGTCAGATGGTTCGTGAACGACTGCGCCCGCTCGTCCTGCTCGCCCGAATGATAAACGACGAAGTGGCTGTTCTCCATCTGGTCCATGACGAGTGCCGTGATGCCCGGGTAAAGCTGTTCCTGCGCCACGCCCACCTGATAGATCCAGGGGTTGGAGTAGAGTTGGTTGCAAGGCGTGTTGAACGGCATCACCATGCGTATGCCGTGCTGCCGGCAGAAGTCGGCAAGCGGTGCTATCTGTGCCCCGTCGGCCGGGCCGAAGATGACATCCATCTTCGTGAGCATGGAGTTCCGGAGCACGGTCTCCATCTGTGCCTCGTCCGTTCCCGAGTCCAATGCATAGACGTCCACGCTCTGCCCCTCACCCTTGAGTTGGGCCACAGCCATCAGCAGTCCCTGGTAGAACTCTATGACGGTCTCGCCCCGTGGCGATTGCTCCTTCAGCGGCATCAGCACGGCCACCTTCAGGGCCTCGGCGGCCCATGCTCCAACGCTGGTCAGGCACACGGCCCACAGCACGAGCCACCTTTTCCATTTGCCTTTCATCGTTCCTCGTTTTACAAATATTCGCGACAAAGATAGGAAAAAAAAAGGAAACGCGCAAATCTTAGCAGGGGGAACGCCCCCCCCTGCCCCCGCAGACCGAAGAATGTCGCCCCCCCGACGGCAGAAAATTTCTTATTGCAGAAATGCAGAAATGCAGAAAAAAGGGTTTTCTTAATCTTTGCCATAGTTTTTTCGTTTGCGTTTAGTTTGTAGTGATAATGTGTTGAATCTCTCGTCGAGGCGTGCGCGCCAGCCTCGGTAACCCGAAGTTGCTCACGATGCCGCGCGTCGCGACCTGCGTCGGAAAGTGGCGTACTGAGGATTACGGTGCAAAGTTACGAAGAATGCGGCGCGGGTGCAAGAAAAAAACGGCTCGTCAATAAGTCCGTCACTAAAAGGTGTTTTTATTGACGAAATGGTAACGGAAAGCCCTGTGCAATGCGGGCTGTTTCACGTGGAGGGAAGCAGGGGGGCGGCCGCCTGCGCGATGAGGTAGTGACGGCGGAATTTGTCGTATCGCCCCCCCCTCGGGTTGCCAGTCGGGGAAGCGACAAGAATCAGCATCGGAAGGGTCGAATCCACAATAACGTATTAATAATCAAAACATTTCTACGCCTCATCTGTTTACTGCGCGTCCTTGTTATGCTGCTGATGATGCAAATTGTACGGAAAAATCTGCATTTCTGCAAATTTGCAATAGGAAAATGTGCCCGTCGGCTATTATTATATATATATATCTTGATTGATATATTTATATATATAAGGGGGACAAGCCCTCCCTGGACTATTGCAGAAAT